>NZ_JAENIK010000012.1:0-300000 GCF_016595465.1 Luteolibacter yonseiensis | reverse complement strand
CGGACCACGAGTCCCGCGACTTCCAGACGCTTCGCAAGCTCCACCGCCGAGTGATGGCGGATCCTCAGCCGCTCAGCCAGCCGCCCGATGTTCGCCTGTGCTCCGGGACTCGCACGGATCACCAGCAACGCCTGATGCTGCTGCGGTGTCAGTCCCTCAGCGGCCGCTGCCTTTTCGCTGAATTCCAAAAAGCACCGCAGCGCGTAGCGGAAATCCGCCAGCCGTGTGTAGTCCTCGTGAGTCAAAATTTGCTTGCCCGCTGACATCCGGGCCTGATTTATATCGTCTCACGATACATTTCAAGCACCGCCTCCGTCCATTTTCGCTCCCTGTATGAGTTATTTGAAATCCTTGCTCGGCATCGAGCTCAGCGCCGTCAGTTGGCGGGAAAAAATCGTCTCCATGCTCGGAGGGCTCATCTCGATCATCGTGCTGACGTTCATCACCGAACGCGTGCTCAGCCTGAGCGGGGCGACCGCCGTCATCGCTTCCATGGGAGCCAGTGCGGTGCTGCTCTTCGCCGTGCCACACGGCCAGCTTTCCCAGCCCTGGCCGGTGCTGGCCGGACATGTCTTCTCCGCGTTGATCGGCGTCATCTGCGCAAGGTTCATCCGCGGACCGGAACTGGCCGCCGCGTTCGCGGTCTGCCTCTCGATCGGCATGATGCACCACATGAAGTGCATCCACCCGCCCGGCGGCGCCACCGCGCTCACCGCGGTGCTTGGTGGAAATGCCATCCACGACATGGGCTTCCGCTTCGTGCTGTTCCCGGTGCTGGTGAACTGCCTCATCATGGTCGGCGTCGCCGTCCTGTTCAACATCTTCTTCGGCTGGAGGCGCTACCCGGCCTATCTAAGCCATCCGGCGACTCCACCACCGCCGGAAACCCCGAGCCATGAGGAAATCATCACCGCCCTCAAATCGATCGACTCTTTCGTGGACGTGAATGAGGACGACCTCATCCGGATCAGCCGGTTGCTTGCCAATCGCCAAGAAAAGTCCGATCCTTCGCCATGAACTTCGACCGCATCGCCCCCTTCTACCGGGCGATGGAATTTCTGACAGCGGGCGGAAAGCTCCAGAAATGCCGCACCGCGTTTCTCGATGAAATTCCGATTCCCCAGCGGGTCCTGATCGCAGGTGAAGGGCATGGAAGATTCCTGCCGGAGTGCGCGGCGAAATTTCCCGATGCCCGGATCACCGTTCTGGATTCCAGCGGGAAAATGCTCGATATCGCCCGTCGCCGGACCAACTCACCGCAGGTTGAATTCGTTCTGGCGGACATTCTGGACTGGGATGGCCCGGCAGGCGGCTATGACCTCATCGTAACGAACTTCTTCCTCGACTGCTTCTCGGCGGACACTCTGCCGACGGTCATCTCACGCTTGGGAGATCTTGCCACTCCGCGGGCGCACTGGCTGCTGGCTGATTTCCAAATCGCTTCCGGAAAGATGCCCGCCCTTCGCTGCAGGGCAATCCTTGCCTTGCTCTATGCGTTTTTCCACTTCGTCTGCCAATTGCAGGCAAGCAAATTGGTCCCTCCGGACGGATTGCTGAGCGGGAATGGATTCATCCGCCACCGCATCCGGGAAAGCGACTGGGGACTGTTGAAGAGCGAGTGGTGGCACAGAACCAGCCGTGAAATCGAATCCAAATGCCAAGGTGAGGTCCACTGACGGATCAAATCTCCGCTCCGACGAGCGAAAATAACACCCGACTTGTCCGGAAGATCGACGGCTCTCGCTCCAATCCACACAACATTTTTATTTTCAATAATAAATAAGATTTCAACCGATCGACATCAAACTGTCTGACAAGGTTTGCAGGCCTCCATCGCCATCGAAATCATCGCCGGAATCATGAAATCCCGTATCTGCCGCACCGTTACGCAATGACGTTATATGGCCGATTTTGATTGAGTTACGACGACTTCAGGGCAAATTTGCTGTGTCTCCCAACCCCCACCCCCTAAAATCATGCGCATCCCACACAACTCAATTCTCACCGCCGCGCTCGGACTCATCGCCGTCGGCGGCATTTCCTCCGCCATCGCAGCACCTTCCTTCTACTGGCGCGGTGGCAATGGCAACTGGAACAACAATGCAAATTGGGCGGACCTGACCCAATGGCAGAACACCGCATACAACCCGGGGAACTACGGAGTGGTTGCCTTCAATGCTCCAGGTTCCACCGCCACTTCACAGACCATCACTTTTGATCTTCCATCTTGGAGCACGTTCGATGGCATGGAGTTCAACACTGCGGCTTCCACCTCCATCATCGGCGGATCCTCAAGCAATGAGATGAGGCTTTACAAGAGCATCACCGTCAATTCCGGCGCTGGTGCGGTCAACATCGGTTCCACGGTCAACGGCCAGCAGCTCAACCTCAAGCTCAACAGCGAGGCGAACACCTGGACGAACAATTCTTCCAACGGCCTCAACGTCCAGAACAATCTGGCGATCGGCAACCACAGCATGCTCACGGTCAATGGTTCGGGTAACACCACCGTCCAAGGTGTCGTTTCCCAGTCCCAGGCGAACAACGTGACCACCCCGAACGATCACTCGAATGGTCTTACCAAAACCGGCACCGGCACATTGACGCTGAATGGGAACAACACCTATGTCGGCGTTACAAACGTCACTGGTGGCACCCTCGCCGTGAACGGTGACTCCAGCGCCGCCACCGGCATCGTCAAGGTCAGCGGTGCGGGCACGGCCCTCGTCGGGAACGGCACCGTCGGCGGAAACACCACTCTCTCCAACGGAGCGACCCATTCGGCAGGTGGAATCGGCACTGTCGGCCTTCAAACCTTCGACAAGGCGGGAGCGGCCACAACGAATCTCACCTACGGCAGCGGCTCGATCTTCTCCTGGACTCTCGACACCGCCCTGACCCAAACCCGCGGCGTCGGTTACGATGCCGTGAATGTGACCGGAACCCTCGCAGGTTCCGCGGACTCGCTCTTCAAGGTCGACATCGGAAGCGGTTCGTTCGAAGACACCTTCTGGGACACCGCAAGGTCATGGAATGACATCTTCATGGGTGCGAATGGCGCGATCGCCGACTGGACCAGCATCTTCGGTGGCGGATTGGCTGCGATCAACACCAACGGCCAAGGTTCCTTCAGCTTCAGCGGCAACTCGCTCTCCTGGAACCCTGTGTATTCACCGGTTCCAGAGCCTACCGGTGCCCTCGCCGGCCTGTTGCTCGTCGCCGGAATCCTGCGCCGCCGCCGCACCGCATAATTCCTGACGCCCCGCGTCTCTTCTTCATCGCCAAGGGAGCTTCCGCCCCTTGGCGATTTTTTATTTGAGGCGATCCGCCACCTTTCTCAAACAGACCGATGATGGAGATTTCACTGGAAAAACCACATCAGCCTAGCATGGTCCGCGCATGGGGATGACTCGGTTTCAAAAACTGGCCACAGGAGCCTTGGTTTCCGTTCTGGTGCTGATGTTCGTCGGGGCGATTGTGAGGGTCACGGGGGCTGGCATGGGCTGTCCGGACTGGCCGACCTGCTGGGGCTGCCTCATTCCTCCGACCAAGGTGGAGGACGTGGATTTCTCCAAACTGCCGATCGAACGGTTCAAGAAGAAGGCCGCCAACATGGGGCGGGATCCGGACAGTATTTCGGTGGAGTCACTGCGACAGGAATTCAACCCACGGCATGTGTGGACCGAGTTCATCAACCGGATGTCAAGCATGCCGGTAGGGTTTTTCTCGCTCGCGACATTCATCGCCGCGTTCTGGCAAAGGCAGAAGAGGCCGCTGGTTTTCTGGATGGCCTTCACTTCGCTGGCGGTGGTGCTGATCAACGCCTGGATGGGTGCGCGGGTCGTCTACAGCGGCCTCGCGCCAGGAGTTCTGACCGCGCATCTCGCCCTGGCCATGAGCCTGCTGGGAACCCTCTGCTACTGTGCGTGGAGGGGAACGGATGATCCATGGCGGATCGGGATGAATACGGATGCCCTGGGGAAATCCAGGATCGCCGTGACAGTGCTGCTGGCAGTGATCCTGACGGAAGGAATCCTCGGTTCCCAGATCCGCGAAATGACGGACGAGCTGGCGAAATCCCACTCGAACGCCCCGCGATCGAGTTGGATCGCCGAATTGGAGCATTCGTGGGTTTATCTGTTTCACCGCAGCTTCTCCTGGGTGGTGCTTGTCGCCACCCTCTGGGCGTGGGCGCTGGCGAAGCGCCACCGGGTCGGTGGGGCGGGCAAGGTGGAGCGCACGGTGCTGGGGATTGTGATCGCCCAGATGGTGCTGGGACTGGTGATGGCGCAGGTCCACATCTATTCGTGGGTTCAGGTGCTTCACGTGGGACTCTCCGCCATTCTGCTTACCTTCGTGTGGCTTTGGAGATTCGGCTTGAGTGCCGGCCACCACCGGATCCCGTGAGTGTTGGCGGTCTCCCGCGAACGCATCCGCCGGCCTTCATCAAAATTTCACACCTTGGGGATTCCCAAACGCCGCGTCTGCGCTAGCGTTGCCATCAATCCATGGAAAATGCCACCGAAACGGAAGTCGCCGATGCAGCCAAACACCTGCGCTCGCTGTCCAGCGGGCTGAACCAGATCCTCTTCGGCCAGGAGGAATTGGTCGATCTCGTGATCACCGGCGTGCTGGCACGGGGGCACATCCTGCTGGAAGGCTTGCCGGGACTTGGCAAGACGGAGCTGGTCAAGGGACTGTCCAAGCTGCTCAGGCTCGGCACGAAGCGGGTACAGTTCACCCCAGATCTCCTGCCCGGCGACATCACCGGAAATCCGGTGCTCCAGGAAGTCGATGGGCGGCGCGAGTTCGTATTCCAACCGGGACCGCTGTTCACCAACATCGTGCTTGCGGATGAGATCAACCGCGCCTCGCCGAAAACCCAGTCAGCCTTGTTGGAGGCCATGCAGGAACGGCGGGTGACGGTCTTGGGAAAAACCCATGACCTGCCAAAGCCGTTTTTCGTGCTGGCCACCCAGAACCCGATCGAACTGGAAGGCACCTATCCATTGCCCGAGGCGCAGCTCGACCGCTTCCTCTTCAAACTGGAGGTCACCCGCAATGATGTGGCAACCCTTCAACGGATCGTCTCCCAGCGGGAGCTCGGCACGGATCCGCATGTGGATCCGGTGATGACCGAGGAGACGCTTGTCCACCTGCTGGAGCTTGTTAGAAAAATCTATCTGCCCGACGTGGTGGCGAACTACATCGCCCGCCTCGTGGACGCCAGCCATCCCGGACAATCGTCCGCCTCGCGCGGCATCCGCTATGGGGCGAGCCCGCGGGCGGCGCTCGCGCTCGCGTCCGGAGCCAAGGCCCGCGCCCTGATGCAGGAGCGGACGAACGCGAGCTTCGAAGACGTGAAAGCCATCGCCACCGCCGTGCTGCGACACCGTATCGTGCTCGATTACAACGCGCGGGTGGAAGGCCACACGACCAATGACATCGTGCGCGCCCTGTTGGAGGAAGTTCCGTTCCAAGCGGCGGCGACTCCGAAAAACCTGCGGTCCGCCTGAGTCTTTTTTCACGAAAAGGCCGCACCTCCCCCACCCTGCTCCATCGCCACCCATCCAGACGATCATGCTCAGATTTCTCCTGTTCCTCGCTCTCGCATTCCAAGCTTCCGCACAAGACACGATGATCCGCGAGGTGTTCGACACCGGCACGGACACCCATGTCGAAGTGCTGGCCCTCTTCACCAAGCCCTCTCCAGGCGGTTATTTCCCCGTGCGGGTGAAGATTGCCAACAATCTGAAATCGGACCGTTCGATCCGGCTGGATTTCACCAGCAGCCAGAACTATGATGACCGGCTGCAGACGAAGTCCTCGTTCGACTTCAGCGCGGGGGCCGGGAAAACCGTCGTCCGCGACATTGTGGTACCGTTGAGCCCACCGAATGGCTATTACGCCAACAATCAGATCGAGGTGCGGATGAGCGGCTCTCTGGGCGATGCCGAAAACTCGATTTATGCGGAACTCGGCCCCGACCAGCCCGCCGTCCTGCTGAGCGAGGCGCTTTTCACTCCGAACGCATCCGCGCTTGATGCGGAGATCCTGAAAAAGATCGGCTCGTCGCATCGCGGGAGCAGCGAGTTCTCATCGAAGTTCGATCCCAAGCAACTGCCCGATGACTGGCTCGCCTTTTCGGGCTACGACAGCGTCATCATGACCGATGGGGATTGGACGAAGGTTCCGCCGGGCGCCAAAAACGCCATTCTCGCATGGGTCCGTCTGGGGGGACAGCTCATCGTCTATTCAAATTCACCTGTCGTACGGGCATCGCTCGGACTACCTGCTGAAACAGGCTACGGTTCCCTCCTGCTGGAAACCGTCTCCTCCGGATTTCCGAAGCTCGACGAGACCGAGGTCATCGAGCATGTCACAGACAACCTCGTGAAGCCGCGGCAGACCTCGCTGCGCAACGATTTCCGCGGTTCATGGCCGCTGCAGATTCATTTCGGTTCGCAGGCTTTCCGCTACGGACTCTTCATCGTTGTGTTGGTGATCTTCGGCATCCTCGTCGGCCCGGTGAACCTGTTTGTCTTCGCCAAGTCGGGCCAACGTCACAGGCTCTTCATCACCACCCCTCTCATTTCATTGGGAGCCAGCCTGGTCCTCATCATCCTCATCATCGCCCAAGACGGTTTCGGCGGCCGTGGCATGCGCCGGGTGCTGATGGAAGTGCGTCCGGACGGAGACCTGAACGCCGCCTATGTCCATCAGGAGCAGTTCTGCCGGACGGGTGTGATGACGGGTTCCCGTTTCACACTGGAAACCCCTGTGGCGATCCAGCCGGTCGCGATCGCCGGCAGCCGCTGGGCCCGCTTCACGGATGGCCCGGGAGCGAAGGGAAACCTCAATCTCCAGCCTGCCGACGGAAAGATTCTCGCGTCCGGCGATTGGTTCCAAAGCCGCTCCGAGCACGGACACACCCTGTCCGCTGTCGTATCCACCCGCGGCCGCATCGAAACGGCCGGCAGCCCCGGCAGCTACCTCTCAACGTTCGATTTCCCCCTCGAGACCCTCTATTTCATGGATGCCGGCAAACAATGGCACCGGGCGGAAAACATCACCACCGGCAAGCGGTTCACCATGACGCCCGTGGACGAAACCATGGTCCTTCCGGCTCTTACCAAAGAGGCGAACGCGTTCTCCCACCGGAACAACCAGTTCCTCGAACTTGCGAAAAACCGTCCCGGCCATTTCGTAGCCATCACCTCGCAGGCCCCGGGCATCGCCACGAATCCGGGCATCCGCTGGACCGAAACCCGTTCCGTCATCACGGGACCGGTTGTCGTCCCCTGACATCCGTACCGGAATACGAACACGGAAAACCAGAAACCTCTCTCAATGTCCGCTCTCAAGATCAACAATCTCTATCGCTACTTCGGCAATCTCCAGGCCGTCAACGGCGTCACGTTCGAGATTCCACACGGCTCGGTATGTGGCTTCGTCGGAGCCAATGGCGCCGGAAAAACCACGACCATGCGCATCCTCGCGACCCTGGACTATCCCACCCTCGGAACCGCCGAGGTATGCGGCATCAATGTGGTCCACCATCCGTCGGAAGTGAGGAGACTCATCGGCTGGATGCCGGACCACTTCGGGAACTACGAACACATGACCGTGCTCGAGTATCTGGACTTCTACGCCCGCGCCCTCGGCTACAAGGGAAAGGAACGCCGCCAACGCATCCAGGAGGTGATGGATTTCACCGACCTCGTTCCTCTCGCGGACCGCTTCTCCAACAAGCTGTCGAAAGGCATGACCCAGCGTCTCGGCCTGGGCCGCGCCCTGCTGCACGACCCTCAGGTGCTCATCATGGACGAGCCCGCGGCCGGACTGGATCCGAAGGCCCGCATCGAGCTGAAGCATCTCATCCGCGTCCTGGCCAAGGAGGGGAAGACAATCTTCATCTCCTCCCACATCCTTTCGGAACTGGGCGAGATGTGCGATTCCCTGCTGTTCATCAACAACGGCCGCATCGTCCACCACGGAGACGCTGAAACGCTGCGCCAGGGATCGGACGTCATGGGCGGAGTGCTCTATGACGTACAGGTGGATGGCAGGCCGGACGCCATTTCCGACTGGTGCGTGCTCCAGCAGAATGTGGAATTCCTCGAAGCCCGCAAACTGGGAGGACGCATCCGCATCGATACCGAAGATCCCGCGAAGGCTGCCGACGTGCTTGCCCGCATGGTCAAGGACGGCCTTCGGATCACCGAGTTCCACCGTGAACAACGGAACCTCGAGGACGCCTTCATCGATATCCTGGGCCGCCTCGACGCGGGCCAACCGGCGGTCGCCCCGCCACCGCTGCCGGTGGTCGAAGGCAGGGAAGACAAGGCGTGAGTTTCCATCGCAACGAGCTCCGAACCTCATCGAACAATTTCCCCAATTTCCAACTTCCAACACCCGACTTCCTTCCATGCCCGTCTCCCACCTGACTGATTTTTCCGACCGGCTGTCGCCCATGCTGGTGAAGGAGCTGCGCCAGGGAATGCGCGCCCGCAGCTTCACGATGCTGTTTCTCACCTTCCAACTGTTGCTCGCCTTCATCCTGCTCATCGCCGGATCCCTCGCCGGCTCGGAGGACGCCGGGTCCATCGTCTCCGGCGTGATCTTCACGATGTTCGTCTTCGCGACCCTTTTCATCCAACCCATGCGGGGAAACACCGCCCTCTCCGGCGAAATTTCCGGCAACACGATCGAAATGATGGTGCTCACCCGCCTGAGCGCGTCACGCATCGTCTTGGGAAAATGGATCGCCCTCGTCAGCCAGTCCGCTTTGATCCTGATCACCATCATCCCCTACCTGATCCTGCGTTATTTCTACGGGGGCATGGTGTTGTTGGGTGAGATGGTCTTTCTCCTGCTGATTTTCCTGACATCCATGGCCCTCAGCGCGGTGACGGTCGGACTGTCGGGGAACTCGGCCAAGTTGCTCCGCGTGCTGCCGGTCATCGGATTCATTTTCATGATCCAGGCCGTCACGGGCCTGTTCTTCAGGGGCGGCGGCTTCAGCGAGTTCGTGAACTTCTGCACGCTGTCCGACTGGCCGAGCCGGGCCGCCATCCTGGGATATATCGTGTTCATCTCCTACATCAGCTGGTGCGCGCTTTCATACGGCACCTCGGTCATCGCACCCATCGCCGAAAACCATTCAACGGTGCGGCGTCTCGTCGCTCTCGTACTGGCGCTTGCCGCCGTGGCTGTCGGCAGCCATGATGACGTCAGTCCGATGGCCATGCCCGTCATCTTCGGAATCATCCTCGCTCCCGCCGTCGTCACCGCACTGACGGAAAAATCCACGCTGCTCCCACCCGTATGCGCTCCGTTTCTCAGACGGGGACTGCCCGGACAGATTGCCAGCATATTCCTGCTGCCGGGATGGCCCACCGGAATTTTCTACACGGCGCTGCTTCTCGCGATCAGCGTGTGCGGGATGGTTGTCGCCACGAGGGCGAATCCCGGATCATTCTACCCTATCGAGGCCCACATCGTCTCCCTCTCCATCCTGGGCGCTATTTTGCTTCCTGCCCTGCTCGCCTCGAACTTCAGCAGACAGGAAACCAAACGTTTCAACAACTTCATCATCTTCCTGCTCCTGTCGGGCATCATGTCGATCGGACTGATGATCATCACCAACACCAACCACAGCGAAAAGTATCTATGGTACTTCATCTGGAATCCGCTGGTTTTCATGCCCATGCTTGCCGAAAGCCAGTTCGCGAAAAGCCAGTTGCTGGACGCCGTTGTCATTGTTGATGCCGTGCTTCTCGCCCTCCTGCTGGTCACGGGAGTCGTCGCCTTCCGCCGCTACCGGGACGTTTTCCGGGATGCCAGGGAGGAGATCGCGAAGCAACGGACACCGCCTCCCTCGCCATGAATCTGACAACCCTCCAGTCCTGTCATTCCACCGCGCTCGCCGCCGCCGGACGCCTGCGCCTGCCATTGCGCTCGCGGGTGTGGAAATGCCAGTCGGGTGAATTCACGGGCGGTGGCACGGGATCGTCGATGGACTTCCAGGACCACCGGGCCTATTCGCCCGGCGACGATCCGCGGCACATCAACTGGCAGGCATACGCGCGCACCGGCAGCTACACCATGAAACTCTTCCGTGAGGAGGTGAGACCCGTGGTGGATCTCATCCTTGATGCTTCCGAGTCCATGTTCTTCGATGAAACGAAGGCGCGCCGCGTCGCCGAGATTTTTTATCTGGTCGCGGAAAGCTCCCAGGCGGCGGGGGCATCCCTCGCGCTTCACGCCGTCCGGGGCGACATCACCCGGACGCTCGATCCATCCACCCTGCGCTCCCACCAATGGCTGGAAACGGCACGAGCCCTCCCCGCCGGCGCCCCCGCCGCCGCGCCCGATCTCTCAAGGCTGCCGCTGCGTGCGAATGCGATCCGCGTATTCCTGTCCGACCTGCTTTTCCCCGCCGATCCGGATCCGTTGCTCCGCCACCTCGGGCAACGTCATGGATCCGTCGTCATCTTTTCCCCCTTCCTCGAATCCGAAGCACGCCCGGTCTGGTCCGGAAACTACGAATTCATCGACACCGAGAGAAAGTCCCATCACCCGCACCGCATCGAACCCGCCACCCTGCGCCGTTATCAGGAAGCCTATGTGAACCATTTCGCAGCATGGAAACAGCAGGCCCGCCACCACCAGACCGCCTTCGCCCGCATCCCGGTGGAGGAAGACCTCGCCACCGCGCTCTTCCGCGAGGCCGTGCCCGCCGGAGCGCTGGAGGCCGCCAGATGAGGTGTTAGATCATGGAATAATCCAGGCAGATTCCAATTTCATGGCACGAACCGTTCGTGCCTCCATGGACAGAGCCAAACGGCATCGACGACCTCCCGCCATACAACATCCCTTTCATACCCCTGATATGACAACTCACCGACTGCTGACAACGCTCAGCCTGCTCATCACCTTTTTGTTAAGCATTTCCTTCCAAAATCTCCACGCTGCGGCAGGAGATCTCGACCACCCCGATGTGAGCATCAACGGCACGATATTGACCACGGTGCTGCAGCCGGATGGAAAGATACTTGTCGGTGGTTCATTCACCTCCGCGCAGGGGGTGACTAGAAACCGCATCGCCAGGATCAATCCTGACGGAACGTTGGACAACGGCTTCAATCCGAATGCGAACAGCACCGTAGAAAGCATCGTGGTCCAGGCGGACGGAAAGATCATCATTGGAGGCTTCTTCACCAGTCTGCAGCCGGATGCCGGTGTCCCAAGCGTCACCCGGAACCGCATTGCCCGTCTCAATCCCGACGGCACGCTGGATACCGGTTTCAACCCCAATGCGAATGCCGAGGTCCTGAGCATGGCCGAGCAAACGGACGGCAAGATCGTGATCGTCGGACGGTTCACCTCGCTCCAGCCAAACGGAGCCACATCCGTAAGTGACCGCAACCGGATCGCACGGTTGAACGCGGACGGCACTCTCGACACCGCATTCAATGCTCCGATATATGGCAATGGCGGCGCTTACAGTCTGGCGATACAGGCGGACGGAAAAATCCTCGTCGTGGGCAGCTTCAGTTCCGTGGCCGGTGCCGGCCGCGGCAACATCGCGCGGTTGAATGCCAATGGTACCATCGATGCCACCTTCAATCCCAATGCGAGCGCTGCCGTCAACAGCATCGCGGTTCAGGCGGATGGAAAAATTCTGGTAGGAGGGGAATTCAATGTGATTGCCAATAATGTCCGCTCAGGCATCGCACGCCTGAATGCCAATGGAACGGTGGACACCGGTTTCAATCCCAATGCCAACAACAGGGTCTACAGCATGGCGTTGCAGGCGGACGGGAGAATCCTGATCGCGGGCCACTTCACCACGCTCAAGCCCGTCGGTTCGGCCACGGCCATCCCACGCAATTACATCGCCCGCCTCGAACCGAACGGCACGCTGGACATGGGGTTCGATCCCAAAGCCGACAACCATGTCAACTGTGTCGCCTTGCAAGCGGATGGAGGAATTCTTTTAGGCGGAAGCTTCACCACACTCCAGCCGAACGGAAGCGGCGCTCCGGTTCCCCAGGCCCGCTTTGCCAGACTTCAAAACGATCCGGCCACGCGGACTTTGACCGTGCCCACGGGTAACCAGGTTTTACTGACATCCGGCGGCAGCGCGCCGGAATTCGTCAGGGTCGGCTTCCAGTTGAGCACCGACGGTGGAGATACCTGGACCTTTCTCGGAGCGGGAGCATTTCTGGGAGCATCGGGAGGCTGGCGTCTCTATGACCTTGCGCTGCCAGCCGCCGGCATGATCCGCGCGCTCGGGGTTACGAGCGATGGGAACGGCAGCACGGGCGGGATCATCTCCTCCGTGGCAAGTTTCAACAATCCTCCGGCCCTTCCGAAAATCGCCGTTTTCACCGGCGGCAGTACCGCTTATGCGGATGAGAGGGCGAGCGGCGCTACCGCCCCTCAGTTCCCATCCACCGCCGTCGGCATTACCAGCGTCGCGCAGACTTTCACCATCAGGAATACCGGACTCGCACCACTCACGGGACTGGCGTTGTCCGTGACAGGAACCAATCCCGGGGATTTCACGCCCGGCATGCCGCAGGCCACGCTGGCACCGGGAGCGACAACCACATTCACCGTCGCATTCTCCCCCACCGTCATGGGAGTTCGCAGCGCGGTGGTGAATCTAGTAAGCAACGACACGGATAAAAGCCCTTTCATCATCAACCTCCAGGGCACTGCCACCGCCGCCACCAATGCGAATCTCTCCGCCCTGGGTCTCAGTGCCGGCGTGCTGACACCGGCCTTCGATCCGGCGGTCACAACCTACAGCACCAATCTTCCTTATGAAATCAAGAACCTGTCGGTCACACCGGTCAAAGCCGAGATCAACGCCGGCATCGCCGTCCAAATCCATGGCGGAGACTTCATTCCGGCATCTTCCGGCAGCCCCAGTGATCCTCTGCCGCTCAAAGCCGGCCTGAACGAAATCGTCATCAGAGTGACCGCGCAAAACGGCAGGACGGTCAAGACCTACAACGTGACGGTCTTCCGCACCGGTGCCGTGCAGGGCAGCCTTGATCCGTTGATGGCGGACAGCGGCGTCGTTATAACAACCGTGACGCAACCGGATGGAAAGATCATCCTCGCCGGCGACTTTGAAAGCGTGGCCGGCATACCGCGCGGACACATCGCCCGGCTGAACGTGGATGGCACGGTGGATACCAGCTTCAATCCCACCGCCGACAATGTTGTCCGCGGTGTGGCCTTGCAACCGGACGGCAAGATCCTCATCTGCGGTTGGTTCACCTCGCTCAAACCGGAGGGGGCGACCGCCTCTACCGCCCGCAATCGCCTGGCCAGGCTTAATGCCGATGGCTCCGTGGATGCCGGCTTCGATCCCAATCCGAACGAATCCGTGCATTGCATGGTCTTGCGGCCGGATGGCAGGTTGTTGATCGGCGGCGACTTCACCACGCTGCAACCGAACGGAGCGGCCACCGGCACCGTGCGCAACCGCATCGCACAGTTGAATGCGGACGGCACGCTGGATGCCGGTTTCGATCCGAATGTGAACGACTCCGTCTGCAGCGTCGTACGGCAGCCTGATGGAAAGGTGCTGCTGGGCGGTTACTTCACCACCATCCAGCCCAATGGAGCCGCCTCCGCCATATCCCGAAACAACATCGCTCGGGTCAATGAGGACGGCAGTCTGGACACAACGTTTGATCCCAATGCCAACTCGAGGATCCTCTGCATGCTGGTGCAGCCGGATGGAAAAATATTGCTCGGCGGTGATTTCGCCACCCTCCAACCGAATGGAGCGGCAACCGCCACCACGCGCAACCGCATCGCCCGATTGAATGCGGACGGCACGCTGGACACCGGATTCAACCCGAACGCGGACTATTACGTATCCAGCATGACCATGGAGGTGAATGGAAGGATCCTGATATGTGGCGGATTTTCCTGGCTCCAACCAAACGATGCCGGGTCCGCCACGAGACGCAATAAAATCGCACGTCTCAATCCGGATGGCACCTTGGACATCGACTTTGATCCGAACCCCGATTCGGACGTCCTCAACGTGGCGCAGCAGGCGGATGGCAAGGTATTGCTGGGCGGCGGTTTTTCCGCGCTCTACCCAAATGGCTCGGTCGAGGGATTTCCACGCAGAGGTTTTGCCCGGATCATCAACGATCCCGCCACACAGCAGCTGACGGTGCCGGACGCAACCCGCATCCGGTGGATGCGCGGCGGTTCGTCCCCCGAAGTGGAACAGGTCACCTTTGAAATATCCACGGACAACGGAACGAGCTACACGCTCCTGGGCGCCGGCACACGCATCAATGGCGGCTGGCAGCTGACGGATCTTTCTTTGCCCGGCGGCCTGATCCGTGCCCGTGGCCGCACCTCCTGCGGTTGGAGAAACGGCTCCGCCGGCATGATGCAGACGATCATCACTTACGGCGTTTCTCCCGAACCCGAGATCTCCGTTTCAGGAAACAGCGTGGCCATCACCAACGGCAGCGTCGTCCCTTCCACTGCGGACAACACCGACTTCGGCACGGTCACGGTCTCCGGCATCGGTTCCACCCGCAGCCTTTCATTCATGATTTCCAATACGGGCGCGGCCGGCCTCGCGGTGGGAAATGTCACCATCAGTGGTGCGGACGCGGCGGACTTCACCGTGCTTCACCAGCCTGCCCCGACGGTCGCGGGTGGTGACAGCACGTCGTTCACGATCCTCTTCGATCCGAGTGCGACAGGCCCGCGCGAGGCGGTGGTGAGCTTCACCAATGGCGACGGGGACGAGGGCTCATTCCAGTTCAACATCCATGGCACCGGCTTCATTTCTAACGATGCGGATCTGGTTTCGCTGCATCCCAGCGTCGGGATGCTTGATCCGGTCTTTTCTGCCGACACCTTGTCATACTCCACCAGTGTCGCGTTTGGCCAGACCAGCATCGCGGTGACGCCCGTTCAAAAGGAAACCAATGCCAGCATCCGGGTCCGGGTGAATGGGGAAAGCTACGTGACCGTGGCCTCCGGCATATCCAGTGACGATTTGAACCTCATAGTGGGCTCCAACACCATCGAGGTCCGCGTCACAGCGCAGGATGGAGTGACGGTGAAAACATACACCGTGACCGTCACGCGCCGCCCCATGGGCCCTGGTGACCTGGATTCCCTTGTCGCCAATCCCGGCGGCAGTTTGTACGATTTCGGCACCACCTCCATCTATGCCACGGCGATCCAGCCTGACGGCAGGATCATCATTGCTGGAAATTTCACATCGGTTCAAAGCGTGCCGCGCAACGGCATCGCACGGCTCCATGCGGACGGTTCCCTTGACAGGGGCTTCGACCCCGGTGCCGATGGTTATGTCTTCTGTCTTGCCGTTCAAGCCGATGGAAAGATCATTCTGGGAGGCAGGTTCACCACGCTGCGGCCGAATGGCGCGGCGAATCCCACCAACCGCGGCTACATCGCGCGTCTCAATGCGGATGGAACGCTGGACCAGGATTTCCATGCTGCCGCGAACGCTGACGTCCGGAGTCTGGCAATACAGGCAGATGAAAAAATAATCATGGGCGGGTACTTCACGACAGTCCATTCAAGCGGCTCCACGGGAGGCGTCCGCAACCGCATCGCACGGCTCAATCCCGACGGAACAGTCGACCCGGTTTTCAATCCCACTGCGAACGCCTACGTCTCCAGTGTCGTGGTCCAATCCGACGGCAAGGTCCTGCTGGGTGGCTACTTCACCACACTCCAACCGAACGGCTCGGCTGTCGCCACCACACGCAACCGCATCGCCAGGGTGAATGCCGACGGCACTTTGGATCAGAACTTCGATCCCGGTGTGAATTCCGTGGTCAACAGCGTGTTGGTTCAGCCGGACGGCAAGATCCTGCTGGGTGGCGACTTCGGAACGTTTCTCCCACCCGCCATGGCCCCGGCGGTGAGACGGAACGGGATGGCGCGCCTCCACTCGGATGGCACGCTGGACATGGATTTCGATCCCAACTTCCACGGAAGAGTCTATTGCATGGCGCTGCAGGCAGATCACGGCATTCTTGTCGGCGGTGGGTTCATCATGCTCACACCCAATGGGGCCGATATTTCCACCAACCGCTCGTTCATCGCACGACTTCAAGCCGACGGAAACGTCGATCCCGGATTCAATCCCGGAGCGGATGGAAACGTGTTCTGCGTGGCGCAGCAGACAGACGGGCAGGTGTTGTTCGGCGGAGGGTTCAACAAATTCCAACCGAATGCCGTGCAATTTCCCGTTTCCCGCGTGCGCATCGCCCGCATCATCAACTCTCCCGCGACACAAACCTTGGAAGTTCCGGATGCGACACAAGTAACGTGGACACGTGGCGGCAGTTCGCCGGAAGTCTCACATGTCACGTTGGAACTGAGCACGGACGGTGGTAAAAACTATACTCCTTTGGGCAAAGCGACCCGGGTGGGAACCACGGCGGATTGGCGGCTCACGGGCTTGAACCTTCCCACCGGCGGTTTGTTGCGGGCCCGCGGCCGGATGGAGGGCTTCGGCACGAGTCTGGTGGAAACCGTGACAGCTTTCGGAAACGCCAGCACTCCCCTCGCGGCCTGGCGGCAGAGCCAGTTCGGCTCCCCCGCGAACACGGGGAACGGAGCGGACAACGCCGACTCCGACCATGACGGGCTCGCCAATCTCATCGAATACGCCTTCGGTCTCGATCCCAAGGCACCCGATGCCCACCAGCTTCCGCAACCTCTGCTTGTGGGAGGAGACCTCACCGCCACCTTCACCCCGCCCGCCGGGACCGGAGGCATCACCTACGGCGCGCAGTGGAGTGAAAACCTGACGGACTGGCACCCTGCGGCTGACATGAACACCACCCCGCAACGGACCTTCTCCGTGCCGATGGCGGACAGGAAGAAACTCTACATGCGTTTGACCGTCACCGCGCCATGATCCGGTCCGACTCCCAACACATGCTCCCGGCGGGGCGCAGTCATCCACAAGACATCTATTGAAACATGAAATTCCACCAAGCCAGCGATTCTCCTCGTGAAGCGGTTCCGTGGCATCCAATTTCATCCCGCGTCTGAATCAGCCTGTTCATGCCCACTCTCGCCAATCCTCTCGGACTCCTCGCCCTGCTCGGCATCCCCGCCGTGCTGGCGATCCATTTTCTCCAGAGGAAGGCCATCGAACTGCCTGTTTCGACACTTTTTCTTCTGGAACGCACCCGGCGCGACGCGGCGAGCGGCAGACGGCTCGAGCGCATCATTCCTTCCGTGCCATTATGGATGCAGTTGTTGGCGATCCTCCTGCTCGCGTGGTTCCTCGCCGAACCCCGTTTGCAAAAGGAGGGCAGCGTCCAGCGGATCGCCGTGGTGCTGGACTCCTCCGCTTCCATGGGTGTTTTCAAAAAAGAAGGAATCGAACGGCTGTCCGCGGTGCTGCCGGGTTTCCAAGGTCCCGCCTCGGCCATCGAGTTCACGGTCATCGAGTCCGCTCCCGGCCGGCCCCGGGTTTATGCGGGAGAATCATTGGATGAACTGAAAACGGCATTGGAAAAGTGGCAGCCGCTGGATGGACTGACCGATCCCACCCAGGCCCTCCGCCTCGCCCGTTCGCTCGTGGCCCGCGAGGGAACGGTGATCTACCTGACAGACACACCCGCCGAATCGCTGCCGTTCGGCGCCCGGATTCTCGCGGTTGGAGAAGCCATCGCCAACGTCGGATTCACCGGAGTCAGCTTCTCCACGGAGGAAGGTTCTCTCGTTTGGAAAGCTTTGGTAAGGAACTATTCGAAAACCCCCGTGGATCGCACATGGTCGCTGCAAACTTCCAACGGCAGCACGGAACCGCGGTCCTTCCGCCTTGAAGGCGGGGCCTTGGTCACCCTTCAGAGCGCTTTTCCCGAGGGGGCCGGAAATGTAAGGCTCGTCTTGTCCCCCGACAGGTTCACTCTGGACGACACCCTGCCGCTGGTCGCCCCCCAGCCGAAAAAAATCGAACTCTTCACCGCGACCTCTCCGGCCTTCGCCGATCTGACTGCGAAACTCCTTGAGGCGCTGGACCATGCGGCATCGACGAACGATGCCGCCACGGCGGATCTTGCGATCACCTCATATGACCCGTTGGACCCGGTGCCACCAAAAGGGAATTCCATCGTATTCGTGGAAGACAGCACCCGTACCGGAGCCTACCTCAAGGGAGGCATCGTCGCGGAGGCGGGCCCGCTGCTCGACGGACTCAACTGGCAGTCGTTGCTCGTCCGCGAGACCATCCAGCTCGAAAGGCTGCCCAGCGATAGCGTGCTGCTGTGGCAGGAGAAGCGGCCGTTGATCTTCCTCAGGGAAAAACCCGCGACCGACAAGCAACCCGCAACCCGGCAGCTTTGTTTCAATTTCGATCTCCGTCTTTCCAATGCCGAAAACCAACCGGCGTTCATCGTCCTGCTGCACCGCTTCGCCGAGTCCATCCGTGCTGCCAAGGTTTCGCCATCAAGGCTGAACCTGGAAACCGGCCAACCCCTGCGGATCACCAGCCTTCCCGGTGTTCCCCTTGAAGCGACGGTCACCGATCCGGTGGGGAAAAAACTCCCGGTTCCCGCCTCACTCATGCACGCGCCCGCCACGCCAGGTTTCCTGACGATCCGTCAGAACGAAACCACCCTGCTCGACGCGGCGGTCTCCTTCGCGGATACACGTGAGGCGGACTTCTCCGCCTGTGGAAAATCCGGTGCCGTCACGGACGCCAGCCAGTCCGGCATCCGGCGCCACACCCAACCTGATCCCCTCTGGCGTGTCTGGATCATCCTTTTGATCACCGCGCTGCTGGTATCATGGAGATTCAACACCCGCAAAACCGCCACCGCATGACGACCCGACGGAATGCCGCCAACGCTTTCTCCGAATCCGAAAGCCGGGACACCCATCTCCACCCATGACCTTCACCGCTCCGGAATACTTCCTCCTCATCCCCGCGCTCGCTCTGGCGGGGTGGTTCTGGCGCGGACTGAAGCTGCACGCGCCGTTGCGGGCTGCCCTGATGGTCCTTGCGATCGTCGCATTGGCGGAGCCGGTGATCCGGCATCAGCAGAACTCGCTGGATCTTTACGTTCTCCTGGACCGTTCCGATTCGACCGAAGATCTCATCGATAAAGGGCTGCCGGAATGGGAGAAGCTGTTGGAATCGTCCAAACCCGGCCACCGCGACACCCTTCATTTCATCAACTACGCCACGGAGGTCGCGGAAATGGGTGCGGACGGTTCGTCATTCACCGGGTCGCGCAAGCTCACGCAAACAGGGCTTGCCCTGCAATCCATCGCCGCACAAACCGATGAAAAACGTCCTTCGCGCGTGCTGGTCTTCACAGACGGTTATTCCACGGAGCCGCTCCAGGAAGCTTCCGGACAGTTGCAGGCACGCGGAATCCCGTTGGATTTCCGTCTGATCCGTGAGGAAAAGGAGAACGATTTCCGGATCGCACGCATCGGGTTTCCGGAGCGGGTTCAGGTGGGAGAACCGTTTTTGATCTCCATCACTGTCCGGGGAGCGGCGGATGGAGTGGTTCCCCTGATTTTGAGACGGAACGGGCAGACGTTGACCGAGTCGTCGGTCACACTCGCCAACGGCATCGGCACGGTGGAATTCACCGACCGCATCGCCCGTGGCGGCGGCTTCGAATACCAGGCTGAGATCCGCCCCGAAAACGACGCCCATCCGGGAAACAACCGGGCCACGCGCTGGATCGAGATCACCGGCGGCCCGCGCATCCTGCTGGCGACACGCTATCAGGATGACCCGGTCGCCAAGGCTCTGACGGCGATGAACTTCACGGTTGAAACCGTGAGTGACCCGTCCGCGTTGAAACCCGGACTTCTGGCCGGAGCACGGGCCGTGATCCTGAACAACGTGCCGGCCCATGAGATTCCCTCAGATTTCATGAAATCGCTGGATTTCTTCGTGCGCGAACAGGGTGGCGGCCTGATGATGGCTGGCGGGGACCATTCCTTCGGCTCCGGAGGATACTTCCAGTCCCCCATCGATGCCCTGTTGCCGGTGTCCATGGAGCTGAAGTCCGAACATCGCAAACTGGCGGTGGCGCTGGCCGTCGTGATGGACCGCTCCGGCTCGATGAGTGTCGAGGTCGGTGGCGGCAGGACCAAGATGGATCTCGCCAACTCCGGAGCGGCAAATGCCATCGATCTGCTGGGACCGCTGGACCAGGTCGCCGTGTTCGCCGTCGACAGCGAGCCGACGACGACGATTCCTTTGACAACCGTTGGCAACAGGAAACCCGAACTGATGGCGAGAACCCGCAAGATCCGTTCGGCAGGAGGCGGCATCTTCGTTTACAACGGACTCAAGGCCGCATGGGACGAGTTGAAAAAATCACCGGCGGGCACACGGCACGTCATCCTGTTTTCCGACGCGCAGGATTCAGAGGAACCGGGCGACTACAAGAATCTCATCAAGGAAATGACGGACAACAGCGCGTCCCTCTCCGTCATCGGACTGGGTACGGACAAGGATGTGGATTCCGCCCTTCTCGTCGATGTCGCGAAACGCGGAAACGGCCGGATCTTCTTTTCAGACCAGCCGATGGACATCCCCCGGATCTTCGCACAGGAAACCGTCACCATCGCCAGGTCCGCTTTCATCAAGGAGCCTGTCGGTGCCCAGGCGACCGGACGCTGGTCGGAGATCTCTCCGAAAGCCATCGACTGGTTCAAACAGGCGGACGGCTACAACCTCTCTTACGCCCGTGAGGATGCGACGGTTTCGCTGGTCTCCACGGACGAATATCTCGCGCCGCTGGTAGCCCACACACGACGCGGACTGGGAAGGAGCGCGGCGGTTTCATTTCCCCTGGGAGGAGAATTTTCGGAAACTGCCAGAAACTGGCCTGGCTACGGGGACTTTCTGCAGACGATGGGACGTTTCCTGATGGGCGAGGACACTCCGCCGGGCATCGCCCTGCGGCATCGCCTGGATGGCACGAGACTCACCCTCGACCTGCTCTACGATACCTCGCTGTGGTCTCAAAAACTTTCCGCTATGCCTCCGAAGGTCCGGCTGCAGGACGACATCGGCGGCGCCACGCTCGATCTGCCATGGAGGAGGATCGCACCGGGTCATTTCTCTCTGACACGCGATCTGGACGAGGGCAGCATCGTGCGCGGGGCAGTACAGGTGGGGGGGAACGCATTGCAGTTCGGCCCGTTGAGTGTCGGCTCATCCGTCGAATGGTCGTTCGACCCCGAACGGCTGGCGGAGTTGCGCACGGTTTCCAATCAGACCGGCGGCCGCGAGCTGCTGGATATTTCAAAAGCCTGGCAGCGGCCTCCTTTTGTCGCAGAGACTTCGCTGCGCCTCCCATTGGGGATCGCACTGGTGCTGCTCACGCTGGCGGAGGCCCTGCTCACGAGGACAGGGTGGAAAATGCCCATGCTCGCACTGCCCCGGCGGGCACCGGCTGCAAAGATCGGGAAGATCGTGAAACAGAAACCCCTCCCTGTGAAGGAGGTGACTCCCTCCCCCGAGGTGGAATCCGAAACAAGCCCCGCAGTCCCGCCGGAAGAGTCGTCGAGAAGCGCGCGGTTCCAGCGCGCAAAGGAGAGAAAATGAACCCATCGGATAATTGCTCGGGCCATCGGTATGACCGTCGATGCGATTTCCATTAACCGGGAGGGGAGATGGATATGCGATAAGCCGTTGCTTTCAGATTCACCAGATCGGTCGCATGGAAAATTCCGCTCCGTCCTGCCGATGAACTCGCTGCTTTTAAGGGCCTGGCCGTGAAGCGCCATCATTCTGACCTCCGTCCCGACGGGATCCAGGTCCTGCGGAAATCCCGGGAGTGTTGAAAATGCTCTGCTTCTGGTGTGGTAACAAAAAACGGAGCCCTCAACATCCTTGAGGGCCCCGCGCTAGATAGAGGTGTGTGCGGCCTTTACGGCACCGTGACCGGGATATATTGGGAGACCGACAGGCCGTCGAGATCGGTGGCGGTCACCTGAATGGTCGTGCTTCCCTTGGAAACAGCGGTGATGACCACATTCGTGCCATCAAGGACAGCCGTGGCGATGGAGGAATCCTGCGGAAGAACGCTGTAGGTGAGAATCGGAGCATCCACCACCGATGTGATCTTCACCAGTTGGGCTGGATCAAGGACGGCCGGTGCGGTGGGAGCATCCACCGGCAGGTCTGTTAACGGAACCACGTTCGCTCCGACCGTGATGTTATAATCCGCGGTGGGCAGGTCGTTGATGTTGTCCACCACCGTCATCCCGCTTGAAGGGACCCGGCCGAAAACCGTGAAACCGCCGTTGTCGCTGTCAAGACCAAGGGAATCCACGACATTCACGAAGAATTGCGAGGTCGCGCTGTTGGGCTGTCCTCCGACTTTCGCCATTGCGATGGTGCCGCGGACGTTCGAGAGCCCTGGCTCGTTCACCACGGTGCCGAAGGTGGGAATGCTCTTGAAACCATCGGCGGTGGTGTGGGTATATCCTCCACCCTGGACGACGAAGTTTGCCGGTGACCGATGGATGAAGCTGTTTTCGTAGCTCTTGGCATCAACGTATTTGAAGAAGTTTTCAACGGTCTTCGGTGTGGAGTCCGGATAAAGGATCACATCGAAGACTCCTTTCGTTGTCGTCACCCGAACCGCTTCATGCGTGTCCAGATCCGCGAATCTGCCCGTCAGCGGAACGGTTTGTGGCTTCGTGAGGGGAACGCTGACGACAGTGATGTGGGGTGGCAGGATGATCGGTTTCGTCCCCACCGAAGTCAGGACCAGGCTCCGCGTCGATACCGTGCCGTCGCTGAAGGTCACCTTCAGAGTGACGGTATAAGTTCCCGCGGTGGTGAGTTTCCCCGAGATCGTCCGGCTCGTGGAATTGTAAACCAGACCGGCGGGCAGTCCCGTTACGGTCATATTGGTGATTCCGGTGGGGAACGATGTCTGGATCGAGTAGAGAAACTGGTTTCCCGTCAGGATCGGGGGATTCAATTCGCTGATGAAACCGTGCTTGGTGAGTCCCTGGGCCGTTCCCGTGAACGTGGAGTATTCCTCACCGACGTTGCTGCGGACCTTGAATTCATACGTTTTTCCAGAGACCAGCTTGTCGACCTTGTAGGTGAGAACCTTCCCGGTGCTGACGCTTTTGAAGTCGGTCGCGCCCACTTCACGGTATTGGATCTGATACCCTGTGGCCACCTTGGAGGCACTCTTCCACGTAAGGGTGACAGAAGTGTCCGTAGGCAGGCTCGATACCAGATCGGTCGGGGCAATGAGCGGATTGGCCTTGGCCGAGACGACCGGAGTGAAACCCGTGTAGGTCTTGGTCGATCCGACAAAGCGGAACGCCCTGAGCTGGAACTGGTAGGTCCCATTGGGGGTGGCACCCGGGACGCTGGGAATGGAAGTCGTATCCGAGGAATACGGATCGAGGGGAGTGAACTTCGTATCGTCAGGTCCTTTGTATTGAAGTTCGTAGCCCGCTTCCGCGGTCGTGTTATCCTTCCATTTGAAGGAGAACTCCCCTTCCGCGACCGGTTGGACAACCAGACCGGTGGGAGCTTGGAACGCCACGGTCGTGGCGGAGACCTGGTTGGTATAAGCGGTGTATTTCAATGGATTGCCTACAGCACCCCTGACCCGGAACGAATATTTTTTCGTCGGTTCCAGCTTCGGAACAGGCACGTTGAATTGTATTCCGGGATCGGCCGACATGGCCGTCCATTTTTTTGCGGATGTCTCCTTGTATTCGATCACATATCCCGCCTCGGCGGTGGAGTTGTCTTTCCAACCGAGATGGACGCTGCCGTCTTCGATGGATTTCACCACGAGATTCGTGGGAGCCCCGGTTGTTTTGGATTTGAGCGCCGTCGCGGAGACAATCGCGGTTGGCTTCGAGAATTTCTCCAGAGCCGTCGCGCCGTTATAGGCCCGGATTTGGAAACTCAGGGTCTTTCCGGCCAGTTCGTTGGTCACGAGCACGAGCGAAGTGGCGTTCGGCTTCACATACATCCGGTAACGTTTCGGAGTCGTCTTTCCGACTGCGGCAAGAATCTCCCAACCGAGCTCGTTCGTGGAATTGTCTTTCCAAGTGAGCTGGAACGAGTTGATTCCCAAGGCTTTCACCTTCAGATCGGTTGGCGCTGCGGGAGCTGGGACCTCCGTGGCAGCCATGCCAAAGGAGGAGCCGCACACGGTGAGAACGGATAGCAAGGAAAGAGAGCGTCTGGACATGACAAGTGTGATGAGGATTACAGAAAAAACACGGCTGGCAAAGTGTTTTGCCGATTCAGATGGTACGGGAGTTCGGAAACCCCACCGTTTCATCCGTCGGAAGTCGTTTCTTGGATCATCTGCATATTGCTTAAGTAATCCTTAATACTTCATACCACAACATGTGGTATTAATTCCTGATGCCAAACACCACCACTAGCGCACATTTGATTTCATCAGTTGCAGATACCGGATGAGACGGTAGCTTGTTCCGCCCACTTCCCTCTCGGGCCCAACCTCCAACCCACCGTCTGGAATGTATCTGAAAACTCTCGAAATCCACGGCTTCAAGTCGTTCGCGGACAAAACCGTGTTCGAATTCGCCAAAGGGGTGACCGGCATCGTCGGTCCGAATGGTTGCGGCAAGTCCAATGTCGTCGACGCGATCCGCTGGGTGCTGGGCGAAACCTCGGCGAAAGCCCTGCGCGGCGGAGAAATGGCGGATGTCATTTTCAACGGGACGGAAAAGCGCAAACCGCTCGGCATGGCCGAGGTCACCCTGACGATGGGAGATTGCGAGGAAGCCCTGAAAGTGGATTATAACGAAGTTTCGCTGACCCGCCGTGTTTTCCGCGATGGTCGGTCGGAATACCGGATCAATGGCACTCTCTGCCGTTTGAAGGACATCCACGACCTGCTGATGGACACCGGGATCGGCCGCACCGCCTACTCGATCATGGCGCAGGGGCAGATCGACCAGATTCTTTCGTCCAAGCCGGAAGAACGCCGTGCGGTGTTCGAGGAAGCCGCCGGAATCACCAAATTCAAGCGCGAGAAAAAGGAAGCGCTGCGGAAACTCGAGTTCACCGAAGCGAACCTGCTACGGGTTTCCGATGTTCTTGCGGAACAGGAACGCCGGATGAATTCACTCCGCCGCCAGGTGGCCAAAGCACGCCGTTATCAGGCGCTCGCAGCCGATACCCGCGTGCTCGACACCCACCTGAGCCACAGGAAATTTGTGGAACTCACCGCCCAGCGCGACGAGCTGGTGGTCTCCATCCGTGGCCTGGAAGTCCGCGATACCGAGCTGGAAATGCAGCTTCCCGCCAAGGAGGAAGCGGTGACCGAGGCCCGGACCGCCGCCCGCATTTTCGAGGGCGAGCTCGCAGAACTCCGCCAGCGCCTCAACGAGCACCGCAACGCGCTGAATTCCGCATCCGGACGCATCAATTTCAATGAGGAGCGCAAGGCGGAGCTGGAATCCCGCATCCGCCAGAATCACGAGGACATCGCTGAAACACGGGAGAAACTTGCCAAGCAGGAGTTCGAATTCATCGCTGCGAACGAATCGCTGGACCAGTTGAGCCGCATCATCGCTGAAAAAGAGATCCAGCTTTCCGAACAGGAAACCCGGACGAGGGGCACCCGCGACGAACGTGAACGCATCGAGGCCTCCCTCCGTGAAACCCGTGGCGAGGCCAACCGCACGCAGCAGGTCATCGCCACCCTGCAGGCCAAGATCGAAAGCGCGCTCGCCCAGTTGGAAGGCAACCGCGAACGCGCCCGCCAGCTTGCCGACGAAGAGCAACGCCAGACGCTGGCCATCGAGGAATCCCGCTCCGAGCAATCCCGGATTTCCAACGAAGTCCAGGACACCGCCTCGATGCTGGACGAGCTGACGGAAGCATTCCAAGCCGCCGAGCGCACCTACCAGCACACCCGTGGTGATCTGGACGCAGCCCGCGCCGCCGCGGTCGAATCCAACAAGGTCCTGGCCCAGCGATCCGCCCGCTTCGACGCGGTGCGCCAGCTTGTCGAAAGCGGCGAAGGATTCGAGAAAGGCACCCAGAACGTGCTCAAGGGTCTCGGCCAGCCGGACACGTTCAAGCCCGGCATCCACGGCGTGCTTGCCTCATTCATCGAGGTGGAGAACACCTGCGCCCGTGCTGTGGAATCCGCCCTTGGAAACCACCTCCAGGCCGTGCTCGTCCAGGATCAGGCGACGGCGGAGGCGATCATCGGCCGCCTGACGGAAAAGCAGCTCGGCGTCGCCGCCGTCATTCCGGAAACCTTCGTCGGTCAATCCACCGGCACGCAGATGGAGGCTCTCCCGGAAGGTGCGACCGCATGGGCGCTCGATCGGGTGAAGTCCGACAAGCGGATCTCCAAGGTCATCGAGACGTTGCTCGAAAAGGTCCTCATCGTTCCGAACCAAGCCACCGCCCTGCGTCTCCGCGCGGCCCATCCCGGCGTCACCTTCGTGACACTCGCAGGCGTCATCCTCACCGGTGCGGGCATGCTCCGTGGAGGTGCCGGCACGGAGGGCAGCACCTCCGTTCTCGAACTCCAGAACGAAGCCCGCACGCTGGCCGCCGAGGTGGAGGCGCTGGCCGCGGCGGATGAGGCCGCGAGAAACCGCGTGACGCAACTGGAGTCCAGCCTTGAGCAGCTTCGTGAGGAGGTCGAGGTTTCGCGCGAGCGTCTCCAACGCCAGAAGGTCGATCTCTCCACCCTGCAGGGCCAGCTCAGCCTCGCCACCCGCGAGGTGGAAAACCTCGAAACCAAACTGGAGAACGTCCGATGGGAACGGGGCGAGCTTGAGAACCGCGAACGTACCGCCGCCGAAGGACGGGAGCACATGGAGAGCGAGCTCGCATCCTCCAGAGACCGGCTGGAAGCGCTCGAAAACGAGTCGCGCCGCCTGCAGTCCGAGTCGGATTCCATTGTCCGCCGCGAGCAGGACATCATCGAGGAACTCAACCAACTGCGGACCGAGCTCGCCGTCGAGCGCCGTGCCAAACAGTCCGCCGAAGAACAGCAGAAGCCGATGGAGGCCCGGCTGTCGGAACTCCGCGACGTCGCCATCCGCCGCGAAACGGAGATCGAATCCTTCGACCAACGCATCGAGGCGGCCCAGGCCGAGAACGCCCGGCTTTTGGAAGAATGCGAATCCCACCGCGCCGAAGTCGAGGATCTTCAAGTGGAGATCAACTCCCGCTCGGAAGGCCGCACCGCCCTGCTGGAAGCGATCGAAACCGCCGAGACCGTGCTTGCCGCGATCCGCCGCGACCACTCGCGCGTGAATGAACAGAAGGGGCGCGAGGAAGTCGCCTGCACCAAGCTGGACCTCCGTATCGAGAGCCTCGCGACGACGATTCAAGAACGCCATCAGGTCGATCTCACGACCTTCGAACCGGACGCCCACGCGCTTCTCGCCAGCATCGCTTCCCAGAAATCCATGCAAGGTCGTGGAGGCCGCCAGTCGATCGTCGCCGGCGACGAATCCGAGGAACACGACGATGAGATGCCCACCGTCGTCATCGACGGCACCAGCGAGGATGCGGTGGAGATCCCTGGCGAAATGACCGGCGAGCCGGACTGGGATTTCGTCGAGTCCATCGTGGCCGACATCAAGCGCCGCCTGGACGCGATGGGCCCGGTCAACCTCGACGCCATCGAGGAATTCGAGGAACTTGAGGAACGCTACAATTTCCTCAAGGGCCAGCACGACGACCTCGTCAATTCCAAGACCGAGTTGCTTGAGGTCATCGACCGCATCAACACGGAAACCCAGCGTCTGTTCGCCGAGACCTTCGCCCAGGTCAAAATCAACTTCCGTGAGATGTTCAAGGAGCTCTTCGGCGAGAAGGGAGAGGCGGACCTCACGCTGCTGGATGAAAGCGATCCGCTGGAATCCGGCATCGAAGTCACCGCGAAGCCGCCCGGCAAGAAGCTCCAGTCCATCACACTGCTCTCCGGTGGCGAACGCTCGATGACCGCGGTCGCCCTGCTGTTCTCGATCTACATGATCAAGCCCAGCCCGTTCTGCGTGCTCGACGAGCTCGACGCGCCGCTCGACGAATCGAACATCAACCGCTTCGTCAAGGTGCTGGATCGTTTCATCGACAACTCGCAGTTCATCATCGTCACCCACTCGAAGCGGACGATGGCCCGCGCGGACGTGATGTATGGCGTGACCATGGAGGAATTCGGGGTTTCCAAGCCGGTCGGCATGCGTCTCACCGCGGACGACGGCAAGGGCAACAAGACCGAGGCGAAAAGCGCCGCGCAGAAAGCCGCCCTCAGGCTGGACGCGTGATGGCGACCGTTGGGTCCCACAGGTAAAACATTCTCCAGACTGGAGAGGGAAACCGGGGGTGGTGCGGATGATCCGGGTGGATCCCGCACCGCCCTCAATTTTTACAGTCGCGGCGCCTTCATCCTGACGACCGCCGTTTCGGCCACCAGTCCGGCGCAACCTGCCAAGGACAGGACATGCATGCCGTGTGACGCTTGGAATGAACCCGCTGCAACAGGAAAATTCCCATCGCATTCACGTGGGTTTACGGTATTTTCCCGAACATGACATCCGGCCCGGAGAATTCCAATCGAGACCACTGGCAGGCAAAGGCGAGAAAGGTGGCCCGGCAGGTGAATCTCGCATGGTGGTTGGAATCCCTTTCCGCGCCCCTGCTCGTCACGGCGCTCGCGGGTGCGGCGGTGTTGCTGGTGGTGAGGCGGGAGATCACCGGCACGGATCCATGGATCCTCGCGGCCTGCATCGCGGGTGCCGTGTGCCTGATCGGCTTGGCATGCTGGGCATGGGCGGCGGGAAAATTTGAAAAACCCGAGCAGTCGATGGTCCGGATGGAGGCCGCGATGCAGTTGCGGAACGCCCTCTCCGCCGCCCGGGCGGGTGTCGCTCCCTGGCCCGCTCCTTTGCAAAAAACCGATGCGGGTCTCACCTGGCAGTGGCCGAGACTGCTCGTCCCTCCGCTCGGCGCGCTGGCCTTGTTGGCCGCCGGATTGTTCATCCCCGTTTCCGCCCTCACCACGAATCCGCCATCCGCACCTGAACAACCCCAGGCATGGAAGCAGTTGGATTCCGAACTGGATCATCTGGCCAAGGAAGAGGTCGTCGATGAAAAGTATCTGGAAGACACCCGCAAGCGTTTGGACGAACTGAAGGCACAGGAAGAAGAGCAGTGGTTCAGCCATTCATCATTGGAGGCCACGGATTCATTGAAAAAATCCCACCGCGCCGAGTCCGGGCGTGTCGAACGCGAGCTGGACCGGGCTGACAAGGCGCTTGCGAATCTTGAAAAAAACGCGGGTGCCGCGAACCAGGCGGAGAAAAACCGGATGATGGAGGAGTTCGACCAAGCCCTCCAAGGGTTGCAGAATGGTGCGATGAAGCCGAACCCCGCTTTGCTGGAGCAGATGAAAAAACTCGATCTGAAGGGTATGGCGAATCTCTCGCCCGAACAAATCCAGCAACTCCGCGAGAATCTGAAGAAGCATTCGGAAGCCATGAAAAATGGTGGTCAGGGAGAGGGTGAGGATTGGTCCGACGAACTCCTCGCAGGAGATGGTGAGGGAGAGTGCGAAGGTGAAGGTAAGGAAGGCGAAGGACCGGGCAAAGGCGGCATCGATCGTGGTCCCGGACATTCACCCGGTGTTCTCGGAAATGAAAAAGAGGGGGTGGAAATCGGCGCGTTGACCGGCCTCGAAGCCAAGGACCTTTCCCGTTCGACGCCCGGCGATTTGTTGGAACTTCAGGACGGAGAGCACGAGGTGGACAAATCCGCAACGTCCGTCACCCAAGGAGGAAACACCGAGGCAACCGGCAAAGGTGGCGATCGCGTCTGGCGCGATGCGCTCGACCCCGCCGAGCAAAGAACCCTCAAACGGTTCTTCAAGTAGGGGGGCCGGAAATTCTCGCTGCCGCGGATAGGATCTGCCATTTTTCATCCACTCACCGACCCGTACGGGGGGTGTTGTCGGGGGCGTGACATGCGGTTATGGAGTTGGTTTGGCAATGACTTATGGAGGCATCGAGGTGCCCACTTCCCCGAAGTCCGGCCAAGCGCTCTTTGAAACCCCATGATTTCCCCTTTGTTCACCCGCTGTTGTCTGCTCGCGTTTGTTTCAGGCTTCTCATTTTCCGGTCCTGCGGCCGCCGCCAATCCGAAAGCTTGGTTCAAAGCGGACTCGATCAATGCCGCAGACGGCGCGGCGGTGGTCCTCTGGGCGGATTCCAGTCACAGCGGAAATCTGGCCCAAGCCGGATCGAACGCCCCCACACTCGCGACCTCCGGGATGAACGGATTCCCGGCGGTACGTTTCAGCGGGTCCCAACTGATGATGTTCCCCCGGCCTGTGCAGGATGATTTCACCATCATGATCCTGTTCAAGACACCGGGTGGTGCGGGAGGGTCCGACAGTTTCTACGCGGGCTCGGGACTGGTCAGCGGTGAGAGGCCCGGAGTGGTGAACGACTTCGGTATGAGCATCCGCAACAATGGCCGCATTCTGGCAGGCACCGGGAATCCTGACGTCACGTTGAGATCGGATTCCGGTCCCGCTGTAAATTATGGCAACAACGCTCCTCATGTCGCGACCTTCACCCGCAGACGCTCGACCGGCGCTCTCGAACTCGTTGTGGACCGGATGGTCCGAGGGACGGGCACGAGCGGCACGCAGTCGCTCAATGTTTACCCCCAGCTCTGCATCGGCGCTCACCCCGGCCCCGTCGGTCCCTATCTGAATGGAGACATCGCCGAGATCATCATTTTCGACACCGCGCTCACAAGTGGCGAGGTCGTCGCGAATGAGGATGCCCTGCGCGGAAAATACGCCCTCTCCAACGGCACAGCCCCCTCCGCACCTCAAAATCCCTCGGCGAATGGAGCGCGTTTGAAATGGAACGAAGCCATCGGCGCCAAATCCTACAAGGTCTATCGGGCGTCATCGGCGGCGGGTCCGTTCACCATGATCGCTCAGAATCTGACCGCGAGCGAGTATACCGACCCATCCCCCACCGGCGGCCAACCGAACTTCTACCAGATCGTCGCCACCAACAGCGTCGGTAACAGCGCGGCATCCGCGACCGTGGAGGGCATCCTCCCTCCCCTGCCCGCGAACGGTCCGGTCATCATCAATGAAATCCACTACAACGGCTTGGACAACTCGGTGCACAGCGACTTCGTCGAGCTGTATAATTTCAGCACCACCGCCGCGAACATCGGTGGTTGGACCTTGAGCGACGGAATCGAATACACCTTCCCGGCAGGCACGGTCATTCCCCCGGGCGGCTATGTGGTGGTCGCGGAGGATCCGGCGACCGTGCAGGTCCTCTGGGGTGTCACGGCACTTGGGCCCTATGCCAAATCGCTGAGTTCTGATGGGGAAGCACTGACCTTGAAAAACTCCGGCGGCACGGTCGTTGCGGAGGTCACCTACAGTTCGGGTTTTCCCTGGCCCTGCGCGGCCAACGGGGATGGGGCATCCATGGAACTCGTCAATCCCTCGCTTGATGCGAAGAAGGGAAGTTCATGGCGCTCCTCCGTGGCTCCCACCGCCGAACTCACCGGAGAGGTCGCGTCACCGGGTGCCCAGAACCATCAGTTCAGCCTGAATGCCGCACCGAACATCGAGCAGGTATCCCACCTGCCGTTGCAACCTGCCGCGAACACCCCGATCACCGTCACCGCACGCCTGTCGGATTCCAACGGCGTGGCAGGCGCGCAACTGTCCTACCAGATCGTTGCTCCGGGAAATTTCATCCCGGCCTATCTGCCGATCCCCATTGTCAGTCACAACATCGACACCAGCCAGCCACGGCCCGCGAATCCCGCGTTCGAAGACCCCGCGAACTGGACCAACGTCATCATGCTCGACAACGGCACCAATGGCGACGCCGTCTCCGGTGATGGCGTTTACACCGCCGTGATCCCCGGACAGGCGCACCGTTCGCTGGTCCGCTATCGCGTCACCGCCACGGATTCCCTCGGGGCATCCGCCCGGGCTCCTTTCGCGGATGATGAGTCGAAGAACTTCGCGGCCTTTGTTTACAACGGCGTGCCGGATTACCAAGGCATCCCCGCCTCCACTTTGAAAACACTGCCCGTCTACCAGTTCCTGACAAGGAAGGCGGACTATGACCAATGCGTGGCCTACAACTCCGCCGACCAGCTCACGGGAAACACCCCCGGCTGGACCTATGAAAACTGGGAAGCCACGATGGTTTTCGACGGCGTCGTTTACGACCACATCAAGTTCCGCCTGCATGGCGGCAACGGGCGCTACAAGTTCACCAGCAAGCGCGGGCTCCGCTTCTTCTTCAACAAGGGCTACGATTTCCAGAACCGTGACAACGACGGAGAACTCTCGCCGACCAAGTGGAACAGCATCACCGCTGAGAACTGCTGGGAAAACAGGGAGACACTCACCTATTGTCTCAACGAGGTCGTGAACTTCTACCTCTGGAGAAAACTCGGCATTCCCGCGCCGCGCTCGAACTGGGGTCACTTCCGCACCATCACCACCGCCGCAGAGCAATCGGACGCCTATCACGGGGATTTCTGGGGACTCATCATGATCCACGAGGACTATGATAGCAATTTCATCGACTCGCACGAGCTGGAGAAAGGCAACATCTACAAGCTCACCCGCGATGCCACCGATGGAGCTTCCCAGCAACGCTACCAAGCCGCCGACGCGGTGAGCGACGGCTCGGACCATCAGAACATCTTCGCAAATCTCACCCAGGACAAGGATGCCGCGTTCGTGAACCGCTATGTGAATTTCAAGAAATGGTCCACCTACCACGCCCTCTGCCAGGCCGTGCGCCACTATGACTACTGGCCGACGGGCGACAACAACGCCGCCTATTACTTCCAACCGGATCACACCGACCAGACCGACCGCCTTGGAAAACTCTGGATCATGCCGAATGATGTGGATGCCACCTGGGGGCCGACATGGAACGAAGGCAAGGATGTGGTCTATTCCGCGGTCTTCGACGGAGCCACCCCGCTCACCAGCCTTTACCCGACCTATTTCAACTCCATCCGCGAGGTGAGGGACCTGCTGTGGCAGCCGGATCAGATCAATCCGCTGCTGGACCAGTTCGCCGCCGTCATCGCGCCGTTCATTCCCGCCGACACCATCCGCTGGAAGGGCGGTCCGAACGAAGCCGGGAACTACAACGGAATCGGCGGAGCCGGAAACGTCTCACTCGCGGCCCTCGTCGCCGACATGAAGAAATTCGCGTGGACCGGTGGCGAGTGGCCCGGAGACAACTCCCCCGTCATCAGCCGCGCCGCTTTCATGGACAACCTCCAACTGGGCGTTTCTAACAGCGAAGGATCCGCGATGCCGGTCACTCCCACCTTGAACTACCAAGGGCCGGCCGGTTATCCCACGAACACCCTCACCTTCGGCACCACCGCCTTCGCGGATCCCCAGGGAACCGCGGACTTCGCCGCCATCCAATGGCGGGTCGCCGAGATCACCGATCCCACCGCTCCGGCCTATGATCCGACCAAGAAGGTAAAGCTCGAATGGGAGGCTGCTTTCGAATCCGCACCTCTCCCCGCCTTCTCCAGCACCTACACTTTTCCAGGCAATGTCTGTAAAACCGGCCGCGCCTACCGCGCCCGGGTGCGCCATCAGGACAAGACCGGCCGTTGGAGCCATTGGTCGGCACCCGTGAAATTCATCGCCGGAGAAAACACCGGCGATCTGCCGATCGTGATCAGCGAGTTTCTCTACAAGCCTTCCAATGCCACTCCCTCGGAAGTGGCCGCGGGATTCAACGATGGGAAAATGTTCGAATACCTGGAAGTCCGTAATGTCGGTCAGAGCAATGTGGATCTCAGCGGATGTTACTTCGACAAGGGAATCACCTTCACCTTCCCGCCGGACAGCGTTCTCGCCCCGGGAGCATCCACACTCGTCGTCGCGAATCCCGCCGCCTTCGCATTCCGCTTCGGCGGTGGACGCCCCATCGCGGGGATGAACACCGGCAGCCTGGCGAATGAAGGCGAACGGCTCCTGCTGCTGGCCGCGAACACGGCCGCCCCGCTCATCGACTTCACCTACAAGCTCTCCGGAGGCAGTTGGCCAGCCGAAGCGGACACCGACGGAGTGAGCCTGGTACTCGTCGATCCGGAATCCCGGCCCGATCCGAAGCTCGCCGTAAACTGGCGGGCCAGCCGACGCGCGGGAGGCGCTCCCGGCTTCGCGGATGACACGGATTTCAATCGTTGGAAAACCGACAATTCCGTCACCGGAGGTCCGGAGGACGATGACGATTCGGACGGAATCCCCAACTCTCTGGAATACGCCCTCCTTACCAACCCGCACTCGCCGAACGCATTCCCCTCGGGCCGGCTCCAGCCGCTGACGGTTTCCGATCAGCAGGCCGATTACCTGACCATCACCTTCCGGCGGCTGGTCGATGCCGGGGATATCGATTATCATGTGGTCTACTCCGAAAATCTCGGAAACTGGGGCGAAACACCCGTCCGCACGAGCATCACCGACCACTTCGACGGCTCCGTCACCGAAACCTGGCGCGCCCCTGTCTCAGTCGGAAACGGCGGATTCCTCCGCATCAGCATCACACCGAGGTAGTTGCGGCGGATTCCCGCGTTGCGGCAGGAATGTCGCAACTCCGCTTGCACTCCGCACCACCATCACTTAATGGTTGCGCCGATGAAACGTCGTCTCGCCATTATCTCGCTTGTCCTGTTTCCCATCCTCGGATCCTGCCAGCCGCCCAAGAAGGAAGAGGAAAAAGCCGCCCCGGCACCGGTGCCCGCCGCCGAGGCAAAATCGCCCAAGGTCCGGCTGAAAACCACCAAGGGTGACATCGTCCTGCAACTGAACGCGGAGAAAGCTCCCGTCACGGTCGAAAACTTCCTCGGTTACGTGAAGAAAAAGCAGTATGACGGCACCGTTTTCCACCGCGTCATCGACGGATTCATGATCCAGGGCGGCGGCTTCACCCAAAGCGGAAACGCCCTGACGGAGAAGGAAACCGGCAAGGGCATCGTCAACGAAGGCAAGAACGGCCTCAAGAACGACCGCGGCACCATCGCCATGGCACGCACCAGTGACCCGAACAGCGCCACCGCCCAGTTTTTCATCAACGTGGTGGATAACGACATGCTGAACTACCCGAGCAACGGAGGCTACGCCGTCTTCGGGAAAGTGGTGGAAGGCATGGACGTGGTGGACAAGATCAAAGGTACCCAGACCCGTGCCGACGCACGTCTCGGTGGCGATGTCCCGGTTGAACCCATCACCATCACATCCGCCAGCGCCGAGTGATGCAACTTTGGCTCTGCCCCCTCATCGCCTTCCTGCTGGGGTCCATTCCCTTCGGTCTGCTCATCGCGAAGGCCAAGGGCATCAACATCCGCGAGCACGGTTCGGGGAACATTGGCGCCACCAATGTCCTTCGTGTCGTCGGAAAGAAATATGGCATCACCTGCCTGCTGCTGGACGCCCTCAAAGGATTCATTCCGGTCCTGATCGCGATCAACGTGATCCGCATCAGCAGCCATTCGCCCCTGATGACGTTTGATTTCCCGGAAGGCTGGATACTGCACATTCCGGCGGCGGAAGCGTTGAAAGGCCAGATCGCGCACATCCTCACCGCCCTCGCCGCCGTGCTCGGGCACAACTACTCGCCCTGGGTCGGTTTCCGCGGAGGAAAGGGAATCGCCACCTCCGCAGGGGTTTTCCTCGCGCTGATGCCCGCGGGCCTCGGCGTTCTCATCATCGTGTTCCTCATCGTCTTCATCACCACCCGTTACGTCTCGCTGGCCAGCATCGTCGCGGCCGCCGCGCTGCCGATGGTGACCCTGTGGGGTTCCTGGCACCACGGACGAATCCAGGACGGGACATGGAACAAGCCGTTGTTCGTTTTCACCGTCGTCATCGGACTGCTCGCCATCTGGAAACACCGTTCGAACATCCAGCGGCTTCGCGAGGGCACCGAGAACCGCTTCACCCGCAAGGCGAAATCAACCCATGTCTGAAGCCCCCATCTCGTCCGCCGCCATCCTCGGATCCGGTTCGTTCGGCATGGCGATGGCCAAGCTGCTCGCGCCCAAGCTGGATCCTATCCTTCTGGTCGGCCGCGATGATGCGACTATCACGGCAATCAACGACACGCGCAGGAATCCCCATTACCTCAATGGGGTGGAGCTTTCAGCGAATGTCCGTGCGACCACGCGGTTGGAAGAGGCGCTTCATTTTCCCCTGCTGATCTTCGCGGTTCCGAGTTCCGCAACCCGCGAGATGGCCAGGCGGTTGGCCGATGCAGGACTGCCACGCGAAACCATCCTCCTTTCCTGTGCGAAGGGCATCGAGAAAAACACGGGCGACCGGCTGAGCGAGGTGATACGCGAGGTTTTGCCGGACAACCCCATCGCGGTTCTGTCGGGGCCGAACCACGCCGAAGAAATCGCGACCGACATGGCGACCTGCGCGGTCATCGGATCGGACGACCACTCGCTCGCCGTGAGATTGCAGGAAATCTTCACTTTCCCCCATTTCCGCTCCTACACCTCGGACGACCTCGCCGGGATCGAATACGGAGGAGCGGTGAAAAACATCTACGCCATCGCCGCGGGAATCGCCCACGGCCTTGGTCTCGGGGACAATGCCGTGGCGGCGCTGGTCACCCGCGCCCTTGCCGAGATGACGCGGCTCGGCGTCGCGCTCGGTGGCAGGATGGAAACATTTTCCGGTCTCTCAGGCGTGGGCGATCTTATCGTCACCTGCTTCTCCCAGCACTCACGGAACCACCGCGTGGGCTTCGCCTTGGGAAAAGGCCAGACCTTGGAAGAAGCCGTTTCCTCGCTCGGCATGGTGGCGGAGGGGGTTCCAAACACCCTTTCCATCTACGAGGCGGCACGCTCCGCCGACGTCCGCACCCCCATCATCGACGCCATGTATGGCATCCTCTATGCTGGCAAGTCCGCTCCGCTCGCCATGCAGGAACTCCTCACCCGCGACCCCCGTCCGGAACACAGCTAGATCATGAAAGAAATCATCGACCTTTTCCTGCACCTCCCGGTTCACCTCGAGGCCTTCATCAACGCGCACGGCACGCTTGTCTACGGACTGCTGTTCCTCATCATCTTCTGCGAAACGGGGCTGGTGATCACCCCTTTTCTTCCGGGCGACTCGTTGCTCTTCGCCATCGGTGCCATCGCCGCGACTCCGGGATCGGCGCTCAACATCTGGTATGCCGCGATCATCCTTCTCGTCGCCGCCATTCTTGGTGACACGGTGAATTACTGGATCGGCCGCAAGTTCGGCGGCTGGACGATGCGCACGTTTCCCCGCATCGTGAAACCTTCGCACATCGCGAAAACCAACGAGTTTTTCGTCCGTTACGGCGGCAAGACGATCATCATCGCACGCTTCGTTCCCATCGTCCGCACGTTCGCTCCATTCGTCGCGGGCTCGGGCGAGATGGACTACAAGCGCTTCATGTTCTTCAATGTCATCGGCGCGTTGCTGTGGGTCGGACTGATCCTCCCCGCCGGCTGGATTTTCGGAAACATTCCGATCATCAAGGACAACTTCGAACTGGTGGTCCTCGGTATCATCGCGGTTTCCATACTGCCGATGGTCATTGAAATCGCGAAGGCTAAGTTCAGGAAGGCACCTGAGGAAGAAAAGGCCGAGTGACAGCTGCCCGCACTCCGGGTGCCGCCGTATGAATCCCTTGTCGGGATCGCGGCAAGGATGCCGGAATTCCTAGTGCCGGAATTCCGAAGGCCGCCAGCCGATCCATTTGTTGAAGGTGTTTGAAAACGTGAACGCGCTTTCGAACCCCACCGCCCGGGCGATGACCTCCACCTTGTCATCCGTGATGGAGAGCAGGTGACGCGCGCGCTGGAGGCGCAGGTGGGTGAGATGCTGCATCGGGCTACGGCCGAGCTCCTTGCGGCAGAGGCGGCGCAGGTGTTCGCCGCTCAGGCAGGCGACCGAGGCGAGTTCATCCAGCGTCCACGCGTGGGCGAGATCGGTTTCCACCCTTTGCCAGACGCGCCAGAGCCTGTCATCCGAAGTGTGTGGCTGGGCGAAACGCAGCACATAGTGATGCACGAGTTCGCTCCAATGGTGCAGCGCGGAGGCGGAGTGTCCTGTGGAGCTTTCCGCATGCAGCCCCATGATGGCGGCTTGCAGCGGCGCGGTGTCGAAAGTTCCGGTGACGGGAGAAATCGACGAGACGATGGGCCTGGTCTCCCTGGCTTCGCGGTAGCGCACCCATGCGAAGTTCCATGGCTTTCCGGGCAGGCACTTGAGCGCGTTCAGGACGAACGGGGGCAGCAGGCACGCCTGTCCCGCCCGGATGCGCTTCCATTGGCCGTCCGTGAGGATCACTCCCTCGCCCTCCAGACAGGCAAGCATGAAGGTCCCGCTCTGGTTGGTCCGCAGGATTTCAAAAGGTGGGGCCGCCTTCATGATCCCGCAGTGGGAAATGTGATGTTGTGCCAGCAACGGACATACCGGCCCATCCTGCATCCATCCGCGAAGATCGGAAATGTCGGCCCGCACCACCTGGTAACGCGTGGTTTTCCCCAGGATCTCGATATCTTGCGAGGCTGCGGCAGGTGGGACACTTTTCATGTGAAGACTCCCCGAGGCTAGGTCTCTGCCGGCGGGGCGTCCAGTCATAGCTGGCGGCGCCATCCGATTATCATCTGATAAAATCGATGCTGGACATCCCGACGTAAAATTCGGGATCATGCCGGAATAGGTAGGAAAACCCATTTTTTGCCTGTTTGTAAAAACCCCAAAAATCCTATGAACAACCATCGTCTGGCTGCCCCCATCAGCTACTGCATGCTCCTGTGCCTTCAAGCCGTGCAAGGTGTGGAGATCCCCAAACTATTCAACAACACCGCGCTGAACCTGCCGGGTGCCTGGACCGGCAACGTGGTCCCGGGTCCCTCGGATGTGGCCGTGTGGAACGACCAGGGACCACCTCCGGTGAACGCCACCGGCAATCTCTCCCCGCTCGGCGGCGACCTGTCGATCAGCGGCATCAAGGTGACAAACGTGACAGGCACCCGCAACGCCGCGACCACCTATACGGGATACAACAACGCAAGCTCCACCAACACCCTTACCATCGGCGCGGGGGGAATCGACTCCTCCACCGCCACGCAGACGTTCTACGGTTCATCCAAGATCACCCTGGGCGCGGACCAGACATGGAATGTCGCGAATGCGAACACCAACGGCAATCCGGCCAGCTTCAACAACAACGAGGATATCGTTTTCCAAGCGCTCGCCGCGGCCGCGCCATTCAATCTCGGCGGCAGGACCCTGACCACCACCGGTGCCGGTCAGATCACGATCAGCTCCGGCTACACCGTATCAAACGGCACCCTCACCGTCGGGAACAACTTGTTTGTCATCCAGGGCGGATCAAGCCGGCTCACCACCCTCGGTTCGAATCTCAATCTCGTCGTCAACTCGGGATCGCTCCGTCTCCAGTCGAACAGCGGCAACGCGACAAGCTCGCTGGACTCGGCGGCACCCGCGACCGTCAACGCCGGAACCTTCGAACTTTACAGCAACAACCCCACGCTCTCGCTGGCACAGACCGGAAACGTCTCGCTCAACCAGGGATCCATCCTGTCATTCAATCTGGTGTCGGGAGGACCGATCTCCATATCCGGAGCAGTCGCCATCAACGGAGCCACCACCATCCGCACGCTGTCGGGGGGGAATCCGGCCAACGGAGCCCTGGTCTCGGGCAACCTGAGCGGTGCGGGGGCCGTCACCTATCAGAATACCGCGAACAACAGCACCACACCCAACCTGAACGGCAACCTCAACCTGACCGGAAACAACAGCGGCTACACCGGCGTCTTCAGCATCAACGGTGCCAGTGGAAACCGGAAGCTCCGCATTTCCGGAGCCAACTCGGGAAGTGCGGCGGCCACCTGGGATGTCGCCGCCAACAACATCCTGCAGATCCACGGGGTCTCTCCGCAACTCGGCACGATCACCGGTGCCGGATCGATCACGAACTCCAGCACCACGGCACCCGCCACGCTCAATGTCGGCGCGGGTTCCTTCAGCGGGGTCATCAGTGATGGAACCGATCAGAAAACGGCTCTCAACAAGATCGGAACAGGAAAACTCACCCTCTCCGGCGCGAATACCTATTCCGGCACCACGACGGTCGCGGCGGGGCATTTGGAGCTGTCTTCAAGCCAGCTGCCTTTGTCTCCCGCCGACTTCACCGTCGCGGATGCGGCCACCCTCACGGTGAGGTCCCACGACCCGAGTTATTTCCTGCAGGCGCACGCCCTTACGGTGGGAACCACCGCTGGTGCCACTTTGGAAATCGCGCTCGGCGCCAACAGCAATCCCGAATCCCCCGTCATTGTGGCGGAAAACCTGCTTGTCAACGGGCCTGTCGGACCCGCGGGCCCCAACACGCTCGCCGTTTCCGGCAGCAATCTCTCGACAGGCGCTTTCCCGCTCATCGAGTACACCACACTCGGCGGCACCAAGGGATTCGACGGCCTTTCATTGAAGCTTCCCCCGCGCACCACCGGCAGTCTGACCCACACCACGGGGGCCATCGGAACCATCGGCGTCAACATCGCGTCGACCGAACAGATCAAATGGATGGGAAACATCTCCACCGACTGGGATATCGATCCGGATGGTACCGGGACCGTTGGTACGCCGAACTGGAAAACCACCGTCACGAACGCCTCCACCCGTTACCTCCAGGGGACGGGCGGAACCGACGTCGTCACCTTCGATGACACGGCTTCCGGCACCGGAGTGGTGAACGTCACCACCACGGTTTCACCGGTCGCCATCACTGTCAATAATACCGACAAGGCCTACGCGTTCGGCGGCCCTGGAAAAATAACGGGAGCCACCGGCATCACGAAAAACGGCACCAACACGCTGACCATCTCCACCCCGGCCAACGACTATCAAGGCGGGACCGTGATCAATGCGGGCACCCTCCGCCTCGGAGACGGAGTCACCGTGGGAGGCGGGAGCATCACCGGCAGCATCGTGAACTCGGGAACATTGGTCCTGAACCGCCCCGATGACCACGTTCTCACCAATACCATCACCGGCGAGGGAACATTGGAAAAGGCCGCCAACAACACCGTGACCATCGGATCGGTCAATACGGGATCTCCCCACGTCCTGACCGCTGGCAAACTCCTGTTCAACAACGGTGGCAGCCTCTTCGGAGTCATTTCCGGAGCCGGACAGCTCCAGGCCGGAGGCGGCACACTTTCGCTCGGCGGCACCGAGCCGAATTCCAACACCGGACTCGTGACGGTAAGCGCCGGAGCCCTTCGTCTTGAGAAAACCGCGGGAATCAACGCCGTGGGCGGCGATATCACCACCTCTGGCACCGGCACCCTGGCGATCATCAGCAGCGATCAGATTCCCGATACCGCGACCATCAACGTGCTCGGCAGTTCCACCGATTCCCTCGTCAACTCGATCGGCAACGAAACCTTCGCCAACGCCAATTTGAACGGAACCTCCGCGGACACACAGATGGTGCTGCGGAATCTGATCAACATCACCGGCACCGCCACCGTCACCCAAGGCATCCTGGGAGCCGGCAGCGGGGCCACGGTCGGGATCAACTCGATCGTGCTGACCTCCCCCACCGCCTTCGTCCGGATCGCTGGAAACACCGCGAATTCCACGATGAACGTGGGAGCCGGAGGCATCACGGCCAGCGCGGGTGAGATCCAGGTGAAATATAACGGGAGCAACTTCGATTCCATCCTCAACCTCACCGGCGGCGTGACCACCACCGGAAACCTGAACTTCACCAACGGCGCCTACACCGGAGCTTCTCTCAATGTCATCAACCTGATGGAAGCCGCCCACACCTTCGACATCGGTGCGGCGACCACCACCACGGTCGCCCCCGATCTCGGCGGCACCGGCAGCCTGGTGAAATCCGGAACCGGAACCCTGACCCTGAACGCGAGTTGCGTCGCCGCACACACAGGGGGGACGTCGGTGAACCAGGGTACCCTCCTCGTCAACGGCTCGCTTCAAGGCACCGGCACTGTGGCCGCCGCCGGAACCATCGGTGGCACCGGCACCCTTGCGGGTACCGTCACGGTCGATGGAACGGTCGCACCAGGTGTTACCGCCGGCAAGCTGACCACCGCCGCCATCACTCTCGCTCCGGGATCCGCCTTGGCGGTGGACGTCGCCAGTTGGACGGGCACCACTCCGGGCACGGACTGGGACCAGCTCGCCGCCGACACCCTGACACTCTCCGCCACCAGTGGAAACAAACTCACCGTCCGGGTGAAAGGAACCCCCACCGGCTTCACCGAAACCGCAAAGACACTGGCCATCGCGACCTCGATCAATGCTCTCAACGGATTCGACCCCTCCGCCGTCCAGGTCGATGCCACAGGCTTCAGCGGAGCCGGCACATGGACGGTGCAGAAAACCGGCAACACACTCGAACTGGTCTACGCGCCATCCGCCGCCAGCCCATACTCTGCCTGGGCGGCCCTCAAGGGCCTGACCGTGGCGAACAACGCTCCCGGTCTTGATCCCGACAATGATGGAGCGGCGAACTTCCTCGAGTTCGCCCTCAACGGGAACCCGCTCTCCGGCACATCCGGTGGCAAGGTGTCCGGGAAGGTTGCAACTGTCGGAACGGACCAAGCCCTCACCTTGACCATCCCGGTGCGTTCGGTCGCGGCGTTCGGCGGGGGTACGGAAAAATTCCTGACTGTGGATGGCGTGACCTACCGGGTCCAAGGCAGCGACGCATTGAACAACTGGGATCTGATCGTGACCGAAGTCACCGGCACGGATGCCGAAACCATCCAATCCACCCTGCCTCAACTGGATTCCGGCTGGTTCTACCGCACCTTCCGCAGTCCGGGTCCGGTAATCGGTGATCCTGCTGACTTCCTGAGAGTCAAGGTGGAATCGACAAACTGATCCCCTCAACCGACCTGCGAATTCGATTTCTCCCGGCCGAAAAAGTTTCCCGGCCGGGAGAAATACTTGTTCGTTTTCGTTATTTGGGCTATTGCGGGCACGCAGCCCCTGCAAGCAGGCGCTGTGAATCCCCATGATTCCTTCAAATCATGGGACTTGGGAGAATCACATTCACCCTCCAGCCATTCCATTCCCCCGGCCCATGCCTATCTCCCACCCCTCCCGCCTCCTGAGCATGATCGTTCTCCGCCACCCGTTTACCGTCGCATGCTTCCTTGCCAGTCTGCCCGCGACCGCCGCTCCCGTCATTTCCAATATCTCGCCTGCCGCCGGAGCATCGGTCAGCAGCCTGACATCCGTTCAAATCACTTTCAGTGAATCAGTTGGAGGAGTGGATGCCACCGACATCATTGTCAACGGGGCGATCGCCCAATCTTTCAGCGGAACCGGCGCCGGCCCATACACATTCACTTTCAACCAACCCCAGCCCGGTCAGGTGAATATCGAGTTCGCCGGAGACACTGGAATCGCCGGTCTTTCCGGCTCGGGAACCTTGGAGACACCGCCATCATGGAGCTATATCCTCGCGGACGCCCAGGCTCCGCTCCAGCAGACGCAACTACCCACCGCCGGTTCGACGCTGGGTGCGCTGACGGAAGCGGAGGTGACCTTCAGCGAGGTTGTGACAGGAGTGGATGCCGCGGATCTCAGGATCAACAACGTCGCGGCGACCTCGGTCACTGGTTTTGGTGCTGGTCCATATGTTTTCACCTTCTCCCAACCCACGGCTGGCACGGTGAATTTCACCTGGAATTCCGGGCATGAAATCAAGGATCTCGCCGAAAATCCATTCGCTGCGGCAGGTTGGAATGTGACCCTCAGCGCATCGGGTGCGGGCAATCTGATCATCAACGAATTCACTGCCGTAAACGCTTCGAATTACCTGGACGCCGACGGAGACAACGAGGCGTGGATCGAAATCCACAATCCCGGTCCGTCCGCGGTGAACCTGAACGGTTGGGCGCTCACCGACGATCCGGATGTTCCATCCAAATGGGTTTTCCCGAACCGCTCGCTCGCCTCCGGCGCTTATCTGGTCGTCTTCGCTTCGGAAAAAAACCGTCGCCCCGTGTCCGGAGCCCTGCATACGAATTTCAAACTCGGCGTGAACGGCGGTGATCTCGCGTTGGTCAAACCGGACCGCCCGGTCTCCTTCGCCAGCAATTTCTCCGAATATCCCGCCCAGCGCGCCGGTTACAGCTTCGGACTTTCTTCCGGCCTGGGGCGCTATTTCACGCCGCCCACCCCGGGCGCGGCGAACTCGGCCACCGTTCTGTCCTCCACCGCCGTCCCTCCCGCCTTCGGCATCCAACGCGGCTTCTTCTCCGCTCCCTTCGCATTGACACTCAGCACGTCCACCGTGGATGCGACCATCCGCTATACGACGGATGGCAGCGAACCCACCGCCACAACGGGGACGGTTTACTCAGGGCCCATCAATGTCAGCGCCACCACCGTCCTCCGGGCCGCGACCTTCGCTACCGGATTCGTTCCCAGCGCTCCGGTCACCAACACCTATATTTTCCAAGATCAGATCATCAATCAATCGGAGACCCCTCCCGGACTGCCGAATAACTGGGGCAGCCACGGCAACTTCCCCAGCGGTATCGTCACGGCGGATTACGGCATGGATCTCGATCCGCTTCGTGTGACCCCCACCAATTCCGCAAGCGCTCTTGATCCGGTCAAGGTGCAACGGTTCAACGACGGCTTGCGCGAGCTTCCCTCGGTCTCCATCGCCACCGCGAACAGCAACATGTTCGCCTCCACCGGCATGTATCATTCCACCAACGTCACCAACAAGGAGTTTCCCTACAAGGGATGCTCGGTGGAGATGATCCTGCCGGACGGAACCACCGCCTTCGCCACCACCTCCGGACTCGGCATCAGCGGCAATTCCAGCCGCCAGCCACAAAACAATCCGAAGCACAGCTTCAAGCTGAAGTTCAAGCCCGAGTTCGGTCCGGGCAAGCTCGAGTACAAGCTCTTCCCTGAAACCGCCGTCGCGGAATATGACGACATCGTCCTCCGCGCCGAATACAACACCAGCTGGCGCCATACCCAGGCGGCCCAACGCACCCGCTCCACCGCGATCCGCGACCAATGGATGAAGGACTCCATGCTGGAAATGGGAAACCTCGCCAGCCACAGCCGTCTCGCACACGTCTTCATCAACGGCATCTACTTCGGCGTTTACGATCTCACCGAGGATCCGTCTTCGGCGCTGGGTGAAAATGTCCTCGGCGGACAAAAGGAAGATTACGACGTGATCGACCAGGGCAGTGTCGCGGAAGGCACGGGCAACGTTTACTGGGCGATGACCGGGCTTCCCGCAGCCACCTCGAACTCCACCTACGAACTCTTCAAGGGCTATCTGGACATGACATCCTTCATCGACTATACCGCCCTTCACTTCTTCGCCGCCCACCAGGACTGGGGCTTGAACAAGAACTGGGTCGCCATCCGGCAACGTGCCGGCGGCACCTTCACCACCGAAGGCAAATTCCGCTACATCCCCTGGGATCTTGAAAATGTTCTGCTCACCAACAACGGCAACAGGGTCCCCGCAGCCGGCGGCTCCGACGACGTCCCGGGCAATCTCCACACCAAACTCGACGACAACCCGCAATACCGCCTTGATTTCGCCGATCGCATCCACCGCCACATGATCGCTCCGGGAGGAGCTCTGACGCAGTCGAAAAACGTCCTGCGCTGGCAGAAATGGCAGGCCATCCTCGACAAACCGATCGTCGCCGAGAGCAGCCGCTGGGGAGACTATCGTCGGGATGTGCACAGTTTCTCGGAAAGTCCTTACGAACTTTACACACGGGAGTCGCAATGGCTTGCCGAAAACACCCGCATGACGGGTGATTATTTCCCCAAACGCCTGGCCATCTTCATGGGCCAGCTCCGCACCGCCGGGCTCTACCCCACCCTCAATGCTCCGGAAATTCGCAATTCGGGCGTCGCCGTGGGAACAAGGCAGGTGGCCTCGGGTTATCAGGTCAGTCTCGCCCACCCGACCGCGGCAAGCGGAACCACCAGCGCCGGGACGATCTACTATACCACCGACGGCACCGATCCACGCGTGATCTACAGTGGCGCGGTAAGCACCACCGCCCTGCCTTACAGCACTCCGCTGGTTGTTTCCTCCACCACCACGATCAAGGCCCGGGCCTTGGACGGCTCCACCTGGAGCGCCTTGAACGAAGCCACCTTCACCACGGAGACCGGTCCTCCGGCCGTCAGGATCACCGAGCTGATGTATCATCCCTCCACCACGGAGAGCCATGAATTCATCGAAATCTACAATGCAAGCCCGCGCACCGTGGATCTGAATGGTTGGTATTTCGCCGGAGTGACCTACGTGTTCCCTCCTGGTTCCAAGATCGCTCCCGGCAGCTACATGGTGATCGCCAGCAATGACACTCCCGCGGACTGGCGCAACAAATACACGGGCGTCATTCCAGGCGCCTACTATGCCGGCACCCTCTCAAACAGCGGCGAAATCATCTCGCTCCTCGACGCCGCAGGCAATGTGGTCTCCTCTGTCAACTACAAGGACAAGGCGCCATGGCCTGTCACGCCCGATGGGGAAGGTTATTCGCTGGAAGTCATCGATCCGGCGGGAGATCTCAATGAGCCGACGAACTGGAAGCCCAGTATCGCGCTCAATGGTTCTCCCGGAATCCCGAATTCGGCCCCTCCGGCTCCTGTCATCAATGACCAGCCGCAGAACCAGACGGTTGCCCAAGGTGGAAACATCACCCTCTCCGTCGGCGCCTCCGGGTATGGCCTCAGCTACCAATGGTTCTTCGGCGAAACGGAAATTCCCGAAGCCAGATCGTCGAGCTACCAGATCTTCCCGGCACTTCCCACCAATGATGGAATCTATCACTGCGTGGTCACCAACCTGGGCGGCTCCGCGATCTCGGCATCGGTCGAAGTGGTTGTGACCCAGACCTACGCGCAATGGATCGCCTATACGACTCTGACCGGACCGGATGCCGGTATCAACGCGGATCCCGATCATGACGGCATCGTGAACCTTTACGAATTCTATCACCACCTGAATCCCACCGTGGCCGATGGCGGCCTCTCCCGTCTGGCTCTTTTCGGCTTGGACGCGCACCCTCTTCCAGGAAACTCCACCATCCGCTTCGCCTACCGTGCCAACCGTCGTGCGGTTCCGGGAGGGATTGGGTTCGAGCGAAGCACCACATTGAAAAACCCTTGGTCCACCGCACTTCCTTCTCCATTGGAAACCATTTCCACCGACCCTGCCACCGGGGACCCGCGGATACGCGCGGTCTTCCCGCTCGCACCTGCCGAAAAGTCAGAATTTTTCAGAATGCGGGTGGAACCTTAGGAACTCCGGCCCCGGAGCCCGGTCCCACGGTGGATGGTCAGGTTTTCATAATCGGAAGATCCGGCGCTGCCGTATCCGTGCGACAAGATGTCAGAACTGGTGGCTCGCCAGTTTGACCGTCTGTGCTTCTTCTGCGACAGACGGACGAATGGTCGGGATCCGGATGGCGTCGAGCACCCTGCACTTGTCGTCAACGACGACGAGTTGGTTTCCTGCGACACAGTAGCGCACTCCCTCGGGCTGGACAGGGAACATCCTCGTCAGTTCGTCGGGGGCGTCCAACAAACAGGCACGTTCGTTCTCCCGCACCACTTCTCCGGTCCTGATGTGGATCTTGTCCATGGGAAGTTCCATCGGATTTCTCGTCGCAACACAGCTTGGCGGAAGCCCGTAAGGTTCCGTCCTGTAGGTGTCGAAGTATTGCACAGCCTTGGTACGGGCGTGCGAGTTGAACAGCACGGCACGGAGCGCCGTGGGCCGGTTTACCGTTTCGGAAGGTTTTGCATCGACAGTCGTGACACTGTCACCGCCGGAATTTCCGGCAATCATCGAGAGCAGGCAAACGACACTGAGCACACAGCAGAAGTTGAGGATCGCGTTCATGAGGGTCTGGAGTGGGAAGGCTGGCGATCCCATCGCACTACGCGTGCCAGTTCCCCAAAGCGCCGCAAGGCGTTCCCAACCAATCGTCGTCCCTCGTGATCCCACCCCTCCACAGGATGCAAAATGCGAATATGCACGGTATTCCGGCGCATCTTGCAATGCAGGATCCCGCCCTCCATGTGGATGCCTGATAGCCGGAAGTGGATGAAACTCATGTATCCGCACTAGACGGCGCGAACCTTGGCAGTAATACCTCTGCCATGCCAAACAAATGGACAGGAAAAGGAAATCCGTACACCCGTGCTGAAGTCATCGCCCGCTTGAATGACACACTCGACAAGGGTCAGGCGATCATCGCCGCAGGTGCCGGAGCAGGAATCAGCGCGAAATTCATCGAGAAGGGTGGCGCGGACCTCATCATCATCTATAACAGCGGCCGCTTCCGCATGATGGGCCACGGTTCGACCGCGGGCATGATGGCCTACGGCGACGCGAACGCGATCGCAATGGAGATCGGCGAATACGAAGTGCTGCCGGTCGTTGAAGAAATCCCGGTGATCTGCGGTGTCCACGCCACCGACCCACGCCGCCGCATGTGGCACTGGCTGGGCAAGGTGAAGGACATGGGCTTTTCCGGCGTGAACAACTTCCCCACCCACACCATCGTCGACGGCCACTTCCGCGGAGTGCTTGAAGAAACCGGCATGAGCGTGGAGAAGGAATTCGACATGGTCAACCTCGCTGGAAAGATGGACATGTTCTCCATCGTTTACGTCGGCTCTCCTGAAGAAGCCGTGAAAATGGCACAGAACGGAGCGGACGCCATCATCGCCCACGTCGGCACCACCGTCGGTGGTTCCATTGGTGTGACGAACGCCGTGGTGAGCTGGGAAGACACCATCAAGCGCACGCAGGACATCATCGATGCGGCGAAAACCGTCAACAAGGACATCTTCTTCCTCTGTCACGGCGGACCGATCAATACTCCCGAGGACGCCGAGCGCGTCATCAAGGCGACCGACTGCGTGGGCTTCGTCGGCGCATCAAGTCTGGAGCGGATGGGCGTGGAAGCATCCCTCACCAGCCTGACGCAGGAGTTCAAGCGTATCTCCGTCACACGGAAAAACTAATCCCTTCAAGCATGGCCACCATTGCCGTCATCGGCACCCTTGATTCCAAGGGTGAGGAGCACGCGTTCGTCGCGGAGTTGATCCGCGCGCGCGGGCACCGTCCCTTGCTCATCGACGTCGGCAGTGGTGATCCTCCTGCGGTCACACCGGACTTCACCCGCGAGCAGGTCGCCTCCTTCGCGGGTGTGGATCTCGCAGCGCTGATGGTCCGCAAGGACCGGGGTGAATGCGTGGTGGCCATGAGCCGGGCGGCTCCGGTGTTTCTGTCAAAACTGGCGGCCGCGGGCGACATCGACGGAGTGATCTCCCTCGGTGGCGGCGGCGGCACCGCCATCTCCACCGCGGCGATGCGGGCGCTGCCCCTCGGTTTTCCGAAATTGATGGTGTCCACCCTCGCCGCGGGAAACACCGCCCACTACCTCGGCACGAAAGACATCGTCATGATGCCCAGCATCGCCGATGTGGCGGGATTGAACCGGCTTTCACGCATCATCTTCTCACGCGCCGCCGGCGCGATCTGCGGCATGGTGGAAGCGAAAATCGAAATCGCGGACGCCCGTCCGCTTGTTGTCGCGAGCATGTTCGGAAACACCACCGCATGCATCACCGAAGCCAAGCGCATCATCGAGGAAGCGGGCTACGAAGTGCTCGTCTTCGCCGCCACCGGTGCCGGTGGCAAATCGATGGAAGCCCTCATCGAGAGCGGCATGGTCGCGGGTGTTCTCGATCTCACCACCACCGAGTGGGCGGACGAACTGCTCGGCGGATCGCTCACCGCGGGCCCCGAGCGCATGGACGCCGTGGCCCACGCGAAGATCCCCGTCGTCGTCGGTCCCGGCTGCCTCGACATGGTCAACTTCGGCGAACGCGCCTCGGTTCCCGAGAAATACGAAGGACGCAATTTCTACATCCACAATCCACAGGTCACCCTCATGCGGACCACTCCCGAGGAATGCGCCCGGCTCGGCAGGATCATCGCGGACAAGGTGAACCAATACACCGCGCCCGCGGCCATCATGATTCCGAAAAAAGCCATCAGCGTCATCAGCGCGGAAGGCCGGCCGTTTCATGATCCCGCCGCGGATGAAGCGCTGTTCGATGCCATCCGCACGAATGCGGGCATCCCTGTCGAAGAGTTCGACGAGGAGATCAACAGCCCCGTGTTCGCCCGCGCTTGTGCGGAGAAATTATTGGCCCTGATGCCCCCCCGAATGGGTTGAAACATCCCTGGTCCATCTTCGGTAAAAAACCGCCCTATGCTCCGAAACCTCGTCATTCTGGCGGCAATCACTTCCGGTGCGGCATCCCATTCAGGTGCCGCTCCCGTCGCCCTGTTCGACGGAAAAACCCTCGCGGGTTGGGAAATCCGCAAGGGCGAGGAGAAGTGGTGGAAGGTCGGGGATGGCATGATCGTCGGCGGCTCGCTCACCGAACAGGTTCCCTTCAACACCTTCATTGCTTCAGTGAAACACTATGAAAATTTCGAACTCAGCTACCGGCTCCGTCTGGTGAAGGGCGAGGGCTTCATGAATTCCGGAATGCAGGTCCGCAGCCAGCGCTCCGAAAAGGACTCGGAAATGATCGGCTACCAGGTGGATGCCGGAGCCGGCTACTGGGGTGATCTTTATGATGAATCCCGTCGCAACACCGCATTGATCAAAGGCACTCCCGGCGCAGCCAAGGACTGGGAGTGGAACCAGTACCGGGTGCGTTGTGAAGGCCCCCGCATCCGGACGTGGATCAATGACGTTCTCGTGGCCGACTATTCCGAAAAAGATCCCCGGATCCCCCTGTCCGGAAGACTCGGTCTCCAAGCCCACGGCGGCGGCAGGCTGCTGGTCCAGATGAAGGACATATCCATCACCGAACTTGGTGGCACTGCGGCACAGTAATCCACGACATTCCACCAGATCTCAAAAATTCCCGACCTGAACCCATTTACAACAACCGATAGATGAAACCATTCCTCACCATCGCCATCGTCATCGCGGCAGGCCCGTGGCTTTCCGCCGCTCCGCTGCGTGTGCTCATCACAGGAAACAACCCCGCCCTCACCGGCCAGTGTGCCACGGCGCTGAAAGCGGGCGGCGCGCAGGTCACCACCGGGGAACCGAGTGAGACCAAACTCGCCACCGCCGACGTGGTCATTCTCCAGAGCGACAAATTCGAACAACTCAGCACCAGCGACCAGACCGCGCTCTCCGCGTTCGCAAAACGCGGCGGCGGCATCGTCGCCATCAACGGCGGCGTCGCGGCCGGTCCTTCGGCATGGGGCAAGGAAGTTCTGGGCGGTGCCTGGGATCCTGCCGACAGCCGCAAGTTCAAGGAGCTGATGATGCTTTATGTGGTGAGCAATTCCCATGCGATCGTGAAGGACAGCTCTCCATTCGACATCACGGACGAGACTTACTACGATCTCGATATTTCGGACAAAGCCTACGTCATCGCCTCCGCCTTCACTCCCTACGGGAAAAATCCCAAACGCGGCGAAGGACCCCGCGTGCCTGACAAGGACGTCCGTTCCAACATCTACGATCTCCAGCCTCAGATGTGGACCTATGAGGGTGAGGACAAACACCGCGCATCCGTCATCCTCCAGGGAGCGCCCGAGACACTGGCCCACGCCAGCGTGCGGACGTTCATCCTGCGCTCCGTCGCATGGGCGGGCAAGCTGGAGAACGTGGACACCTTCTCGGTGAAGGCGGACCTTGCAACCCTGCGTTATCCGGCAGGCGGACCGTTGCGTGCGGCGGACGCCATCAAGAAGTTCCAGATGCAGCCCGGTTTCGTCGCCAGTGTCGTGGCGGAGGAGCCTCTCGTCAACAAGCCCATCGCCATCCAATGGGACGGTAGAGGCCGCATGTGGGTGGCCGAGACTCCCGAATACCCCAACGGCAAACGTCCTCTCAACGCTCCCGCATGGAAAGAAACCGGCGTCCGCGAACCCGGCAACTACGATCGTCCCGGCCGCGACAGCATCAGCATCCTGGAAGATACCAACGGCGACGGCGAGATGGACAAGAAGAACATCTTCCACACCGGCCTGGAACTCGTCACGGGCTTCACTCTTTCCGGAAAAGGTGTCATCGCCGTGGCGCAGCCTCACATCGTCTATCTGGAAGACACCGACGGCGACGGCAAGGCGGACAAGGAAACACCGCTCTTCGAAGGCTTCGCTCCGGGAGACACCCACTTCGTCGCCAACCACTTCGTCGAGGCTCCCGATGGCTGGGTTTACGTGAGCACCGGCAGCGGCGCGGATGCGAAGAGCGTGAAGACCGGCAAGGTCACCAAGATTTCTCCAGGTGTGTTCCGCTTCAGGACGGACGGCAGCGTCATCGAGCAGGTCGCTTCGCAAGGCGGAAACTCCTTCGGCGGTGAAGTCACCAGCGACATGGAAATCTACCACGGCAAGGCAACCAGCGGAAATCCCATCGAGCATGTCGTCATGCCGGAGTGGGTTCTCGCCAAGTCCAGCACGAAGGCCGGGGCCTTCTCTTCCGTGAATCCCGGACGTCAGGTCGCCCGCAAGGATCTGCCGGAGCGTGCGAACATCCGCCAGATCGACCAGGTGGGTCGTTTCACGGCAGCCTGCTCCACCGCGGTCTATGAAGGGGGTGCGTGGCCGAAGGAATACAATGGCATGATTTTCACCACCGAGCCCATCCTGGACATCATCCATTGCGAAACCATCAAACAGGATGGCCCCGTGATGAAAGGACCGGAGAAAATGGATATCCAGGCCGAGTGGCTTCGCTCGACCGACTACTGGTTCTGCCCCGTCGATGTTTCCTTCGGACCGGATGGTGCGATGTATGTGCTGGATTTCAACACTCCCGTCGTCACCCACAATGACACCCGTGGCCCCGAGCACAGCAAATCAAACGCCTCCATCCGCCCGGACCGCGACCAATATTTCGGCCGCATCTTCCGCATCCAGCATAAGGATGCCCCGAAATTCCCGATCCCGGATCTGGACAGCGCGAACGCCGCCGCGCTCGTGGCCGCATTCAAGCACCCGAACAAGGTGGTGCGTTTCAATGCCATCCGCATCCTGTTGGAAAAAGGTGACACGCTCGGCAAGCAGGCTGTGCCCGCCCTCACCACCATGGCTGCCGGCGAGCCGGTCGCCTCATCCCGCATCCTCGCGCTGTGGGCGCTGAACCGTCTCGGCCAGCTCAAGGACACCACCCTTGCAAGCGCCATGGGTTCCCCGGACTCCCACATCCGGAAGAACGCCTATCTCATCGCCGAATCCGCCGGCATCCCTATTTCCGGATCACAAGCGAAAGCCGGGATCGACGACGATGACGCCCGCGTCCGTCTTGCCACCTTGCGCGCCCTCGGTGCCTCCACCATGACGCCGGAAGCAAGCGCCGTTCTTCTCGCGAGCAATTCCAAGTTCGGGGATGACTGGTCCAAGGCCGCGGCGGCAGCCGCCGGAGCCAAGGCGCCAACCTCACAGTTGGAGTCGGTGCTCGCCGACGCCACGGGTGCCGGACAGACCGAGGAATCCATCCGTACCATGGCCGCCGCCCTGGTTTCCGGCGAAAACACCGCACAGATTCCCGGCGTCGTCAAAGCGGCTGCGGCGTCCAAAAACGCTCCGTTCGTCATCGCGGTCCTGCAGGAGTTTGGAAAATCCCAAAACGCCCCACGCGGCGCGGCCGGTGCGATCAATGCATTGCGCGTGCTCCTGACGTCCTCCAACAAGCGGGTCGCAATCTCCGCGCTGCCTGTGGCCGCCGTATGGGACAAGTCCGGAACGCTTGCCAAGGAATCCACCAAGGTCGCGGGGGAACTGCTCAACGCGGCACGCGATCCGAATGTCCCGGAAACCACGCGTGCTGAAGCGGTGCGCACCCTGCTTCCGGCCCGTTCGTTGAACAAGTTCATCCTGCCGAACGTCGCCGCGCTTCTGGCGAAACCACAGCCGGAATCACTCACCAAGGATCTCCTCACCTCCCTCGCCGCCACCGGAGAGCCGGAAGCGGGGAAAGCGATCATCGACGCCTATCCGACTCTGAAGGATGACCAGAAGGAAATCGCCTTCAACGCGCTCGCCGGCCGTCCCGAGTGGGCGAAGCAACTGCTTGCAGCCATCGAGTCGAAGAAAATCGCCGCTGAAAGCTTCACGCCCGCGCTGGTATCCCGCCTCACCGCCCACCCGGACGCGGCCGTCTCAGCGAGCGCGAAGGCCCTCTTCGGCGGCGGCACTTCCTCCGGCAAGGATGAGCTCGTTTCGAAACTGCTGCCGGACATCGAAAAACCCGGCAACATCGAGAACGGCAAGACCCTGTTCACCGCGATGTGCGCCGTGTGCCACAAGATCGAGGGCGCGGGCAATGTCTTCGGCCCGAACCTCGACGGCATCGGAGCCCACCCCGTGCGCGAGCTTCTCACCCACATCGTGAATCCCAGCCTGGTGGTCGATGACGAACACCGCACCTGGAACATCACCATGAAGGACGGCACGCTGCACTCCGCCCTCATCGCCAGCGAGAACGAAGCCCGCGTCCAGATCCGCATGCCCGGTGGCGTGACCCAGGACCTCAAGACTTCGGAGATCGCCTCCCGCGTGAAGGGCGCCAACTCGCTCATGCCCGAAGGTCTCGAGGCGATCGGCACGGACAATCTCCGGGACATTATCGGCTACATCCGCAGCGTCGCGCCAAAGTCCGAGTGAATCTTCCCGGCATCCATCTGTTATCAAATAAAACCATGAAACCATACCTCACCAAAATCACCCGCGCGGTCCTCTGCGCCGCCGCCCTCTGCCAACCCTTGCTCGCGCAGGCACCGGACAGCACCGAGCCGATGGGCCAGAAGTTCGCCGAACCCAAGGCTGCGAAGGCGCTGCGTGTCCTGCTCGTCGGTTCCGGCAGCTCGCATGACTTCCCGAAGTATTTCCTCGGCACGGACGCCGTCACCCTGAAGGCGGTTCCCACCTTTGACGTGGCGGCCACTCCCAACCTCGAAGAAGCCCTCGCACTTCTTGAAAAGGCCGATGTCCTTGTCTTCAGCGGCAACCACGACCAATACGGCAAAGATGAATTCCAGGACGCGCTCAACAAGTTCGCCGACGCCCGCAAGGGCATCGTCCTGCTTCACGCCGCCACCTGGGATCACTCGGGCTGGAAGGGATACAACGAGCGCTTCGTCGGAGGCAAGACCCCCAGCCACGGCAAGGGCGATTTCGAAGTGACCGTGAAGGACACCAAGAGCCCGGTCACCAAGGGTGTGCCCGCCACCTTCAAGATCTACGATGAGAACTATCGTTTCGAAATCGGGAACAAAACCAAGGTGGACGTCTGCTGCTACAACGCCCCGGACGGTGGCAAGGATCCGCTTCCAAGCGTGTGGACGGTGAAGGACAAGAAAACCCGCATCGTCTGCATCACCCTCGGCCACGACGACAAGGCGCACGACAATGCCGCCTACAAAACGCTGCTGGTGAACTCGGTGAACTGGGTCGCCGGTCGCTGAACCATTCCGAAGACTATCGTCCCAACCGCCGTGGCTGGAATGCCACGGCGGTTTTTTATATATGGGTTCAGACGATGGAGGATCCTACTTCCTTACTGTAACAGGAATGACCTCCCGTTACCGACCCCCGACCAAACCGTATCACTGGCCGTATTTGAAAGGGTCCTGGAATTTTGGATCGGTCGTTACGGTCCTGTCCGTGAGTGTCTTGAGAAATGCGACCAGCGCGGCCTTCTGCGCCGTCGAAAGATTCAGCCTGCGCGGAACCACCGGCTGGGGTGGTTGCCCCGGACCGGGAGGAGGCCCTTCACGCAAAGGACCTGAAAGATTGGGATGGGCCACCACTCCCGTGCTATAGAACTCCACCACCTGCTCCAGCGTGGCGAACCTGCCATCATGCATGTAGGGGGCCGTCAGTTCGATGTTCCGGAGCGAAGGAACCTTGAACAATCCCTCATCCTGCGGAAGACCCGTGACATCACCGATCCCTTTGTCCACATAGGGGTTTTCCAAACCGTTGTTGAAAACATTGTTCGGCACGAAATTGTCGGTGCCGTGGCAGCTCGCGCACGAGGGAGCTCCGCCGCCCGGGCCGTTGAAAATCTGCCTCCCCTGCTGTTCCTGCGCGGTGAAGTTCGAAAAATTCAGCGGCACCCCGAGGTCATATTTTGAACGATAGGATACGATCGATCGCACGAACTGGGCAAGCGCCCTCGAGATCCGTTCGGATGTCACCTGCTGGCTGCCGAATGCCCGGTTGAACAAATCCTGGTAGAACGGCTCCGCCGCGAGGCGCGCGTTGAGGGCCGGAAGCGTCATTCCCATTTCCACGCTGTTCTGGATGGGTTGCAACACCTGGTCCTCCAGCGTCGCCGACCGCTCATCCCAAAAGAAGCGCGCCCGGGGATAGTAGCGGGCGCTGGTAAGGCCCATGGAATTACGGGGAGTGTGGCCACCTTCGAAACCCACGCTGAGGCGGGCGGGATCGGAGAAGCCGTGGGCAGCCTGATGGCACGATGAACAGGAGACGGTTTGGTTGAGAGACAACCGCTTGTCATAAAAAAGCACCCTGCCAAGTTCGGCACCGGGATCGGTCGTCGGATTGGTAACCGGCGTGTTGTTCTGCCCGGTGATGATCGGGACGGTCAGGTGGGACGGCAGCGGGATGATGGAAAAATTGGCGGCCGCCGCTCCGAGGCCGAGTGCGGATGCCACGGTGCTGGTGACATTCTGTTGATCCGCATCGTAGCCCGCCCGGTAAAAATAACTCCGGCCGTCCGGCTCGATCGGGAACAGATAGCCGTAGCGTCCGTTGGGAACCTTCGTGGTCGTCACGGGGAACCAGTGGATCAGGTCGGTCGAACGTTCGACCTGCCAGGTGTGGTTCCCCGGATCCGTCAACTCCATGCTGACCACTCCTGCTGTCGAAGCGGGGCGAAGTTTGAAGCTTGAGGAAGCCGGTATCTGGGCGGCTATGGTCGCACAGGTGGCGAGGATTCCAACGGCGATGTAGGAGGGTTTTTGTCGCTGCATGAAATCACAAAACACCGCTTGGTTTCGTGACCTCAATCAACTTTACACCCGCTTAACACCCGGGATCGTATTTTACCAAATCTTAGCAAAAGCAACCCTGAAGAGCCGCACGACAGCCTGATATGACACAGGCGTTCACCCCGTTTTTTGAAAACCACCGCCTTGGAGCGCGGCGGGTGCATGCCACGGCATCGCCCGCCGCCCCATCCTCACGCGGGGATCAAATCCTTGACCGCCTCGCGCTCCTCCAGCAGTTCGGCGATGGTGAGATCGATCCTGCCCTGGCTGAAGTCGTTCACCGGGACACCTTGCACGACCTCCCACGTGCCGTCCCCGCGGGTGCGGATCGGCATGGAGGCCATGATGCCCTTTTCAATACCATAGGAGCCATCCGAACAGACGGCGACGGAATGCCAGTCTCCTTCCGGTGTCGGGGTGATCAGGCTCTTCACCGTGTCGAGGGCGGCGTTCGCGGCGGAGGCGGCGGAGGAAAGTCCGCGGGCCTTGATGACGGCGGCACCGCGCTGCTGGACGGTGGTGATGAACTCCCCTTCCAACCACTCACGGTCCGTGATGACCTCGGTCACGGGACGACCGTCGATCCTCGCGTTGGTGAAATCCGGGTATTGGGTGGCGGAGTGGTTTCCCCAGATGCAGAGGTTCGTGACCTTGGATTGGTGGACGCCGGCCTTCCGGGCGAGCTGGCTTTTCGCACGGTTCTCATCGAGCCGGGTCATGGCGAAGAAACGGTCCGCAGGCACTCCGGCGGCGTTGTTCATGGCGATCAGCGCGTTCGTGTTGCACGGGTTTCCAACGACCAGCACGCGCACGTCCTTGGCGGCGTTCCTCGCGATCGCCTGGCCTTGACCGGTGAAAATCTTGCCATTGATACCGAGCAGGTCGGCGCGCTCCATCCCCGCCTTGCGAGGCACTGAACCGACGAGCAGACACCAGTTCGCATCCTTGAAACCTTCGTCCAGATCGGCGGTGCCGATGACTTCGTTGAGCAGTGGAAACGCGCAGTCATCCAGTTCCATCATCACCCCGTTGAGAGCGGGCAACCCCGGCTCGATCTCGATGAGCCGGAGGTTCACCGGCTGGTCAGGGCCGAACACGAAACCAGAAGCAATGCGGAAAAGGAGAGCGTAGCCGATCTGGCCAGCGGCACCGGTGATGGAAACGGTAATGGGAGTTTTCATAGAATACTCCGCCAAGCTATGAAGCCACGATCGATTGGTCAACAGGGGAAAAAACATATGGCCATGGGCGGCCACGCCGACATGAAAAAAGGGATGCCGGAGCACCCCTTTTTCATCATGATTCACCGCCCATCTGCCGGCGGACAGGCTGGAACGCCAAGGTCACTTCTGGTGCAGGTAGTTCCAGATGGCTTCGAACTGTTTCTTCGCGTCGCCATCAAGCACGTCGGTCCGTTGCGACTTGTTGTCCTGTGAATAGCGCGGCATTTTCGTACCCGGGATGACGGCCTGCGGATTGTCCATCCAGCGGTGGTAGTAATCCTCGCGGATGCGGTTCGGGAAGAGTTTGAAATTCACACCCTCCACCTCGAAGGCGGCGGTTGGTTTCATATCGCCGATTCCGTGGCAGGTCGTGCAGCCGAAACCGGTGGCGCTGACAAGATCCTTGCCGATTGCGGCCAACGCGGGATCCACCTTCACCTCGGCGGGCTTGTCTGGCGCGTGGCCATGAAGCTTGGAAAATCCGTTGGCCAGGCCTGTGGCCTGGTTCTTGAAAGCGGGCATGCGCATCGCAAGCCACGGCCGGGGCCTTGGCTCGGTGGTGCCTGCGATCATCGATTCGATGGCGGAGGTGTAGAGCATTTCCCCGGTGAACGTGAGCTGCGGACGGGTCTGGTCCACCCGCTCGTGCAACGACTTGATATGGGCCGCGAGTCCGGCCGTCTCGCCGTGAAAGCCGTTAAGCAGCGGTTGTTTCGAATCGATGGCGTGGCAGGCCGTGCAACGGAGGGTCTCAATCTGGCGGGTGGTGTATTCCGCCGCAGTGTCACGGTTGAGTGAATCCGCGCCAGTCTTGGAAAACGCGACGAGTGCGGCGCGATCCTTGTCGCTCAAGTTCAAGTGGGGCGATTTGCCCAGCTTGTCAGCCGGGGCGGCACAACCACCTGCGGCCCAATCCTTCTTGAACAGACCGTCCAAGGGGATCGGGAATTTCGTGGGGTCCATCGGCTCACCCGCGTGGCAGGTGCCGCATTGGAGGGATTCCGCCAGTTTCGCACCACGGTCGGCATCCCCCTTCGGAAACTCCTTGTCGAACTTGGTTTCCTTGCCTTTGGAAGCTTCGGTCAGAAACGCGGCGATGCTGTTCGCCTCCGCATCGGAGAGGTTGAAATTCGGCATCTTGATGGCCGGATGATAGGTGTCCGGAGACTTCAGGAATGCGACGAGCGCGCCGGGAAGGTATTTCGACGCGACGTTGTTCAGAGGGACACGGCTCGGGTCCGTCACGCCCTTGTCAGGTGCGTTATGGCAGGCCACGCAGCCCAGCTCGTGGAAATGGGCTCCACCTTCCTCGGCAAGTTTCGCGTCTGGCGCGGGACCGGAGGAAGCGGTTTTCAGTTTCACCAAATGGGCTGCCAGATCACTTGCCTGCTGACGGCCCTCTTCCGTGGAAGCGTCCACCAGGGACGGCATATGGGTGGTCGGTTTGAGCGTTTTCGGATCAGCGATCCAACGGCGCAGCCATTCCTCCGAGGTCCGATCCCCAATCCCCCCGAGAATCGGTGGAATCAACTGGGTCTCCGGCATCGTGGTAGGACCGGAATGGCATTTGAAACAATTCTGCGCGGCGAAGACCTCGCGACCGTGACGCTGGAGCTCGCCCAAGGTCGTGGCTTCCGTCGCCTCCGCCTTGAAAGCGGACGCCGGGATGGTCTGGCGTGGAAAGGATGCCTCTTCCCAGAAGATCCGGAATGTGGCGGTGCCATCGGGCTTGCTGGAATAGGAGATCTCCATTTCGTGTTCACCCGGGTTCAGACGGGTGGACTCCGAGCCTTTGCCGCCCAGGTCCCCTTCTTTGGTGAGCACGTCCTTTCCGGCGATTTTCAACGCAGCCTTGCCCTCTCCCTCGAAGGAAAACACCAGACGCATGCGCTTCGGCACCACGATCTTTCCTTTCCAGACCGCTTGGAACGGGCCGGGAGTAAGGAACGGGGTTGCCGGTTCTCCGGCCTCGATGGCGAGTGCGGGAAATCGGTCCAGCCGGGAATCGGTCGCGACATCCCGTGTGAAGGTGGCGACGAGTTCGGCTTGCGCGGCGGAGGCGGCTAACAGGAGGAAGGCGGTGGCGTTGCGGAGCATGGGGAGCGGTATGAATAGAAATGTGGCGGGACCTATTCTTCAAACGGTTTCTCACGAAATCCGCTCCTGTGAATCTGCCCCGCCACGTAAGGCGTTCAAATCAAATCGGATCAATCCTTGTAAACGGTGCCATACATGGCGCCCTTGATGACTCCACCCTCGGTATTCTCGAGGTCGTAGGTCACTTTCAGGGTCATGCAAGGCTTCATGCCGGCCAGTTCCAGTTCGACGGTCTGGCCGTCCGGAAGCAGGCGTGCGGAGTCGATTTTCACCGTATCATGCACGTTGTGATCCTTGGATTCGCGGGTGAGGGCCTGCTCCTCCGCAGCCTTGTCAGGACGGTCCACGGAGAATTCACCGGATCCGTATTGCGGACCACGGACGTAATTCCAACGCTCGGAGCCGTAGCTGGTCGGGTCTTCGGCAAGCTCCTTGTCGAGCTTGGACGGGAACTTGAGGCGGATACCCTTCGGCGTGTATTCCATCTTCTCAGGAACCGGCACGACCACGTCGGCATTGTGACGGACGCGTTGGAACGCGCACTCGGTGGCGGCGTTCGTCTGCCAGCCGCGGAAGCCGAGCAGGTAGAGCGAGCCGTCCTTCTGGAAGCGGGCGCGCATGGCGGATGACTGGAGCGTGATCGGGAGTTTCACGACGCCGCCCTGGAGCGAGCCGTTCTTACGCGGTACGGGAAGCACTTCGTAAACCGTGGACTGACCGTAGGAAAGGTGGAGCATAGTTCCCGCCGCGACGCCGAAATTGGCACCTTCCGGCACCCAGACCTGCGAAGCACCCGAGTTGTCCACGGACATCGGCAGGTAGCAAAGCGGCTCGGTATAAGGAGCGCTTTTCAGGAACTGGCGCGACGCCTCGGTCCCGAAGAACACCGGCTTGCCAGGCTTGGTGTAGTTGATCTTGCAGGCAGGTTGGTTCGTGCCCTCGTTCTCACCCGTGGTGAGTTCGCCATTCGGTCCGACACCGAGGCCGCCCGGAGCGCGGAGGCCGGTCGCCACGATTTCGGATTTTTTCCCATCCGGGCTGATTTTCACGATCGTGCCGTTGTTCGGCAGGATGCGGTCGAAACCACGGCCACCACCTTTGACGGGGGATGCCTTGGAGAAATAGAAGTTCCCGGCCTTGTCTGTCTGGAGCTCGAAGGCGAACTCGTGGAAGTTCGGCGAGATGATGACGTCACGGTTGAAGACCTTGAAATAGTCGGTCTCACCATCGCCATTGAGATCGACGAGCTCGGTGATCTGGTCACGACCGTTGACGAAGATTTTGCCGTCAACGACTTTCACTCCGAGCGTTTCAAAAAGACCGGAAGCGATGCGCTGCCACTTGAAGTTGCTCCAGTCGCCCTTGAGTCCCTTGACCACCCACACATCGCCGTTCCACGAGCTCAGCGCGGCGGAATCCTCGTCGATGAAATCGAATCCGCCGAAACGGAGGTTGGACTTCCATGGATTGTCGTTCGGCAGGGTGACGACATCCGTCACATAGGGAGACTCCTTGTCGGAGGACACGGTGCCCTTCGTCTCGACGATCTCGGGATAGAGAGGTGCCCCGCCGGTGATGAGCTTCTTGATGTCAGGAGCGGCGGCCGCCTTTGGCTCGGTGCCACGGGCCAGGGCGATCTGGAAAACGCCGGCGGCGCCTTTCGGAATCTTCGCCAGAAGATGGCCGGGAGTCTTCAGTTCATAGTTCAGGGTGATGCCACCGGTGGTGGTCACGCCAAGACCGTCGGCGGACTTCGCCTTGTCCTTGGAAACCGTGAAATTGCCCTTTTCATCCGCAACGGTGAGAATGAGGTCCTTCGTGCGGGCGGCGACGAGGAAGGTCCGGGTGATGGTCCCGTTTTCACCGGAAACGACTTCGAGGATGTCAGTGCCGTTCACCGCGTATTGCAGGACGATGGTGCTGCCCGAGCGATAGTAGCCCTTGTAGGTCGCGTCCTTGAGATTTCCGAAACCCGGGATCTCGCGCTTGTCTTCGAAGGAACCGCCGGAATCCGCCCAACCGGGAGCGGAAGGAGTATTGAAAATCGCGTTCTCGTCAGCAAGCGAGATCAGCGGACCGTGCTGGCCCGTCCATGGGGTGCCCCCCCATTTGAATTTGCCTTGGTAAGCGGTCACGAGACGCAGCGTCTCGGTGTCGAAGAGAGCCCGGTGATTGTCGCCGAGGTCCAGCAGGATGCCCTTGAGAGCGGCAACACGCTTGGTTCCTTGGAAAGTATCCTCGAAGGTATTCGACCACGCGGGGCCGATTTTCATTTCTTCATACCATTCGGCGGCACGGGCGACCTGTACGACAGTGGCGGTGGCGGCTAAACACGCAAGTTGGGTTACAAATGACATCGGCGGGAGATTACGAAGAGTGCCGGAGAGGTCTAGCAAAGAATCTTCCCATTTCCCGCCAGAGCATACCATTTTTTGACCGGTCGGCCGAAATCCTGCTTCCCGAATGGGATTCCAACCCCTTTACTTCCAGACATGATCGACATGCTCGTGCGCCTTTACGACCTCCCGGAGTCCTCTGAGACCTATCGCACGGTTTCAGAAAAAGGTGTCACATTGCGCCGGGCCAGGGCCTTCGAGCGGCATACCGTTTCCGAATTTGTGAAGGAAAATTTCTCTCCCAAATGGGTTAGCGAGGTGGAGGTCGCCATGACACGCCAGCCGATCTCCTGTTTCATCGCCACACGGGACAAGAAAATCCTCGGCTTCGCCTGCCATGACACGACCCTGCGCGGATTTTTCGGACCTACCGGAGTTTCGGAAGATGCCCGTGGTCTGGGGCTCGGGAAAGCCCTGCTTTTCAAGTCTCTCGAAGCCCTCCGCGACATCGGCTACGCCTACGCCATCATCGGCGGGGTCGGTCCGAGGGAGTTCTACGCGAAAAACTGTGGAGCCATCGAGATCCCCGGCAGTGATCCGGGAACCTATACGGATCTGCTGCCGTAAGGAACGCGAAGACCCGCCTTGCCGGCGCCGGCCTGAGGTCAACCCTCCTTCACCGCATGCACGCCGATCCCGTGCTTCGCGCAAAGCTCGGCGACGCGTTCTTTTTCCAGCAGAAGCGTCCTGCCGGCTTCGATCGCGATCGAGCGCACCCCTGCCGCCGCGCAGGTCTCGATGGTTTGCGGGCCGATGACCGGGACGTCGAACCGGAAGTCCTGGTTTGGCTTGGAAACCTTCACCAGCATCACGTCCTTGCCATTTCCCAATTCGCCACCGCGCCTGATGCAGGCATTCGTCCCCTCGAACGCTTCCGCGGCAAGCACGGTGCCGTGACGGACCACCACGCTCTGGCCGATGTCCAGCGCGCTGGTTTGTTTCGCGATGCGGAAGCCGAACTCCGCATCCGCCAGCTGACGCTTTTTGAAAACCGGCCCGCACACCGGACCAGGGCCCGGCAGGTGATCATCCAGAAATGTCGTCGCTGACAGGAGAGTGATCCCATCCTTTGCCAGTTCGTCGCCGATCGCACCGAAAAGCGTCTCCGCATTCCGCTCTTTCACGCGGGCCAGCATCATCAGGATACGCAGGTCCGGCCGGAGGTCGAAGAGGTTTTTCGGGGAAATCTGTCCCATCATCACCGCTTCCTTCGCGCCCTGGCGGACGAAGAACTTGATGAGTTTCGAAAGTTGCCCGACGCGCACCCACTCCGTCGCATCCGCCAGTTTTTCCAGCTCGGGCTTCGTCTCGCCATGAAACGCCACCACCACCAGCTTGATCCCCGGCGACTTCCTGCGGGCCTCCGCGATGAAGGTCTCCGGGTAAACGCCGTTTCCAGCGATGATTCCGATGGTGCGGGGATGGGTCATGCGATCGTGTGTCGGGGAAAACCGGCTGTCGCAATGGATCATGAAAAGTAGCGGCTGTGGGACTCGAACCCACACTCGTTAGAACTCGATTTTGAGTCGAGCGCGTCTACCAATTCCGCCAAGCCGCCTTGGTGCGGCGGGAGATTGGCCGGACATTTTGCTCAGGGCAAGAGGATTTCTGGGATTATTCCGAAAGACGGTAACGCCGGTAATCCGGGTGGCGGCTCTGATGATTGATCGCGAGAATGCGGATTTCATCCGTTCCTGTCCGGTAAAGGACTGAATAGGGAAAACGCTTCAACACCAGCCGTCTCACATCGTTTTCAACGACGCGGAACTGCTCGGGGCAGCTTGGATCAAACTTACTCCATCATCAGAAGCGTCCAAAAACTGCCGACCGAGTCCTTGAACCCGATCTTCATAAAACCGGGCCGCATCGATAAGCTCCAGTTCGGCATCCGGATGGTAAATCAGGCGCATCCGATGGCTCTACGAGCGGCGTCCATCACTTGTTCGTGAGTGCGCCCTTCGACACCGCCACGCTCCATCTCGGCGTCCCGCCACATCGCCACCCGAATCGCCTCCGCGTCACTGAGGTCCGTGGATTGTTGGTCGATACTTTGCCAGAGCGCTTGTGCGAGAGACACCCGTTCGGCAAGTGGAAGCGAGATTGCTTCCTCGGCTAGTTCCCGCGTGGACATATCGGAAAATTAGCGACCTGGGAAGCATCTGTCAAACGGCGATGGCAAACGAAAACCTCTCCCCCGCCCTCACTCTTGCTTCACCGGGGTGAGCACGATCAGCCTCACATCCATCACGGCGGCGCCCGGTTTTTTCAACGCCCGCAGTTCGAGTTTCTGCGGTCCGGTTTTTTCAAATCTCACGCGTCCCACCACGCGTTCCTTGAAATTCTGGAAATGCCCGGTTTCCTCCACGACGAAACCGGCGGTCTGACCTGCGGTGGTGATCGAGACCTCGCTTCCGCCACTGCCCGGGCCACATCCCTGCCAGAGATGGATGTCGAATGTTCCCGGCCGGGTGACATTGAATTCCCACTCCGCCCAGTCCGCCGGATCCACCCAGAAGCCGAGCGTGTTTTTCTTCTCGGGTTCCTCATAACGGAGCTTTTCTCCGTGTGTGGTCGCCCCACTGGAATGCAGGATGATGCGGCCGTCCGTGATCTGGGCGGGAATGATGTAGTCACGTGACACGTGATCTCCTTTCACCATCTCTTCATGGCAGGCCGCGCACTTCGGCAGCCTTCCCCGCTCCGCGATCCTGCCCGCCGTGGCATCCACCGTGAAGAATTCCCAATCGCCCGTCTCCGGGAAATAGCCTTGTTCGCGTTTCCACATCCCGGTGAAAAGCTGCGTCTCTCCAGTCTCCGAAAACTTCTCCTTCACCAGCAGGCTGCCCTCGGGAAATCTGCCCCACGGATCGAAAACCGGAAGCACCGCCGGGGCATTCGCATAGGTGTGGAACTTCGCCTTCAGGTGGGGATTCTCGACAGGAATTTCTCCTGGCTTCAGCAGGACGGCATCGATGTTGCAACGCGAGATGACTTGGGCGGCCATGTCCACCCGGGTGGGAGTGATGCGCTGAAGCGTGCTCCTGCCCTTGATGTAGGCGAGCAACTCCGCGTCCGTCGGAGCCGCGGCGATGGCGGCGGATGACACGGAGAGATACAGGAGCCAGCTCATGCGGTGGTTCCTCACCATGCCTTCTCCCCTCTCGCGTCGAATGGCAGCCATAGCAGTGCGACGGTTTGTACTTTCACATCCGATTTGGCCGGCTTGATGGATTCCGTTTCCAGCGGAATGTTCGCCGCATCGTAGGATTCGGTGAGCTTGGAAACGCCAGCCTCCAGCTCGGCCTGGATGGTTTCGATTTCACCTGCGACTCCTTCCACCTTCGCTTCGGCATTGGCGACGTCCTGACGCTGTTTGTAAGCACCGGTCGCCTTGCCGATTGCTGACGATCCACGGGTGAGGGTACCCAGGCCCGCCTTGCGTCCGAAGACCGCACCAAGGATACCGCCGAGCACCGAAACACCGGCCTGGACCGTGGCGGAGCTGGATTCGGCTTTTTCCTTCGCGAGCTGGCCTTCCGCGGTGCGAAGGCGGCCTTCGAGGGTGGAGACCTTTTTCGCCGCAGTGTCTCGGAGTTTTTGAATCGCCGCGTCCCTCGCCTCACGAGCCTGATGGATGATGCGCGTGCGGAAATCCGCTTCGCTCTCGCCAAGCTTCGACCACTCCTTCAGCCCGGGGCTGGTGAAGACATCCGCGCGCTCATTGCGGTAGAGCCACTCGGTGAAGTCTTTTTCCACCTGCTTGTAGTTCGCGGCATTCATGGCGAATCCGGGTAGTTCTCCGAAGCCCGCCCCTCCCACGGGTTCGCTGTTGGATTCTTCCAGCTTCAGCGGTGGTGGCAGTATTTTCTCCCAATCAATGCCCGTGGCGGTGATAGGGTTCACCAGTTTTACCGTGCGGCTGCCGTCGAGATCCGCCTTTGCCGAAGAGAAGTGCACCACGCCGACGCGCAACAGGTGCGGCTGGTAAGTGATGTCCTCCCCCGCCCCGGCCGGTGCCACGAATATCTCGCTGATGCCCGCACCCACGTTCGGGCGTGATGCGGCGGAAGGTGCGGCATTCATGCCCGGCATGCCCATCGGGTTTTCAGCAGCGGCCGGTGCGGCGGCCTTTGTGAAATCCCCGCGCTTGGGGTCCATCAGCGTCTTGATCTGGCCACGGGTGAGCGGACCCGTCAGGTAGCTCATCACCCAGCGCACGTGGAAGACCACCGGGGAGTCCTCGTGCACGTTGTTCATCAGGAAGATGCGGTTGCCGAGACCGGAAATGAGTTTCTCCATCGTGCCCCGGTCGAACTGCGCGTTCTGCGATCCGGCGGCTCCTTCCAGCCCGTCGAGCACGCGGAGCTTGTCACGTTCGGTTTGAAGCCGGCCGAGGAACCAGGTGCCGATGTTGGAGAGCGCCTTGTAGTCCAGATCCACGGGGTTCTGCGTGGCGAGCAGGCAGCCGAGGCCGAACGCGCGGCCTTGCTTCAGGATGGTCATCAACGGTCGCTTGGACGGCGGATTGGCACTGGGTGGCAGATAGCCGTAGATCTCATCCATGTAGAGGATGGCGCGCAGCGAGGTGGTGCCGTTCTGCGTCCGCATCCAGCCGAGCATCTGGTTCAGCAGCAAACTCACGAAAAACATCCGCTCCGTATCGCCCAGATGGGCGATGGAGAAAATCGAGATACGTGGTTTGCCTGCGGAAGTGTGCAGCATGCCCGCGATGTCGAGTGGCGGGCCGTCGAGCCAGGTGGCGAAACCCGGCGAAGCCAGCAGATTGTTGAATTTCAGAGCGAGAGCCTGCCGGGGTTTCTCCGGCATGAAGGATTCCAGATCGATCACCCCCACCTTGTCAAAAGAGGGCTTCTGGATGTGGCGGATCAACGTTTCCAATGTCACGTTCTGCCCGTCCGCCCACGCCTTCTGGAAAATGGCGGCGACGAGCACGGCCTCCGGGCTCTGGATCGCATCGGAATCCACACCGACGAGCGAGAGCAGAGAGGACACCGTGCTCTCCACCCGCTCGTCCAACAGTTCCGCGTCATCCATGATTTCAAATGGCGGCACTTCCAACGAGCTCAGGATGCTCACCGGGATGCCCGCCTTGCTGCCGGGAGTGAAAATGTTGATGTCCACCTTGTCGCGGAACGTCGCGATGCGCGAAGGTTCCTGCCCCCAATCCGCCAGTCCCTTTTTCCACGTCTCCGCCGTCCGGGCGGCGAACTCATCTGGTGAAACTCCCTTTTTCGCGGCGTCTTCCTCGTTGATCCAAGGGCGGAAACTCGTCGCATCGAGATCGGGGAAAGTGAGCAGCAGGTTTGAAATATCCCCCTTGGGGTCGATGATGATCGCGGGGATATTGTCCATCGCCGCCTCTTCCAGCAGCGCGAGACAAAGCCCCGTCTTCCCGGAACCGGTCATGCCGAGCACCACGCCGTGGGTGACCAGATCCTTCGAATCGTAAAGGATCAGATCGTCCTCGATCTGCTTCGTTCCGGCATCGTAGCCCCGGCCGAGGTAAAACTGGCCCAGTTTTTCATAATCGCCGCTGGAAATGGTCATGATGCGACCATGCTGGAACACCTTTCAAAAAACTCCAGCAGGAAGATTGCCGGAACCGGTCGGTGGTGCGGATGCTAACAACTCAGGTCATTGAGATCCCCGTTCGCATCCGCCACCGCTTCGCTGGTCACATCCCACGAACCATCCGCCTTGATCTCCAGAACAGAATCATAACGCAACCGGGACTCGCCGTTTTTCGAGAGGACCACGGAGCCGATGCCCTGCTCGGACAACTTCTCCAGGATGCTGGAAATCTGGTTTTTCGTGAGCGCGCTGCCGGGGCGGTCCAGGAAGACGAATGCGGGTTTCGCGAGGAAAATCCGGGAGACGGACAGCAGGTGTTGCTCGCCGATGGAAAGCAGGTCGTCCCAATCCTGATCGGTGTCGAGGCCATGCGCCCGGGCGATGATTTCCTCCAGATCCAGCTTCGCGAGCACGCTGTGGATCAACTCATCCGGAACCACGTTCTCCGCACCGGTCCGCAGCAGCACCTCGCGCAGCGTGCCGGGTGGCAGGTAAGGGCGTTCGGGAAGGAACAGGATATTGTCGAGTCCGGGACGGATGATATGACCGCCGCCATTGTCCCACACGCTGGCCGTGGCCCGGAAGAGCGCGACCTTCTGCGCGTCGTCATGCGCCTTGACCAGCCAGCGCGACCCGCGGGTGATCTCCAGATTCAATCCGGCCAGCAGCACCCTGCCGCGATCCGCGGTGAGAAGCGTGACGTTCTCGTAAATCATCCGGTCGACCGTCTCATCGACCGCGATGGAACAAGGAGTGACCTCATGCGCTTTCTCGATGGCGTCATTCAGACTGTGGAGCCGCGCCGTAACCGCGGTAAAGGCCGAGATGGACTGGAACTGCGTCACGATGAGCGAGAACGCGCCCAGGAGGGTCGCGAACGCCATGGTGGATTGGGTGATGACACCGAACTCCTTGTTTCCCGCGATAAACATCGGAGCGATGATGAGGGCCGGAATGATCTGGATGAAATAATTGTATCCGTTCGTGAAGAAACCGAGGTTCCGGTTGATGCGGATCAACCGGCGGAAGTTGGTCGTCAAGGCGTCCAGCCGCTTGTTCAGGCGAGCCTTGAACCGGCCTTCGCGGTGCGCGAGCGCGATGGATTCGGAATTCTCCCGCACATGGATGAGATCCGCCCGGAAGTTCGCCTCCATGTCGAGCTGGTTGTAATTCAGCCGGATCAGCGGTTTTCCCAGCAAGATGGTGAACACAGAACCACAGACCGCATACGTCACCGCCACACAGAAAAGAAAAGGACTGATGGACCACAAGACCCCGGAGAAGGAGATGGCCGTCAGGGTTCCGTTCACGATGAGCAGGATGAACGAAAGCGTGGTGGTCGTGAACGCCCTGACATCTTCGGAAATACGCTGGTCGGGATTGGCCACGCCCGTGGCGGAGTCCAGCCGATAGTAGGTCCGGTCGTCCATGTAGGCTCCGATGAGCCGTCGGGTCAGTTGCTCGCGCCAGAGAATCCCCAGACGTTCTTCCGTGAACCGATAAAGAACCGCCGCCGCCGTCGAGAGCAGGAACACCCCGACATAGTAGAGCGCCTGCAGTTCGAACATCCTCATGTTCCGGTGCTCGATGGACGACATGAAATCCCGCCCCACGTAGCTGTTCAAAACGTTAAGGCCGTTGATCGCGATCATCAGCAGCACCAGGGTCACCGCGAACACCACCGCCCTCGGACCTTGCGGAGACTTCAGAAGCGACCGCAGTACGCCTCGCAGGCGTTTCCATGTCGCCCGTATGATGTGAAGTGTTTCGTGAGCCATGACGCCGGGGAAGATTCGCCCGCATCGGGCACGATCATACGGAAAAGTTAACCATTCCGCCGGAGCGGAATGGCAAAATCCGTCGGAAATAGCAAAGGGAATCAGCGGAAAGCGTCAAAGCCTGTCTCCACGCCCCCCTCACTATCAACACCGCCGCCCGACTCTGGCAAAAACGTCACGAGGTACCGTTCGCGACTTGATGAAAATGTTACAGAATTCCGAAGTGATTTGGAGCCTTGGCACTGATCCGGTTACAACGGCGGACCCGCTTGGCGGGCTTGCCGGAGCGGCCCCGCCCGCCTGATGGCACGGGGGCTGCTAGCTCCAAATCGTTCCTCAGAACAAACCAAATGAACATTACAGAACACCACACCAACTACCCGGATACCAGTATGGTGCCGTCCGAGTTGTCCTTCACGGACGCCTGGGACGGCGAGGCGGTATCAGACATCATCCGCGCCAAATGCGATCACGGAGAAACCCCGGCCTTCCTTTTTCTAGGGAGGAAGGAGGCGGACCTGCTGAAAGCCCACCTCGCGGAAGCATTCGGAGAAGACTCCGTCACCACACTGCACGGCACCTACTACATGGGCCTCGACGTCGTCACCATCGACTGCGAGAGCTTCCTCAGCACCGGCGGCCGCAAGGCGATCCGCACGCTTCAGGACCCCATGGCCCGCCGTCCCGCATGGCGTGACAAGGAAGTGGACGCCCTCTGGCAGTTCCGGATCTGAAGCGCATCTTGCGACCCCCGCTCTTCCTCAGGCAGGAGGAGCGGGCGTCCCAAGACCTTCAGCCGGACATGCCATCATGGCTCCGACTTAAATCAAAGGCCCCTTCCCTCTGCGAGGGGGCCTTTTTTTGTTCTCGAAAACTTCCGGAAAGCCAATGGTTCTGCTGGCATCCGTCCGACAGCGCGCTTAAATCTCCGGTGATGAAACCCATCCGATCCCTCATTCTCGCAACCATGCTCGCTCCCGCCCTTGCCTTCGCCGCCCCCGGGGACCCGGGGATCAACACGTTGTCCGAAAAGGAAAAGGCCGACGGCTGGAAGCTCCTGTTCGACGGCAAGAGCCTCGCCGGCTGGAGCAACTTCAAGAAGACCGACATCCGCCCCGGCTGGGTCGTCAAGGATGGCTCGCTCGTCTGCGCGGACCCGCACGACGCGGGTGACATCGTGACCAGCGAGGAGTTCTCCGCCTTCGTGCTGGAACTGGACTACAACATTTCCGAAGCCGGCAACAGCGGGATCATCTTCCATGTCACCAACGAAGGTGGCGCGGTCTGGGCGACCGGACCGGAATTCCAGCTTGAGGACAATGCCAAGGCCAAGGACCCGGAACGCTGCGGCTGGCTCTACGCCCTCTACAAGCCGGAGATCGACGCCAAGACGGGCAAGCCCCTCGATGCCACCAAGCCCGCCGGCGAGTGGAACCACGTGAAGCTCACCATCACACCGGAGAAGTGCGTGCATGAGATCAACGGTGTGAAATATTTCGAATACAACATGAACGGCGAGGACTTCAAGGAACGCGTCGCGAAGAGCAAGTTCGGCAAGATGCCGTTGTTCGCGAAATCCGGCAAAGGCTTCGTAGCCCTGCAGGGAGACCACGGTTCCATTTCCTTCCGCAACATCAAGATCCGCCCCCTCTGATCCGCTCTTCAGATCGGGCGGAGACAGCTGCCAAGCCGCATGTTTCCGCCCGGTTTTCTCACATCTCCCCATGCTTGCCTTCTCAACCTGCTGGAACAACCACCGTCATACCGACGGTGAGTCGATGATTGAGGAAATCATCGATCTCGGATTCACCAACATCGAGCTGTCCCACGGGATGACCATCGCCAAACTCCCGGGCATCCTGAAGGCGCATGAGCGAGGCCTCTTCACCTGCTCGGGCGTGCATAACTTTTTCCCGTCCCCCGTGGAGGTCATGATCGACGCGCCGGACGCCTACGAATACACCTCGCACCGTCCCCATGACCGCCAGCGGGCCATGGACATGACTTATCGCACGCTGGAACTTGCCGAACGGTTCGAGGCCCGATACCTGGTGCTCCACATGGGTTCCGTGCCGATGAATCCAGCCCAGTGGACCAAGAAGCTCACCACCACCGTGTCGGAAGGCGGCCAACACACCGCCGACTACATCAAGCACAAGCTCGCCTTCGTCAAGAAGCGTGAAAAAATCGGCCCGCTCTATTACCAACGTGCGATCGATTCCCTCGGCAAGATCGCCGACCGGGCGGAGAAAGCCGGCATCAAGCTCGCCATCGAATCCCGCTCCCGCTTCGAGGATATGCCGACCGAGCGTGAGATGATCGCGCTGCAGGCCCACTTCGCCGATCACCCCGCGGTAGGCTACTGGCATGACTTCGGCCACGTCCAGCTCAAGCACAACCTCGGCCTGCTCGATCACCTCGAGTGGTTGGAGAAAATCTCGCCACATATCATCGGCGGCCACGTGCATGACGTGCAATGGCCCGCGCGCGACCACCGCACCCCCTATAGCGGGACGCTGGAATACGCCTCGCTGTTGAAATTTTTCCCGGCCGGATGCCCGCTTATCTGGGAACTCAGCCCCACCCGTCAAACCGAGGAGATCAAGACCGCCCTCGCAAGATGGAAGAGCGAGTTTCCGGAACGGTCTTGAGGATACGCCTCCGGCTGTCACCGCCGGAAGGAATGGCGGAAGAAAGGTCCAGCTCTTCACCGTAGGGAATTTGACCCAAATTGTCTTGGGTCAATGCTTGCCCTTGCAAGCAGTTTGCCGGAGCCACCGGGGCTTCGCCATGCCAGCAAGCTGGCGACGAAAAGCGGCAGCAAGCTGCCGCAGTCCAAGACCCTGCCCGTGTTCAATCCACCGGGTTGCGGTCGATATGATGGTTTCCTTATCGGGTGACTTCCATTGTTCATCCCACACTCCTCCCACATAAAATAGGAGGCTGATGGTTCTGGATCAGGTGACTTGGTATCAAGCACAGTGCGTCCAATAGACCATGGACCGGTTCGTGCCGGTGGTTTGTGAAACCCATATTCGGAAAATCCCCGCATCACCTGAGACCCCGTTGTCTGCGGTGCTGAAAATCTGTCGCCAGTGCTCACCCATCCCTTCATCCCTTGAAAACCTCATCTTTAAAATACCTCATTCCGGTCGGACTCATCCTGCTGTTGGCGATGATCGGCGGCATGGTTTTCCGCCATCAGGATGCGCCTGCGGATGTCACACCGGAGGCCTCCATCGCTGAGACTCCCCAAAAGATCGAAGACGAGGCTGTGGCTCCGTTTGCCGCTGCCGACGATGGGGCCGCCGCGACAGCTTCCTCCCCGGCGGCGAACGCGCCCGGATCCCACTCGCGGGAAATGGACATCCGGACCAATCCCTACGCGGCGGGGTTGCAAGGACCGGGGAAATCCAAGCGCCCGTGGGACCCGGAGTTTCTCCAGAGTTTCAAGCAGTCGAAAGATGGCTCCCCCGTGGAGTTCGAGCTGACCGAGGGTGTGATCGCACGCGGCGTGGTGAGGATCATCCAGATCGCGGACGGCCGGGTGAACTACGTTTCCGGCACTCTCGACACACCGGAGACCGGGAAGTTTTTCATCCTGAATCCACCGGAAGGCGGGAAAGCGGGCAAAGCCGTGGCCGTCATGGAGTTCCCCGAAAGCAAGACCGCCTACCGCGTCGAACCGACGGGAAATGACGGGGCGCCCGAGTTGTGGCTGCGTCAGCTCGACGAGGTCGTCTGCATCGGGATGGAGGACGAACATGCCGGTCACGATCATGTGAAAGCCTCTGCGGCGGAAGAGGAAAACATCGTGCCGCTGCGTCCGGATGCGGTGCGGGACCATGTGCCGAGTTACAGCGAGAACATCGTCTCCCTGCAAAGCTATCCCGGGTCGCCCGCCGTGTTATACTTGGATTTCGCGGGCGGCTACACATCGAGCTGGGGTGGCGTCACCTATTCGCGGCCGAACATCGACAACGCCGGCATCAAGGAAGTCTGGAAGCGCGTCGCGGAGGATTTCATGCCGTTCAACATCAACGTCACCACCGACATCAAGGTATTCGAAGCCGCGCCCGCCGCGAGCCGCCAGCGATGCTGCTTCGGTCCGAATCCCGTGACAGGTGCCGGGGTGGCTTATTTCGGATCATGGAACTGGGGCAACGACACCGTCTGCTGGGCGGCCTACTATGCGGGAAAGGCCGCTGCGGAAGTCGGCTCACATGAGTCGGGCCACACGCTCGGCCTCGGCCACCAGGGGAGGGACCTTCCGAAACCCAACGGCGATCCGGGTACGGACCGCGAGGAATACTACGGCGGCCAGGGATCGGGTGAGACCGGCTGGGCACCCATCATGGGCGTGGGCTACTACCAGCCGGTGACGGCATGGGCCAAAGGTGAATTCCAATACGCCTACGAGCATCAGGACGAGCTGCTCACCGTCACCACCGCGAACAACAACGTCGGCTACCGCACCGACGACACCGGAGACAATCTCGCAACCTCACGTTATCTCGACGTTTCCTCCACCAACAACAATGTCACCGCCCAAGGCGTCATCGAACGGACCGGCGACACGGATGCCTTCCAATTCACCACCACCGGCGGCGCGGTGACCCTGACCGCCAGTCCCGTCGGCGATTGGGCGAACCTTGCCACCAAGGCCACGCTCGTGAATGCCGGCAACGTCGTCATCAACACGGCGGACGCTCAGGGTTCCATTTCATCCACCATCACCACCACCCTCGCCGCAGGCACCTACACCTTCCGCGTCACCGGCGCTGGCAAGAACGATCCCCTGACCAATGGATTTTCGAACTACGCCAGCCTCGGCTACTACTCCATTTCCGGCAGTGTGGCGGGCGCGCGGAAACCCACCCGGCTGAGCGTGCGGGAACACGCCCCGAACGACACCACCGTCGGCACCGTGCCCGCGACGAATCCGAACTCCAGCCCGCTCGTTTACACGATCACCGGCGGCAATACCGGGGCGACCTTCACCATCGACAACACCGGTGTCATCCGCGTCGCGGACAACACGCTGCTCGACTACTACGCGCTCGCGGCAGACTTCAGCCGCTATGCCGTGCAGTTCGAGATTTTTGTAAACATCACGAACACGAACGACTCCGCCTACAATGAAACCAAACGCCGGGTCCTCATCGATGTGCTGAAATTCTTCCCCCCCGTGCCCACCGGCCTGACCGCAGCGCCGGACACCGGCCTCCGGATCAAACTCTCGTGGGCGGGCGGACCAGAAGCCACCGGCTTCACCATCAAACGCGCCACCACTCCCGGCGGCCCCTACACCACCGTCGGCACCACCACCAACTTCACCTTCAGCGACAGCGGACTGACCCACGGCGTCACCTATTATTACGTCGTCGCCGCCGTGAATGCGAATGGCCAGAGCGCGAACTCCGCCGAAGCCAGCACCCCGGCGAACGCCATCGCCGGATTCAGCTTTGAAAACCCCAGGATCAACGGACATTCCTACAATCCATCCGGCGGTGTCTGGACTTTCAGCGGCGTTTCAGGAAACGGTTCGGGCATCCTTGCCAATGGCAGTGCTTTCGGAAATCCCAACGCACCCGACGGTTCGCAGGCGGCGTTTGTCCAAGGCATCAGCACCTTCACGCAGACGCTCTCCGGATTCGTTCCCGGCACCAGCTACATCATCAGCTACTACGCCGCCCAACGCTCCGGCAGCGCGCAGAACGGCGGGCAGACGTGGAATCTCGCCGTCGATGGCAACGTCATCCAGACCAACGCTCCCGGTGGCACCAGCTATGCCACCTACACGGCCACCTTCACCGCCACAGCCACCTATCACACCGTGTCCTTCGCCGGAACCAACACCAACGGAGGCGATAACACCGTCTTCATCGATGCCGTGCGGATCTCCACCGCCACGCCCGCGATTCCGAATTTCAGTTTCGAAACTCCGAACATCGGCACGGGCGGCGGCAGTTACCGCTACAACCCGTCCGGAGCCACATGGATCTTCAGCGCGCAGAGTGGCAACAGCGGCTCGGGCATCGCGGGAAATGGCAGCGCCTTCAACAATGCGGACGCCCCGCTCGGCACGCAGGCCGGAATCGTCCAGGCACTCGGCAGCATTTCCCAGACAGTATCCGGATTCACTGTCGGAAAAACCTACACGCTGAACTTCTCCGCCGCGCAAAGAGGTGGTGCGAGCCAACAGGGTGGCCAGACATGGAACGTGAAGGTGAACAACGCCGTGATCCAATCCTACAGCCCCGGCAGCACGGGTTACACTCCCTGCTCCGCGACCTTCACCGCCACCGCGACCACCCAGAACATCGCCTTTGCGGGCACCAATCTCAACGGTGGCGACAACACGGTGTTCATCGACAACGTCACGCTCTCCTCCCCGCCCCTGCCCGCCGCGCCCGTCATCGCACTGACCAGTCCGGCGACCGATACCTCGTTTGCCAACACCGCAACCGTCAATCTCGCGGCAAGCGTCACCGCGAAGGGCAACCTCGTCAGCGGCGTCGAATTCTACGCGGACAACACCACCCTGCTCGGTTCCGACACCACCGCGCCCTACACCTTCGCCTGGTCGAACCCCGGCCCCGGCTGGCACACCGTCTTCGCCCGGGTGCTTTTCAACAACGGCAGCAGCGCCGACTCCGGCGCCGCCCGCATCGCCATCCTGAACACCGATCGCAATTTCAGTTTCGAAACCCCGTCGATCGGCGCGAACAACTACCGCTACAACCCCGCCGACGCCCGCTGGACCTTCGGCGGCAGTCCCGGCAACGGCTCCGGCATCGTCGCGAACGGCAGCGGATTCGGCAACCCGGCGTCGCCCGCCGGCACGCAGGCCGCCTTCGTCCAAGGCTACGGGGAAATCTCCCAAACCCTCGGCGGTTTTGTCCCCGGCAATGTCTACACGTTCACCTACAGGGCCGCCCAGCGTTCGGGCGAGGCCCAGCACGGCGGCGAATCCTGGGATGTCGCCATCGATGGCAACGTGATCCAGAGCCACGTCCCCGGCTCCACCAGTTTCACCACGGTGACGGCCACCTTTCCCGCCACCGCCGCCATCCACACGCTGTCGTTCGTCGGCACCAATCTCGCAGGCGGAGACAACACCGTGTTCCTCGACAATATCGTCCTCACCAGCGTCGCCCCGCCAGCCAATCTTGTCGCGACGCGTGGAAATTCCCAGGTCGCACTCGGTTGGAACGCCGCCAGTGGTGCCACGGGTTACAATGTGAAACGCTCCACGACCTCGGGCGGTCCCTACACCACCGTGGCCACCGTCACCACGCCGAGTCACACCGACACCGGCCTCACCAACGGCACCGCTTATCATTACGTCGTGACCGCATTGAAAGGCGGAGCGGAGACGGGCGGTTCCGCCCAAGCCACCGCCACCCCGCTGGCACCCGTTCCCGCCGCACCGACGGGACTCACCGCCACCGCGGGAAATGCCCGGGTCAACCTGAGCTGGACTCCTGTCAGCGGAGCCACCAGCTACATCGTGAAACGCGGCACCCTCTCCGGCGGCCCCTACACCACGCTTACCACCCTTTCCACGACCAGCTATCTGGATACCGCTGTCACCATCGGCACCGCCTACTATTACGTCATCACCGCCACGAATGGCGATGGCGAGAGCAATACCTCTAATCAAGCGAACGCCACCCCGCTTTCCCCTTATCAAGCATGGTATGACGCCTACCCTTCCCTGAGCGGTGCCGACCGCGCTCCGGATGCGGACCCTGACCACGACGGCATCGCGAATGCCGTCGAGTTCGTCACCGGCACCTCGCCCGTTGCCAGCACCTCGGCATCCCCCGTCGCCACCACCGTGGACGGCTCGGGCAACCTCATCGTCCGTTTCAAACGGGCGGACGCCGCGAAGGATTATGCCATCGCCGTGGAAAGTTCCTCCTCCATCGAACCACCATGGGCGTCCATCCCCATCATGAGAGACGCCGTCAACGGCCCGCCTCTCACCGTCGTGGAAAACGGCACGGATCCTGATGACATCACCGTCGTCATCCCTGCCGATGGCGCTCCGAAAAAATTCGCCCGGCTCAGGGTGACCATCCCGTTCACTCCGTAAAAAACATGTCGCCGAAGCGGGTCGGAGGTCCTATGCCAGCCCACTCTCCCATGGCGTATGATCAACGTGGAGTTCTTCGCATGTAGTCCAGCCCTTCAGGGCGTCCTCCGAGGCCCCCGAAAGACGCCCTGAAGGGCTGGACTACGAACGGGAGCACCCGGCTCTTCAGCCGACAACGCGGTTATGGCGAAACGGCCTCTCCCGCAAATCATCCGGCGTCCTTCACCATCTCCACCTTCCGGAACTCCACTTCCGTGCCTTCCGCCTGAAGGGCGATTTTTCCGGAGCCCGCGGTGCAGTTGGTCCCGTGGTTCACCAGCGTGCCGTTCACGTGGACGATGATCTCCTTGCCCTTGCATTGGATGGTCATGGTGTTCCACTCGCCAAGCGGTTTTTCGGAGCCATCGGTCAGGTTCTTGATGTTCCGCGCGTCATCCGGCCCACCTCCGAACTTCTGCCCATCCTTGTGCGGACGCCTTTTCTCCATGTCCGGAACCTCGATGTTTTCCTGGATGCACCAGAAATCCCCGGCGTTCTCATGCATCATCTGCACTTCGATGGATTTGGGGAACATCCCGTAAAGCGCGCGTGGTGTGGATGAGTGGACCAGCACGCCGCAGTTTCCGCCTTTTTTCGGGAAGCGGTATTCCACCGTGAGCGTGTAGTCGGAATAGGTCTCGTTTGAAACCAGATGTCCTTCCGGCTTTCCCATGCTGACGAGCAGACCATCCCTTACGATGAAGCTCGGGGAAATGCCGGCGTCCTTGTCGGCGGCCGGGACATCCGCCGTCCAGCCGGTGAGATCCTTGCCGTTGAAAAGCGAAACCGGACCGGCGCAGGCGATGGCGGCGGAGGCGAAAAGAACGGTGATGATGGGTTTCATGTGGAGCATGTTACGCCACGGACGGGAAAACCTTGCGGAGAAAATCATTCCAATCCGAGAAACCCACGGGCGGCTTTTGAAATTTCCTCCACCTCCTCAGGTGTGTATGCTTTTTTCCCCTCGAACGCCCACACCGTTCCCGGCCACGCCGGATCTCCCGTGCTGCGTCCCACGATGTGGATGTGCATCTGCCGCACCTGGTTGCCGATGTGCGCGGTGTTGAGTTTCTCAGGTTTGAAATAAGCGCTGACGAACTGGCACACCCGCCGCTGGGCCTCCATCACCGTGTGATATTGCTCCACCGGCAGTTCATGCGGGTCTTCCACCTCCACTTCGGGAATCAACAGGAACCATGGAAAGATCGCGTTGTTCTTCAGGGACAACCGGCAGCCGCCGATCCGCCCGATTTCAAAACCACCTGCCGCCAGCCGGGCGTTGAGTTCAAATGCCATGCCCATTGCTAGCCCTGTTTCCACACCGGTGTCACGAAGAAGTCCTCCCCCTGACAAATCCGACGCCACCCTCGTCCGAAGGACCGCCCATGATCCTTTCCCTGAAAAACTTAGCACACAAAACCCATAAATCTCTTGCACTTATTATGATAGAAAGTCGCCCGAAACCCGGTAGCATCGGCCCGATGAAATTTGGTATCCTATGTGCCTCCGGGCTTCTGCTTGCCGCCGTGACTTCTTCCGCCGAGACGCGGGTTCTGCAATCCTTCGAGGGTGATGGTTTTGGGGATTGGAAAGTGGACGGCGACGGATTCGGACTGGCCCCGGTGGCCGGACGCTGCGACGGCCTGACGTCGGAGATCTCGGGATTTTCCGGAGACTCTCTCGCTTGTTCGGCCCACGGTGGAGACAAGACCCAAGGGACATTGGAATCACCCAAGTTCAAGCTTACGGAAAAATACGTCGGCTTCCTGGTCGCCGGAGGAAACCACAAGGGAAAGACCGCCGTGCAACTCGTGGTGGACGGCAAGGTGGAGATGGAAGCAACCGGCGGAGGCTCGTTGAATCTGAAGCCGGTCATCTGGGACGTCTCGGCGCTGAAAGGAAAGAGCGCGCAGATCCGCATCGTGGATCTGGAGAGCGGCGGCTGGGGTGTGATCCTGGCAGACCATTTCGTGCTGACGGACTCGGACAAACCCACATTTCCTCCTACCACCCACGGCGGCAAGGTCGCGCCTGCGGATCTGGTGGCGAGCGCCGACATCCCCGGACTGACCATCCCCCTGGGAACGAAGGCGAAGGTGATCGCCGACTACAAGGATCAGGGCGTGACGTCGCCGACGGCGCTCAGCGTCGGGGAGAAGGGCGAGATCTACGTGAGCGAGACGCACCGGTTCCGCCACGGGGTGCCGGACAACCGCGATCACCTGTATTGGTACCTGGACGACATCTCCTCCCGCACGACGGAGGACCGCCGCAAGATGCATGACAAGTGGAAGGACAAGGAGGAGAAAAGCTCGTTGAAATTCCTCACCGAGAAGGAGGATCTGGTGCGTGTGCTTTCCGAACCCGATGCCTCGGGTGTTTTCAAGAAAAGCGGTGTGTTCGCCGGAAAATTCAACGACGTGCTGGACGGACCTGCCGCCGGAGTCTTCGCATACGAAGGAACCGTCTTCCTCGCCTGTATTCCGAAGGTGTATGCCCTGCGCGACAAGGATGGCGACCGGATGGCGGAGGTGCGGGATGTGGTGCAGGACGGCTTCGGCGTGCGCGTCTCGTTTTCCGGTCATGACCTGAATGGTTTCGTTCTCGGCCCGGACGGTCGGATCTACGGAACCCTCGGCGACCGTGGCATGAACATCGTCACCAAGGAGGGAGTGAAATACGAAATGCCGGACGAAGGCTGCGTGTTCCGCTTTGATCCGGACGGCACGAATTTCGAAGTCATCCACACCGGATTGCGCAACCCGAAGGAAATCGCCTTCGACGAACAGGGCAACGCGATTTCCGTGGATAACAACTGCGATCAAGGCGACCAGGCGCGTGTCGTTTATGTGGTGGATGGAGCCGATTCCGGCTGGAACATGGGCCACCAGGGACTGCTGGTCCACCACCGCCAGATGGGCATGGAGGAACGTCCCCCCGCCCGCTGGATGGATGAGAAGATCTGGCAGCTCGCCAATCCGGCGCAGCCCGCCTACATCCTGCCGCCGGTGGCCCACATCACCTCCGGCCCTTCCGGATTGACCTATCATCCCGGCACCGGATTTACCGAAGAAGAGGCGGGCCGTTTCCTCATCTGTGACTATAAGGGTGGCGCGGCGAACTCCGGAATCTGGTCGTTCAAGGTGGAGCCGAAGGGCGCATCCATGAAAATGACCGACTCCCGCAAGTTCAACTGGGGTGCCGGAGTGACGGATGCCGAATATTCCTGGGACGGAAAACTCCTGGTCACGGACTTCATCACCGGCTGGGCCTCGCATGAGGCGGGCCGCGTCTATGAGGTGGCCGCGGAAAAACCATGGCGTGGTGAAGAGGCCAAGGAGGCAGCCGCGCTGATCAAGGAGGGATTTGAAAAACGCCCTGTCAACGAGCTCGGCCGCCTGCTCACGCACCCCGACATGCGCGTCCGCCTGCGCGCGGAACTCGCCCTCACCCGCAAGCCGGATGGCCTGCCGATGCTCGCCAGCGCCGCGAAACAAACCAACCATCCCCTCGCCCGCCTTCACGGCGTGTGGGGCTTGGGCGTGATCGCCCGCCGTGGTGCCGCGGTTCTCCCGGGCACCACAAACACCCCCGCCGCAGCCCCGGCGCTGCGTGAAAGCGCGCGCGCCGCGCTGCTTCCTCTTCTCGCGGATCGCGATGTGGAGGTCCGCACACAGGCGATCAAGACTCTTGGCGAATCCGGCCTCAAGGCCGACGGCATTCCATTCGCGAAGCTCATTTCCGACACCTCGCCGCGCGTCCAGCTCCACGCAGCCCTCGCCGCCGGTCGTCTCGGTGCGACAGCCGCGGTGCCTGCCATCTGCTCGATGCTGGACAAGACCGACGATCCCTATCTCCGCCACGCGGGCTCCCACGCGCTGTCGTTGTTGGAAAATGAAAAACAGCTCGGCGCGAGGAAGAGCGATTCCAGCGCCAGGATCCGTCTTGCCGCGGTCATCGCGTTGCGCCGTCTGAAGTCCGTCGAGCTCGCCGGATTCCTCAACGATGCGGATCGCACCGTTTCGGATGAGGCGGTGCGTTCGATCAATGATCAGAACATCACGGCGGTCCGTCCGCTGGTTGCCGCGATGCTTGACCAGCCCGCACCGGACAACCGCAGCACCATGCAGTGGCGCCGCCTGCTCCACAGCGCCTTCCGCACCGGTGACGAAACGAACGCCCGGCGCGTGCTCAAGGTCGCGCTGGATGCCAAGGCACCGGCGCATGCCCGCAAGGAAGCCTTCCGCCTGCTTTCCGAATGGACGACCCCGAGCTCCGTGGACCAGTCCACCGGCCGCATGGCTCCCCTGCCCGCCCGCAACCCGGAGCTCATCCGCGGAGTGCTGAACCGCAGCATCACCCCTCTGGTCCAGACCGAAGGAAAATTCCTCGATGCCGCGCTCTCGCTCGTGCTCCAGGACAAGCTCGACATCTCCTCCGTGCCGGACAAGGACATCGAAGCGCTCGTCCTCAACGAGCAGCTCCCCGGAGCTGCCCGCGCTGATGCGCTGGACCTCTACGCCAGCCGCAAGCCGGACGGCTTCGACAAGCTGCTGGTGAAACTTGCCGCCGGGAAGGAAGATGACCTCGCGATCGCCTCGCTCCGCCGCCTCGTGGAAAGCTCGCCCGCCACCGCGCTCGATGGTTTGGAAAAAGCAACCACCACCGGCAGCGCGCACCGCAAGCAGGAGGCATGGAAACTCGCCGCCGGCATCCAGGCTCCGGACAGCGGCAAGCTTTTCCTCACCGGACTCTCCGATCTGCAGAAGCAAGGCGGGGTTTCCCCTGCCGCGCTCGAACTGCTGGATGCCGCGGCGAAACGCACCGAACCAGCGGTCGTCAAAGCCCTCTCGGACTTCAAGGCGGCCGCCGCGAGTTCCACGGACCCGCTCACCTCATTCCTTCCATCCCTGGAAGGCGGAGACGCGAAGAAGGGCGAGCAGATCTTCGAGTCCCATCCCGCCGGGCAATGCATGCGCTGCCACTCCGGCGGACACGGCGGAGGTGATGCCGGGCCGAATCTCTCCGGAGTCGCTCTGCGCGGGGACCGCCGTCACTTCCTCCAGTCCATGGTCGAACCGGGAGCCAAGGTGGCGATGGGTTACGGCATCGCCAGTGTCACCCTCAAGGGCGGCAAGTCCGTCGCCGGCATCGTGATCGCGGATACGCCGGAACACGTGGACCTCGACAGCAGCGGGAAAGTCCTGCGGGTGATGAAAAGCGACGTGGACTCCATGACACCTCCTGTCTCCTCCATGCCACCGATGGGCCTCATCCTGTCCGCCGGCGAAGTCCGCGACCTCGTCGCCTATCTCGCCGAGCAGAAGAAGGAAACCAAGGATGAGAAGAAACGTCCCGCGCCGGAATTGGTGAAGCCGTAAAGAGTGATCCCGAAGCCCCGCTTTCTGACAGCCATACAGGAAGTGGGGCAGACTCCTGAAAGGAATCGTATTCTTTCCCACCATCACCACGTCTGGCAGGCTTCAGGCATCGTTTCCGCCCTCGCTTACAACCGGATGATGAAACAACCGCGGCTCTCATCCGCCCTTGTTTCATCCGGCAAAAATCCGGCCCGCCGCACGACGGCGATGGACCGCAGGTTCCCAAGGTTCACCCGGCACACCAGTGATCGGAACCCGGCAGCCTTGGCCGCACCTGATATCGCGACCACCGCGTTGGTCATGATGCCCGTATGGAAGGATGAGGAGAGATATCCCATTTCGGCTCCGTCCGGATCATTGCTCTTGATTCCGCAGGCCGCGCGGATCGCGCCCGATGCATCCAGAACGAAGAAACGGAAATGACCGCCCGTCCGCCAGTCCTCCGAAATCGACCTGAACCAATCGACCGCCTTCTCACGAGGGTATGGATGGCCGCCCAGCAGTTGCTTGAACAAGCGATCATAAACCTCGGGCTCGTTGCTGATCGACACGACCTCGGAGATCCGGTCCGCTGTGGGATCGACGGCATCGGCACGGACCACCGTATAAATCCGGCCGGTTTTGTGATTTCGAATCGGAATCGATAATTGCTCCGGGAAAATGATCATGAAGGTGGCGGTAAGACTTTTCGGCGCAAGACGCGGCGTCTGCGGTCCGGCAGGAGGCGTCAGCTCATCAAGCGGGAATAGCTGGACCGCAGGCCCGCGCGCCATTTCTCAAGAAATGCCAGGTTTCTTGCGGCTTTCGAAGCCATCGCCCCATCGGGATTTCCTGAAATCTCGAGTTCGGGAAAAATCCCGCACTCCTGCGAGATCCGGGTTTCCACCCGGGATACCGCGCGCTGCACCGCCTCCCGGCAGAGTTGTGTCTCCCCTTCGAGCATCGCCCGTACCAGAACGGACTTCGCCTCGTCCCTTTTTCGGATCACCGACTCCGCCTGCTGGGTCACGGCACCGACCTCGGAAAAAAGGTCCATCAGGGAGGAATCGATGCTTCCCCGCACCTCACCCGTCAATCCGCGCAGTTCCAGCCAATGCCTCAGGCGGCGGGACGGACTGGAGACGGTGGCCAAGGCTTCACGCAGTGCGGCGAATTCACCCTCCGCTCCACCCGCATCCGGATGCGCGCGTTTCCCCGCCTCGCGGAAGGCCTCACGCAGGGATTCTTCTGAAAAGACAAGACCTGTTGGAAGATTCAGGAGTTGAAAAGCGTCGGTCACTGGAGGAAGAAAATGGCCATGGAACCACCGCTTGGTAAAGCCCCGAACGAAGGGATGTCCACATCATCCAGGATCGGAATCTTCGGCGGCACCTTCGACCCCGTGCATCTCGGCCACATCCATCTGGCGACACTGGCCAAAGAAACCCTGGATCTGGATGAAGTGCGGTTCCTGCCGTGCCGGATCTCCCCGCACAAGCCGGGCAGCGCGCCCGCGGGTGGCGAGGACCGTTGTGAGATGCTGCGGCTGGCCACAGCGGACCTGCCATGGGCGGTGGTCGATGACTTCGAGTTGAAAACAGACGGCCCGTCATATTCCTACCAAACTGCGGAGGCGATGGCGGAGCGGTTCCCCGGAGCCCGCCTCTTCTGGATCATGGGTGGCGACCAATGGGACGCGCTGCCACGATGGAGCCGCCCTGACCGGCTCGCGGCGGTTGTCGAATTCGCGGTTCTCGCCCGGGGAGCAGCTCCACAACCGCGCGACGGATTCCGGATGCATGTCATCCAAGGGGATCATCCGGCATCGGCGACGGAAATCCGCCAGTCTTTGTCAAAGGGCGGCAGCCATCCCTGGCTGCATACCGGGGTGGCGGAGTGGATGTTGGAAAAAAAGCTCTATCACTGAGATCTGCTCAGGGCATATCCTTCACCTTTCCTCCCAGCGCTCTTCATGGTGCTCGGCGGACTTTGGCTCCAGATGCGAAATCACGCGACCGTCCGGCTTGAGCAGGTCCGCCACGCTGGCTTCGATTTCAGTCGCGGCTTCATGGGCCTGGCCGACGGTGAGGTCGTCATCGAAAACGAGATGAAATTCCACCCAGTGCGTGCGGCCCGAGTGGCGGTGGCGGAAATTGTGGTACGACAGCCCGCGCTGGTCGACCTCCCGGTCCAGCAGTTCGCAAATCGCCCTTTCCACCTTCGGATCGGCCTCGTCGAGCAATCCGGCGAGGCTTTCGCGGATGAGCTTGAAACCCACGCGCAGGATATTGAGCGAGGCGATGACGGCGGCGATGGGATCCCACCACAGCCAGCCCGTGCAATGGATGAGGGCGAGGGCGACGAGCACCGCGACGCTGGACCACACGTCGGTAAGCACATGCATGCCATTCGCCCGGATGAGCGGCGAATTGTTTTTTTTGCCGATCCGCACCAGCGACAGGCCCAGAACCAGATTCAATGCGGCGGCCGCAGCCGTGACCACCGCGCCGAAACCAATGTGGGAGATGGAAACTCCGAAGACAAACTGGCGCACCGCTTCGTAAAGGATGAGTATCGCCGCGGCGGCGATCATGGCGCCCTCGAATCCGGCGGAAAGGAATGCGACCTTGTCGTGGCCGAAGTGGTGGGTCTCATCCGCCGGCTTGTGGGCGAGACGCAGCGCCCACGCGGCGAAGGCGACGGCGAGCAGGTGGACCACCGATTCCGCCGCATCCGAATACACGGCGGAAGAACCGGTGACAGCCGCCGCCGTCACCTTCGCGCCGAGCAACAGCACCGCCGCCCCGAGTGAGAGATTCATCACCCGTTTCTGATCCTCAAAACTTGCCACGGCGGGAGTTTGCACGGGAGCGGGTGCATGGCAACCCATGACAGTCCGAAAAGCGCATCCTCCGGGAGCGATCTTTCAACAATCGCAAATCATTTCAAATGCGTGCTTGTTTTCCGCGAAAAACCAGCCATAGCCTCGCCGCCCGGCAAGCCAGATGCACTGCAAGTCCGGAATTTACGACTACATTCGCACATGGATACGCCTCCTTTTTCCGAACTCGGCTTGCCCGATACCTTGCTCGCCGCCATTGAAACCCTGGGCTACGAGCGCCCTTCGCCCATCCAGGCGATGAGCATCCCGCCTGCCCTTCTCGGCAAGGACATCCTCGGACTCTCCGCCACAGGTTCGGGAAAAACCGCCGCTTTCACACTGCCCGCGCTGGCGAAACTCGATGTGAGGGAACTTCACCCGCAGGTTCTCATCCTCTGCCCCACCCGCGAACTCGCGGTGCAGGTGTGTGAGGAAGTCCACCGCCTCGGGGCCAAAATGCCGGGCCTCCACGCGACCCCTGTCTACGGCGGTGCTCCGATCGACCGCCAGCTCCGCGCGCTGCGTTCCGGCGCACAGCTCGTCGTCGGCACTCCGGGCCGCCTGCTGGACCACCTCCGCCGTGGCAGCTTCGACCCGTCCCGCATCAAGATGGCCGTCCTCGACGAGGCGGACCGCATGCTGGACATGGGCTTCAAGGACGAGATGGACGAGCTGCTCGCCGCGCTTCCTCCGGAACGCCAGACCTTGTTCTTCTCCGCCACGATGAATCCCGGCGTAAGCCGTCTGATTCAGAAATTCGGCAACAATCCCGAGAAGGTCGAGATCCTGCAGAAAGCGAAGACCGTCTCGACCATCGAGCAATCCTACTTCGAAGTCCGCCAGCGTTCGAAGGTCGAGGTACTGTCGCGGATCCTCGACATGAATCCGCCACGCCTCGGAATCATCTTCTGCAACACGAAACGCTCGGTGGATGAGTGCACCGAGGATCTGGTGAACCGTGGCTACGCCGCCGACCGCCTCCATGGCGACATCACCCAACAAATGCGCGAGCGCACGCTGAAGCGGTTCCGCGAGGGTGCTGTCGAACTGCTTGTCGCCACCGACGTGGCGGCACGGGGCCTCGACATCGACGAGATCGACATCGTTTTCAACTACGACATTCCGACCGACCCGGAAGACTACGTGCACCGCATCGGACGGACCGGACGGGCGGGACGCTCGGGACGCGCGGTCAGCTTCGTGTTCGGCCGGGAAATCTACCGGCTGCAATCCATCGAGCGATACACCCGCCACGTCATCAAGCGCGAGCGCATCCCATCCGTGGAACAAGTGGAGGGACGCCGTGCCGACATCATTTTCGAAGAGCTCAAGGAACGCCTGGAATCCGGGAAATTCGACGCCTATCAGGACAACATCGACCGCCTGCTGGAACAAGGCCACACGCCGACGGACATCGCCGGCGCGCTGGTTACGATGATCCGCGAGGCCAGCGGCCGCGAGGGCTCCGTCATCGATGAGGATCGTGAGCCGGAACGCCGCGAGCGCCCCCGCGAGGATCGTCCGCAGCGCGACGAGCGCCGGGATGATCGCGGCCCGCGTGACGACCGTGGCCCCCGCCCGGACAACCGTTTCGAACGCGGCCCCATCCCGCAGGAGCAAGGCATGGTCCGTTTGTTCCTCTCGCTCGGTAAAACCCACGGTGTGATGGCGAAGGAAATCGTCGGCATGCTCTACCGCGAGGTCGGCCTGCCGGATGGCTGCCTCGGTCGCATCACCCTGTTCCCGAAACACTCGCTGGTGGATGTGCCGGAGTATCTGGTGCAGCAGGTGCTGGACAAGACCCGCAACTCCCGCCTCCGTGGCCGCCCGTTCCGCATCGACGTGGACCGCGGACCAAACTGATCATTCTGAAAACTTGACCCGGCTGTCCCAGCCGGGTCTTTTTTTGCCACCATGACGGCCACCGATCTTTCAGGAAATCCACGGCGATTCGTGCTGTTCACGGTTTTCTACAATGCGCGGGCGTACTATCCTGTCCTCGCCATCCTGTTTCTGGACCTCGGACTGACGCTTGATCAGTTCGTGATGCTCAACCTCATCTGGGCGGCTACGATTTTCCTCTTCGAGGTCCCGTCCGGGGCTCTTGCGGACACCATCGGACGCAAGAGGCTTTTGGTCGCATCCTCGGTGCTGATGATGGTGGAAATGCTCTGCTTGTTGGTCGCACCACGGGACGGCGGAGCGATGCTGCTCGTGCTTTGCGTGGTGAACCGCGTCTGCTCCGGCCTTTCGGAAGCCTGTGCGAGTGGTGCGGATGAGGCGCTGGCCTATGATTCGCTTGAGGAAACGGACCGTGGGGAAAGATGGGACAAGTTGCTGGCGACCGCGATGCGGTGGAGATCCGCGGGGTATGTCATCGCGATGATCCTGGGCGGCCTGATTTATGATCCGGCCGCGTTGAACCGCATTCTGCCCGCAGGCGCCGGGATCTCCGCCGATATCGCGCATCGCCTGCCGGTCGCCCTGGTGTTCTGCCAGGCCGTCGCCTGTTTCCTCATCACCCTCGGCATGGTGGAACCACCAAGGCATACGACAGGGACCACCTGCGGGGATGCGGTCCGCCTCACCTTGAAAACCGCAAGATGGGTTTTCACCAATCCGAAGACCCTTGTGGTGGTGGTCATCGGGCTGGGCATCGATTCGATCGTCAGGAATTTCGCGACGATCACGAGTAGTTATTACCGGCTCATCGACCTCCCGGAGTGGAGCTATGGTTTCATCGGTGCGGCCATCGGCCTGCTGGGTTGGTTCGTCCCCTCGGTCGCGAAAAGTCTCAACGCCCGTTATGGGACGCTCGCCAATCTGGGTATCGCGGCCGGACTGTCCTTGCTGGGGCTTGCGGCGCTCGTGCCGGCTTGGCCGATTTTCGGACTGCTGCCCGCGACGCTGCTGATGACGACGCTCGGACTCCTCGGTTTCACCGTCAGCCGCACATTGCACGCGGAGGCAGCTTCCTCGGAACGTGCCACGGTGCTCTCTGTCAAGGGACTTTCCTTCAATCTGGGTTACGGGCTTTTCAGCATCGCCTTCTCACGCTTGCTCGCGGGCTTTCCCGACGTCCCCGCCGGATCGGCTCTGAAAAGCGCGCTCTTCTGGCAGGTGCCGGTTTTCGCCATTCTCATGGCCGGGCTTTTCACATGGGCGTGCCGGCTCTGGAAGCGCATGGCCTGAAATCAATCCTCCGCCACCAGGGACGCGTTCCGCAGGTATTCACAGATCATGGGAATGCGGTCTCCGACGGAGTCCATTTCCAGCAGCTCCTGCCGCAGGTTCGCCTCGTGGATGAACTGCTGGCAGATGATGTCCGTCATGAGCCCGGGGTCATCCGCACGGTCGAGCAGCGCGAAGACACCATCCTGGACATGCTGTGGCAGCGCGCGCACGGCGTCCTCGACCGCACCACGCAGCGTCTTCATCGCCGCGGTCGACTGGTTCTCCGGAGTGAAGACCGAGATCACTGGCTCGATGCTGGCATAGGGATAGGAACGCTCCTGATGCCACTCGGTGAACCGGACCCGCATCACACCGTGGATGAGCAGTTGCGAGGTCCCGTCGTCCTGCTCGCGTGACGCGCGGACAAGACCGATCGTGCCCACGGGAGCCACGTAATCCCCCGGGCTGCCGGTTTCCTCACCCAGCAGCCTGCCGATGGCGAAAAAGCAGTCTCCCTCCAGAGCCTCCTCCAGCATGCGGCGGTAGCGTGGCTCGAAGATGTAAAGCGGCAGGCCTCCATGCGGAAACAACGTGCAGTCGGGTAGAAGCATCACGCCGCAGCGCTCGGGAAGATGGATACTGGCCATGCCAAGGGTAGTATCCATCGCACTCCGGTTGATGCAAGTCGGATTGAACAGGCTGGAATCCTTCAAGCCCAGTTCGGCACATCCAACCGGAATTCCGGGATGCGGGTGTAAAACCAGTCCCCCGCCCCGGTCTCACCGAAAAAAGCACCCGTGGCGGAGGCTCCGCAGGCGATGACGTGGTAGCTGTTGTAGGAGAAATGTCCTCCCGGCTCGATCACCGGAGTCTGGCCAACGATGCCGTCCCCCTCCACCACGGTGACTTCCCCCGCGTCCTCCCGCACCACCCATTTCCGTCCACGGATGGTCACCGGTTGGGGAGAGTCATTGTGAATCGAGATGAAATAGACGAACGGATGCGGCTTGTCCGGCGGTGCATCGAGGCTGGGCATGTAGATCACGTCGTCCACCTTGACGCGAAGCCCATCGAATTCCCGGATCACACCTGCCATGAGCGCCATCGTTCCGTGCGGACCCCGGCCTGCCAAGCACGAAAGGAACGGGAAATCACGCGACCGGCTCATTCGGGCATCCGCAGCCCCCCGGAGGAGGGCACGGCCTCCGCGCCGGTGCCTCGTCCGTATGTCCGGATGAAGTTTTCCATCCGATCATCCTCCCGGGGTTCAAGCTCCATAAACCGCCGGACAACTTCCCGCCTTTGCCCCGGAGACCCGCGCCATCCCTCCACCAAAGCCTCGCGGGCACCTCTCCCCGTCGCACCAAATTCATCCCGATGTTCCATCCCGTGCAGCAGCGAATAGCTCGAACGATTGCTCTCGATCATCCGGTGGGGGTGTGGCGGAACCGGCACTCCATCCCGGTAGAAGTCATCCACCTTGGACTGCCACACCGGAATCCCCAGAATCCGGGCCACGGCATGCGACTCACCGCAATGGAAGCAGTAACGCGAGGAAAGCTCCAGCAACGGCACGAAAAACGCCCTGCCAAGAGCGATCATGAAAAGAACGCCAACCGCCATCGCGATGATCTTCATTTTAGATTTCATCCCGTCTCACCTGGTTGGAACACTTTCTTCGATATTGAACACAAAGTCACGATTTGTCGCGGCTCCGCAATTCCACATTCTCGTGGTAACGCGGACATGCCAGAGCCCTCGCGCGGTCTCATATTATTCCGAGCAATGGCATACGCAGCCTTCATAACCGGTGGAACCAGCCCTTTTGACGAGTCGATTCTCATGAATGGCCGAAACGCGGGATCCGGACGTTACAGATTGCCCATATTGATCCATCGGCTATCTAGCGGCATGACGAACGCGCTCCCTGTCGCCCTGACCATCGCCGGATCGGATTGCTCGGCCGGAGCCGGCATCCAGGCGGATTTGAAAACATTCCAGCATTTCCACGTGCACGGCCTCACCGCCGTCACCTGCGTGGTCTCGGAAACGGCGAACATCGTGCGCGCGGTGCATGCGGTGCCGGTGGAGATCGTGCGGGACCAGATCTCCCTGATGCTGGAGAGCTTCCCTATTGCCGCCGTCAAAACCGGCATGTTGTTTTCCGCAGCCCATGTCACCGCCACCGCGGAGATCCTGCGGAGTCATCCTGAGGTGGAGCTCGTTGTAGATCCGGTGATGATCGCCTCCACCGGGGCTCCCCTGCTGGAGCCGGATGCCATGGAAGCCTACCGCGAACTGCTCCTGCCGCTCGCCCGGATCATCACCCCCAATCTTCCTGAAGCGGAGGCATTGCTGGGAGAGGAAATTCCGGACGCCGCCGCGCTCGAATCCGCCGCAAGGCGCTTGTCGGACCGGTTCGGCACCGCGATCCTTCTCAAGGGCGGCCATCTCGACGGCCCGGTCTGTACGGATCTGTTGGTGGAAGGCGGCGTGGTCCACCGCTTCGAAGCCGAGCGCATCCCTGTCCCGGGTTCGCACGGCACCGGCTGCACGTTGTCCGCGGCCATCGCCGCCGGGATCGCTCTCGGCAGGCCGCTGCCGGAAGCGGTTGAAATGGCGAAGCGCTATCTGGGAAAAACGCTGGAGCACTCCTATGCCTTCCATTCCGCCACCGGCGAGGCGGTCCATGCGTTGAACCAAGGAACCGCGGCATGGCCCATCCCTACTGGGAACGCCTGAATTTCAGCGCGGCCTCCGTGCGGGAGTGGACGTGGAGTTTCACGTAGATGTTCTTCAGGTGCCAGCGCACCGAATCCACCGAAACAAACAGACGCGCGGCGATCTCCTTGTTGGCGAAGCCGTGCGCCACCAGATCCAGCACCGCCTTTTCACGCGAGGTGAGTGACTCGAAATCATCCTCCGCCTCGGTCTGGGCGTTGAAATACTGGATGACCTTTCTCGCGATCTCGCCACTCATCGGAGCCCCGCCACCGGTGGCCTCGCGAATGGCGGACAAGACCTCCTGGGGCAGCGAACGCTTCAGGATGTAACCCGTGGCCCCCGCCCGCAGCGCGCTGAAGATGCGGTCCGGGTCCTCGTAAACGGTGATCATGATGACAATGAGTCCGGGAAAGAGGCGCTTCAGCTTGGAGACACATTCGATGCCGGACATGTTCGGGAGCTGGATGTCCATCAGCACCACCGCAGGGGCGTGCTTCGGCAGCATCTTGAGCGCGTCCTCCCCTGTCTCGCACACGCAGACACATTCGAAATCCCCTGAAAGATTGAGGATGGTTTTCAGGCCCTCCCGGGTGGTTTTGTTGTCCTCTACGACTGCGACCTTGATCATGTTGTTTCTAATGGAATTTCAAAAATAATGGTCGTGCCTTGTCCGGTCCCGCCATCGATGTGGAATATACCTCCGAGCTGCGTGATTCTTTTCCTCATGCCGCCCAGGCCCTCGCCCGGCGGCGCGTCGGATTCCTGCGGGATCCCCTGGCCATCATCCGCGATCCTGATGAAAAGCACGGATTCCCGAACCTCGATGGCGAGATGGACCATGGACGCCTGCGAGTGCTTGACGACATTGTTGAGCCCCTCCTTGAAAGCCAGGAAAATTCCGTGCCGCTCATGGGTTCCCAGACGGTGCATCGGTATGGTCGCCGGTATGTTGAGACGGCAGCCGATGTCCGCCAGTTGCAGGAACTGCTGGGCGAAAAGCGACAGGTAGCCGGCGAGATCCCCCACCGCATCGTAGTTGGGATTCACGGCCCAGACGATCTCATCCAGTCCGGTGACCAGGGAGCGGGAGACGCCGTTGAGCTGATCGATGTATTCGCGCTTGCTGTTGCCGTCGATGGAAGGATTGTTGGCAAGGGAAGCCAGCATGCTGACCTCCGTGAGTCCGGCACCGAGCTCGTCATGGAGATCCTGTGCGACCCGGCTGCGCTCCTGGTCGAGCACGCGCTGGCGTTCGATGATCTCCCTTTCCCTGAGATGCACCGCGATTTCCTCGGTGCGCCTGATGACCGTGCGCCGCAGGAAGGTCATCCCCACCAAGGTGACAAGCAACAGGACGAACAAGGTGAAAATGAGAATGATGGTGTGCTTGTGGGTCCACCAGGGGCCGTTTTTCAGAACATGGATGAGGGCGGGATCGAGGACCTCGACGCTGAAAGGCTCGGCGGGCAACGCGATCGCGTTCTGGGATGAACGGACATACACACCGGTGATCTCGACGAGGCTTCCCTTGCGATAGAGCGTGTTGAAATTGCTTTCCAACGGAACGTGCGCGAGGAAGGTGAGCGATTTTTTCGAAAGCTCCAGCGTCCGGGTGTTTTCAAGCTTGGTATCGCTGACCACCGTTCCGCGAATGGTGACATTGGAGGAATCGAGCTTGGGATTTGAAATGAAGTCGTCCTTGAGAACCGTCGGTTCCGGCAGCGTTCCGGCTCCGATTTTCCGGGTCCGGGCCAGCACCAGAATCGGAGAGGCCGCTTCCAGACGGGGAAAGCCCACCGCTTCGACGAGGTCGCCCCGGTCGACCTCGCCCGCATTGCGGCTCTGGATCCGGAAGCCGCTCTTCCCATCGTTGACGTAGAGTTCGGTCCCGTTCTTGAAGAGAACGGTGCCGGCCACCTTCACCCGCTGGAACGCCCTGGTCTCCGAGTTGAAGAGCAGCAGGTCCGAAGGGCGGATGGACTCGGCGGCGAAAGGATCTGCCGGCGCGGGGTTGGTCACCGACAACACCGCATTCCCGAGACGGCAGTTCGACGGGCTGACCAGTCCTGTCGTGATATCCCAAATAGCGGTGTAGACACCGCGGATGCTGATGACACTGCCGACCAGGGCGGAGTGCTGCTCGCTGGTCCATGTGTTCGTGGGGAGCGGATACACGTTCTCGTGCTTGATGAAGACCGGACCCTCCTGGGTCAGAAGCTCGATCCGCTTGGACGAGGACGAGGCGACGATGCCGTCGATCTCCACCTGCTCCGCATCCAGACTTCCGTCCGAGAACTGCCCCCGGGTCGGCTTGACGCCCTTCGGAATCTCGGCGTTTTGCTTGAATGTGAGCACCGCGTTCAGGACCATGGGCGAGAAATCCCCGTCGTCGGTTTTCCCCACGACCTCCCAGATTTCCTTGGGCTTGGGGATCACCCCGAATTGCAGGGTGTTGTTGTATTGCACAAAAACGCCGCCGGAAGAGTCCTGGATGACAACATTCGGCGGACAGGACATTGTCACAACGCCTGTCAGCCTGACCTCCCGCCCTTGTTCGGCTTCCTTGGGGGAGAGCTGGTGGATCTCGGCTGCGGTGGTGATGATCCTTTTCGGATGTTCGGACGGAGGGGAGATTTCTATGGAGCCCGCATCAAGCGCGACCATGCCCGCATTGGATCTCAGGCCGGTCACCTTCACCACCTTGTCCAGAAATTCCTGGGGGGACGAATTACGGGGATCAAGGACGGTCACCTGCGTGGAAACAACGGTGCCGGACAAGTCGAGTTCGAGAAACCCGTCGCGCAATCCGGCGAAGGTGACCCGCCCCTCGGCCATTCCCCAGAAATGCTCGCTCTCGACCGCGGGCGATTCCACCAAAGGAACCGGAATGACAGGCGGGGCGGCCCCGTTGGAAATCACCCGGCAGGTGATATCGGCCTTTCCGAGGAAAAGCCGGCTCCCATCGTCGGTCGCCAGGTAAAGCGTGTAGTTGCCGGACTTGGGAATCTCCAGCATGCCGGAAAAAGCCACTCCGCTGCCGTCTCCGGGAAGAAGCATGCGGGGATCAACCCCTTGTGAAACCCCGGTCTTGACCGGTTCCATTTCCTTGAAGGCTGGCAGTCTTTCCCAGTCTTTCCCCCGGTAGCACCGGTAGGGCAGTCCTGTTGTCCATTCCTCGCTCCCGGGTTTCTGAAACTTGAACCATTCCTTCGGAATGGCGGCACGGGGGAATCCTTCGCCTTCGATCTCCAGCATGAAACCCGACACGCCATTTCCATTGAACCATTCCAAAAGAAAAGGCTGCCTTCCTTTCTCCAGGTTCACCACCGCCTTCTGGGCGATGCCGGCGTGGAGGCCGTCCACTCCCAGAAGCGGGGCGGTACCCAGATGGATGCCGTGGGTCCCACGGTAAACCCATGAATTCCGGCCGATGATCCGGACCCTCGCTCCGGGTACGAAATCCGCGGGCACTTCCGGCAGTTCGAGCAGCATCGTGGACGTGTCATCCTGCAGCACCAGACTGGACATCCGTGGATTCACTCCACAGACGACCCCCTCCAATTCAAAGGAAAGGCTGATCCCGCCCTTTTTCGCCATGGTCTTGTCCAGCGATTCAAGGGTAGTCAGGACTTCCTGGCCAACCACCGCCGGTGCTTGGGCGAGGAAGAATAGCACCATCAGGATCATCGCCGCGAGGAGGCGATGTTTCAAAACCTGAAATGGATGGGAACCCGGCATCTGGAAGTGCCGGATTTTATCCCCGGGGGAAACCCATACGAGCAAAATCCCGCTCCAAATCCCACCCCAATTGGGTAACAACCAATGGGAACCGACAACAACCGGCCTGGGGATCCGGCGTCCGCACGCCGGATCCGTCCACGGGTCAGGAGATCACGCCGAGCGGTTTGGTTGTCTTCCAGCCGCCACGGGTGAAATCAGGAAACACCTGTGACGAGCCGTCCTGTGCGACAGACTTCTCACTCAGAGGACCCACCGCGGACCAGAAACAACCTTCATATACATTCTGATCAAGCGGCTCTCCCTTCCGGAGACACTCGATGATCCGGAACAACATCAGGTAATCCATTCCGCCATGTCCTCCCATCTCTTTCGAAAGCTCGCCCATGCGTTTGTAGAGGGGATGCTCGTATTTGGCGGCGATTTCCTCCCACGCCTCCTCCTCCGCCCACTCGTGATAGCTCTTGGTGACTCCTTCGATCGCGATCCGGTTCGGGAAACCGGCCAGCGTCCCCTTGGTTCCCTGGATCAGGTTGTGCCGCGAATAAGGTCGCGGGGAGGTTTCATCCCATTGCACCATGATGGTGCGGCCGAGCGCCGTCTTGATGATGGAGGTGCTCATGTCGCCACCCTTGAAATCCAGATCCTTGAATTCGGGATTCGTGAGTTTGGTGGATTTCTTCGCATACAACGCCCGGCCTTTGGCAGGTGAGGAAAACGAGACGATCCGGCTGAAGTTGTCCTCCGTCCGGCCGAGATTCATGTATTGCGCCACAGGACCGAGACCGTGGGTCGGATAGAGGTTCCCATTCCGCTTCGCATACTGGAATGTCCGCCACGAACCTGTGGAATCGCCATTTTCCATCTGGCTGCGGAGTTCATGGATATACGCCGCCTCACCATGGAGCAGCTCACCGATGGCGCCCTGGCGGACCATGTTGAGATAGAGCAGTTCCTCGCGTCCATAGTTGACGTTCTCCATCATCATGCAGTGCTTGCCCGTGGCTTCCGAGGTATCGACGATGTCCCACATCTCCTGGATCGTGCAGGCGATGGGAACTTCCGAAAAGGCGTGGGCTCCCGCCTTTATCGCGGCGACGCACATCGGGGCGTGATCGTCCCATGGTGTCACGATGAAAACCGCGTCGGGCTTCGTCTCCGCGAGCATCCTCTTCCATGCCTCCTTGTCGCCGAAGTAGACCTTCGGCTTGTGCCCCGCCTTGGTGACGGCCGCTTCCGATTTTTTCGCCCGGGACTCGACCAGGTCGCAGATGCCAACGAACTCAACACCCTTGAGAGACGCCAGCTGCGCCGCATGGCCGGAGCCCCTCGCACCGACACCAATGATGGCGACCTTCACCGTCTCAAGCTTCGGCGCCGCGAAATCTCCCATGTATTTCGATTGGGAAGGACGCGCGGACGCGCCCTCTCCGCCGGCCTGCGCGGCTGAAAAAGTTGGAAGCGCGGCGATCCCCGCGGTGATTCCGCCGAGGGCCTTGAGAAAATTACGGCGCGGACTGATGGGTGCTGTGGATGGATTCATGGTTCGGGTTTGACAGTTGATTGGTAATGGCTGGTGGTCTGATCAGAAAATCTGCCAGGCGGGCTTGTTCTCATACACCCACCGGTAGTATTCGGCCCGTTGCAGTCCGGAGGCGGCTCCCTCATCAAGACAGACGGTGACGGTCGGATGCATCTGCAGGACAGATGCCGGGTTCACGGAGGCCACGGGTCCCTCCACCGCGCCTGCCACCGCCCCCGCCTTTTGTTCTCCGAATGCGAGAAGCAGGTTGTGCCGCGCTTCCATGATCGTTCCGATCCCCATCGTGATGACATGCTTGGGCACCTCCGCCTCGCTACCGAAGAAGCGGGCGTTGTCCTTGCAGGTCTGCCGGGTCAGGGTCTTGATCCGGGTCCGCGAGGCGAGGGACGAGGTGGGTTCGTTGAACCCGATGTGTCCGTCGCTTCCGATGCCGAGCACCTGCAGGTCGATGCCGCCTTCCTCAAGTATCCGTTTCTCATACGCCTTGCAGGAACCGGGGATGTCCTCCGCGTTTCCATCCGGAATATGGACGTTGTCCGGAGATATGTTGATGTGTTTGAAAAGATTCTCCCACATGAAGCTGTGGTAGGACTGGGAATGCTCCTTCGGCAGGCCGATGTATTCATCAAGATTGAAGGTGCGGACCCGGCTCCAATCGAGCCGCATTCCGACGAGCTTCTGGTAAAGAAGCAGCGGCGTGCTGCCGGTGGCGAGGCCGAGAACCGCATCCGGTTTTTCCGAGAGCAGGCGGGCGATGATCCGGGCGGCGATCTCCGTAGCGGTTTCCCTGGTGGGTTGGATGATGATTTCCATCAGATTTTTCCGAGCCTCTGGTTGAGTTTGTCCCTCACGTCGTTCCGGAACTTTTCGACATGCGCGCAGACATGATCCGCCACATCCAGGGTGTCGTCCTCCACCAGCGGGGTGAGATCCATGCCGAAGATGAGCTGGGTGGAGGCATCGGTCGCGTGGGAGTTGAAGAACGTCGCATTCGCGGCGCGCCGTCCCAGCGTGGCGAGATCGTAGCGCTTCCCTCCGGCGATCTGGGAATCGAACACCCCGTTCAGGGAGGCGGCGAGGTTGTCGCGGTTGCTCACATCCATCAGCAGCTTGTCCTCATCGGACAGCCAGTCGAGACCGCGCCATACCTCGCACCCGATGACCTGCTTCGGCCTTTGTTCGCGGGGCAGTTCCCGCATGGCCAGCAGGGCGGCCACCGCCACTCCGATGTGGGTATCATGCTTGTCCGCCAGATTGTGGGTGTAGACCACATCCGGCCGGGTGGCGGCGAGGATTTCCTTCAGGTCGTTCTTCAACCCCTGCTCCGTCGCGCTCTTCACCACGCTGCTGGGATGGTCGAGCTGGATCATCGCGCTGTAACCGCCGATGACGGCGGCGGTGTTCTGCTCCTGCCGGCGGATCGACATCATTTCCTGGTCGGAAAATCCGGCGTAGGGACCTGTCCGCGAACTGCCCGCCCCGTTGGTGCACGTGACACCGCCGAACCATTGGTCGTCACGGGCGAAGCACCGGAGGATGCCGTGGAATGCCATGAACTCGAGATCGTCCTGGTGGGCGCCGATCCCGAGATGGGTGGTGCGTCGCAAGGCCTCCGCTTCCGGGCTGCCGTCTGGTATGAAGAGTTCCGCGTTGGGTTGGTGAAATTTCATGAAGATCATTTTTTGAATTTTGGAAGGCTGGCAGCTGCCACAGCCTGGCCGACACGGCGCGTCGCCTCGTCCGGCACGTGCATGGTGACGCCTTCCGCGACTTCCGGAAACTCCTGTTTCAGCACCTCGTGGGCTTTCGCCAACACGATGTCCCCTCCCTGGCCTGTTGTCACCCTGCCGAGGATGAGCATGTTCGCGTAGTCGTAAAAATCCGCATAGTGGGGAATCGTATAGCCAAGATAGACACCGATGGTTTCGTAGATTTTCGCCGCCCGTTCGTCACCTTTCGCCATCAGCTTCTGCACCTCCACCAACCGCTCCGGCAGCCCCATCGCATCGGGGAGCCTGATCTTCGCAGCGGGCAGAAGCTTGTTGACCGCCTGTTGTGAGAAATAAAGCGCGCCGACCCCGCGGTCTCCGGACCATTCATCGGCCACCGCGTCCGGATTGTAGTCGGCGGGCGCGAACGCGAGCTCGTTCAACCAACCGAGGATGCGCCCGCGCTTGTCCATGAACCCGGCGGCTTCGCTTGATCCCATCGCGATTCCCAGCATGCCGGGTTGCTTCAGGGAGAGCGCTCCGGCCAGGGCGGTGACATCCCCATCGTTCATCACGACGAGAGGCACGTTCCATTCCTTCTGGATGCGTTTGAAAACCGCCGCCGCCTGCGCGAAGTGTTTTTTCGGAATGGCCCGCAGCAGGGACGCCACCCGGATCTCGTTGTCCACGATGACGCCCGCCGAGCTGCCGCCGATCGCATCCACCCGCGGCATGCAGGCCGCCGCACGGTGCAAGGCCGAGGAGATGTGGTGATAGTGGTACTCCGGATTCGACTGGATCTTCGGGTCCCAAGGGGTTTCGGAAGTGAAGACCGCCTCCCCGTCGATCACGGCGGAAACCTTGTAATCACTCGCGCCGAGGTCGAAGCCGATGCGGCATCCTTTCAGGTGCCCTCCGGCGGCAACCTGCATTTCCTTCGCAGCAGGCACCTTGGAGGCCGTTGTCAGCACCACCTGGAATTTCTCTCCATACGCGAGCTCCATCATCTGGCAGTCGAACTTCCGCGCGCCGCGCGATGAGTATGTCCTGGCGATGACATCCCCGATCGCCTTGGGTCCGCCGAAATGAAGCTTCCAACCACCGCGCGCCCAGATCAGGAACTTCACGATGCGTTCGACGTATCGCAAGGTCTCCGCATCCGCGGACGGCATCACAAGGGTTTCAAAGCGCGAGACCAGTCCGCACTCGCGTTCCAGGCCGATGACCAGAGGAACCGCATTGCCCGAGGCACGGGCGGCTTCCACGTAAGCGCGGTTGAACAGGACCGGTGGCAGGAATCCGTGGTCCAGTGGAGCCCGGATGGCGGGTTTGATTGGGGAGAATGACATGCTGGATCTATATTAAATGGATTTTTTCCCTGCGAAGTGATCTTCGATCTCTTCAAGAGTCCGTCCTTTCGTCTCAGGAAGGAAGAAAGCGGCGGTGATGAAATAGACCACCGTGCAGGCCGCCCAGAAACCGAACATGGCCGAGTAACCGTGGTTGCCAACGATGGGCAGGAAAAAGGCGGCGATGCCCGTGGACACGCCCTGGTTGATGAGCAAGGCGGCCCCCATGCCCACCGAGCGGATGCGGGTGGGCATCAGTTCGGACAACGCCAGCCAAACGCATACGCCGGGTCCGATGGAGAAAAACGCGATGAACACCGCCAGACAGGCAGCGACCAACATTCCCGTCCTCGCGGTCGGCACAGGGCCCGCTTTCGCCCGGACGATCTCCAAAGGTCTTCCCGCGTTTTCCTTATCTCCCGCGGGCAGCGAGATGCTGATGGTGCTGGTCTTCGGATCGTTGCTGATTCCGACTGCCATCGCCTGCTTTTTACCATAGGCATACAAGATGGACAGCTGCATCGGTTGTCCAGGTTCGACGATTTTACCAAGATCCGCGGTAGCGAGATCCACCTGTAGAGAATCCCCCACGATCATCGTCCTGACTTTCTCCGCGACATCGACACGCTTCGACTCGAACGAATAAAACACGGCCGACCCCGCCAGCAGCGAGGCGATGATGCCACCGGTGCCAAGCTTGAGGAGGAACTTCCGCCCCTTCTTGTCCACCAACATCACGGCGACGACGGTCATCACACAGTTGAGGATCTTGATCCACAGGCCGCTTTGCGACGCGGCTTCCGCCGCAAGGCCGGCCTGCTGGAGAATCGTGGTCATGAAACCCAGGATGGAATTGATTCCGGTCGCCTGGTTGCATCCCAGGATCACGCAGGCGATGATGAACGGGACCACATATTTGCGCTGGGTGAAGATCTCACCAAAAGACTCGACCAGCGTGATCTTCGGTTTGGAATGCTCGTGGGCGAGCGAGGTCTCCAGCTCCGCAAGTTCCGCCTCAGCCTCGGCGGGCGTGCGGGAACGCAACATCGCGGTGCGGGCCTGGTCCTTGCGTCCTTTCCGATAAAGCCAGCGGGGAGACTCGGTAATGAAAAAGGCTCCGATCAGAAACAGGATTCCCGGATAAATCACCGCGAGAAACATCCCACGCCACGCATGATCGGAAGCGGCGACGATCGCCTCCTCGTTGCCTTTCGCCAGTTCGATGGCACTCTCGGCGGTTTTCGTATAGTAATCTCCGATGAACGCGGCGAGCACGATGCCGAACGTGAGCATGAACTGGAAGATCGAGGTCCCTTTTCCCCGATTGTTCGCACGGAGGCTTTCAGCAAGATATAGCGGAACCACGACGGCGATCACCCCTCCGCTCATGCCCTGGAGAATCCTTCCCAACAACAGCGGAACATAGGTTTGCGAGGTGAAGATGATGGCGACGCTGGCGACGAACATGACCGCGCTGATCAACATCATCAGCTTGCGCCCCAGCAGGTCGGCGAAAAATCCGGCGATCACGGATGCGAACATGGAGCCACCCAGAACCGCCGCCACGATGACGGACTTGTTCTCCTCGGTCATCGATATCGTTTTTCCGAGATAGCCCAGGGCCGGATCAATGATTCCAATATCGATTCCGTAAAGCAGCCCTCCCATACCCGCAACCAGCAGTAGGAATCGATTGTATGCCACGCTGCCGGAGTTCTCGCCCATCTCAGGATTTTTTGCCATTTGTTTGACTTTCGGGAACATCCTCAAATGCCGCCCCAAGGGCGTCAAGGCAAATTATCTCGTGCTAACGAAAATACGGAGAAACGCTCCTCACATTGCTTTTTTCCGAATCAGTCCCGGATGGATGACTCGCGGATGGCGAGCCTTGGCTCCAGGAACAGCCGTTGGTGCGGAAGGGAATCATCCGCCAGACGCTGATGGAGAAATTTCCATGCGGCGACGCACATTTCCTCCACCGGCTGAACCAAAGTCGTGAGCTGGCGTTCAAGGTACAAGGTATCCTCGATCCCGTCGCAACCGATGAGCGCCACCTGGCCAGGCACCGAAATGCCAACCTCGCGCAGCCCACGGTAGATTCCCAAAGCGACGTCGTCCGAGTGACAGAAAATCGCCTCCGGGATGCCATGCTCGTTCACATATTCCTTGATCAGCTCGCGGGTGATCGGACGCTGCTTCTCGCTGAGCGGGTAGTAAATGAACTCGGCTTTCAGTCCCGCCTCACGCATGGCCTTGACGTAACCGGCCCGGCGGGCCGCGTCCGGCAGATTCTTCCTCACGAAGGTCGCATGGGCGATGCGGCGGTAGCCCGAACCGATCAGATGATCCATCGCCTCCTTCGTGCCCGGTGAGAAATCGACCCGCACATGGTCGGTGTTTTCCGAGAACGAGGTGCCCACACAGACCACGGGGATCGATTTTTTCGCCAGCCCCTCCAGTTCGGCCAGGACCGGCTTGGTCGCATCCACGGCGATGATTCCGTCCACGGGAACGTTCGACCAGACCTGCTTCATGTCCCTTTCGCCCACTTCCGAAATGATCAGTTCCTGCCCGGCGTGCTTCACCAGACGGCCGAGTTCACGGGCGACATGGGTGTAATGGGTCGAAATCTGGTCCGGAATCCACAGGGCGATGATCCCCGCCCGCTTCATCCGCAACGCGCGGGCGTGGGGATTCGGCCGATACCCCATTTCCAGCGCCGCGGCGAGAATCCGCTCGCGGGACTCCTGGGCGACATTGGGATACCCGGCCAGGGCAAAGGTGACGAGCTGGCGTGAGACGCCCAGTTTTTTGGCGATTTGTGCCTGAGTGACCATATAGCGTTGGGGCGATAACAACGGGACAGCTGACCGCAATGCAAGCCCTGAGATTGCATTCCTCAGCATGCCGTAGCATGGATTTCATCCGTCAGGCGTCCCAAAAGACCACCGGCACCGGCAATCACGGCCATCTAACAGGACTCCGTCCGGCGGGTCCGGAGATCTCACAACGGGACAGATTTCCTGTCATTTGAAATTTTCCATAATCCAGGACGTAACGCCGTTCCCCGTCGGAAAATACAATCAACACCACTTGTCCAAGCACATGAAATCATCAATACCCATCCTATGTCTGCCATTCTTCATTGCGGTACAACCCGCCACCGCCGAGGTGATTGTTCCCGCATTCACGGCATATCTGGAACCCGACGCGAACGGAGCGCAGGTTTCGGAAGACCGGGGAATCACAGGCTGGCATGATGAAAAGCTCCGTGTCTCATGGTTCGGAGAATTGAAAAAGGCCGGCAGGCTGACCGCCTCCGTAAAGTTGAAGCTGCCACCTGGCGGAAGCTCGAAACTCCAGCTTTCCATCGACGGTGAAAAGCACCAGGCGCATGCGACCGGAGACACGGCCTCGTTCGGAGAATACAAGATCGGGAAGCCGGGATATGTGAAATTCGAGTTGTCATCATCCAATGATGATGGCGACGCAGGACAGATCCAGTCGCTCCATCTGGAGGGCGAAGCGACCGCCGGCGCCCATTTCAACCTGCTGCCGAGGCGCAACAGCGCTTCCGTGCATCTGGCTTATCCCACTCCGGAGGATGCGAAAATCGCGATGTTCTACAACGAGGCCACCGCCATCGAGGATCCGGTGGCGACGTATTACATGGTGTGCGGATTCAGCCGGGGGTATTTCGGCATGCAGGTGAACTCCCCCACCGAGCGGCGCATCATCTTCTCCGTTTGGGACTCGGGCTCGGGCCAGGATTCGAAGGACCGCAGCACCGTGGCGGAGGAGGACCACACCCGGCTGCTGGCGAAAGGAGAGGGCGTGGAAGCGTCCGTCTTCGGCAACGAGGGCACCGGCGGGCACTCGCATCTCGTTTATCCCTGGAAAACCGGCCAGGCACAGCGCTTTGTCGTGGCGGTGAAACCCGAGGGCACCCACACCACCTACAGCGGCTTCTGGTATCATCCGGATAAAAGGAAGTGGATGCTCATCGCCAGCTTCATCGCTCCCAAGGACGGGAAATGGCTCGGCGGCCTCTATTCGTTCAGCGAAAACTTCAATGGCAACAACGGCCAGCTCCAACGCAAGGCCCTCTTCGGCCCGCAATGGGTGCGCATGGAGAACGGCAGGTGGACCGAACTCATCAAGGCCACCTTCAGCCACGACGGCACGGGAAAAAGCGACCGTCTGGACCGCTTCATGGGCGTGGAGAAGGATCTGTTTTTCCTCTCCCAAGGCGGGTTCGTTTCCGGCAGCACCAAATTCGGCACCCCCTTCACCCGCCCCGCCACACGCAGGGAGCCAAGCGACATCGTCCTTCCCGGACTCGAAACATCCCGCTGATGGACACGACCGCACGCCCACCCGCGCAAGACCGGCGAACCCCGGCCTGATTTTATTTGACATCAAAATTAGCACGAGATAACAAATACCAAAACCGCCGACCGAACCCGTCAAAACCATGGCAGCACCAAACGAAATCCCAAACCTTCGCGAGATCTTCGGACAATTCGACGTCCGGGCGGACTACCTCGCGGGAATCTCCTACGGGTCCGGACATATCAACGACACCTACTGCGTGACCGTCGATCAGGCGGGGAGAAAGAACCTCCGCTACATCTTCCAGCGGATCAACAAACGTGTTTTCAAGAATCCGGCGGCGCTGATGGAAAACATCGGCAGGGTCACCCGCCACTCCCTTGAGAGGCTTCGGGAGGAAGATCATCCGGAAGCCCACCGCCGCACGCTGACCTGCATCCCCGCGCTGACAGGGAAGCCCTATGCGGTCGATGCGAACGATGATTACTGGAGAGTCTATCCATTCATCGAAGGGGCGACGGGCCATGATGAAATCAAGACCAACGAACAGGCGTTCCAGGCGGCCCGCGCGTTTGGAAACTTCCAGAAACTCGCGGCGGGTCTCGGCGGCGGACGCCTTCATGAAACCATACCCGACTTCCATGACACCCCCAAACGGCTGGACGCGCTGCGCAAGGCGGTGGAAGCCGACGCCTTCAACCGGGCGGCGGGCGTGAAGGCTGAAATCGACTTCGCCCTCGCGCGGGCTTCGGATTGCGCGAGGATCACCGGCCTCATCGCGACGGGGGAGATTCCCGAACGGGTGACCCATAACGACACCAAGCTGAACAATGTGCTGCTTGATGATGTGACGGCGGAAGGCGTCTGTGTGATCGACCTGGACACGACGATGCCCGGTTCCGCCCTCTATGATTTCGGTGACATGGTCAGGACGGCGGCCACCAGCCATCGGGAGGATTCCACGGACACCGGCAATCTCGAAGTGCGGCTCGACCGCTTCGAAGCCCTGGTCCGGGGATATCTCGACAGCACGCGTTCATTCCTGACGCCTGCGGAACTCGACCATCTGGCGTTCTCGGGAAAACTCCTCACTCTCGAGTGCGGGATCCGCTTCCTGACAGACCACCTCCAGGGAGATATCTATTTCAAAACGAAACATCCGACACACAATCTTGATCGCTGCCGCAACCAGTTCACCTTTGTCGCGGCGATCGAAAGAAACCTGTCCGGGATGGAAGCGATGGTCGCCTCCCATTCCTGCCAGATGGCATGACAAGAACCGACATGAAAATCCTAGTCACCGGAGGATCCGGATTCATCGGCTCCCACATCGTGGAGCTATACCAGGACACGGCGGAGGAAATACGCGTGCTCGACAATCTCCGCACCGGCTACCGCCACAATTTGGATGGACTGCGCCACACGTTCATCCAGGGCTCGATCACCGACCGCGATACCGTGAGGGAGGCAGTGAAGGGCGTGGACTATATCTTCCACCTTGCCGCCTTGGTGAGCGTTCCCGAGTCGATGTCGAAACCGGGAGAGTGCGTCGACATCAATGTCCATGGACTGCTGAACGTTTTGGAAGAAGCGTCCGCCGCCGGGGTGAAAAAGCTCGTCTTCGCCTCGTCGGCCGCGGTGTATGGCGACAACCCTGTGGTGCCGAAGGTGGAATCCATGACCCCGGAACCAAAAAGCCCCTATGCGGTCACAAAGCTGGATGGAGAGTATTATCTGGGCATGTTCCAGCGCGAAGGCCGGCTGGAAACGGCCGCAATCCGCTTCTTCAACGTATTCGGTCCGCGTCAGAATCCCAAGGGGGCCTACGCCGCCGCCATCCCGATCTTCATCGAAAAGGCCGTGGCCGGCGAAGACATCACCGTCTTCGGTGACGGCGGGCAGACGAGGGACTTCATTTACGTGAAGGACATCGCGGGAGCTCTCGCCTTCGCTGTCGAAACTCCCGGAGTGACCGGTGTTTTCAACGCGGGCTACGGTGGCCAGATCACCATCAATGATCTGGCGGAGCGGCTGATCTCCGCGGCAGGATCGACATCGGTGGTGCTCCACGCTCCCGAACGGGCGGGAGACGTGCGCCATTCAAGGGCCGGCGCGGACAAGCTGCGGGAGGCCGGCTGGGTTCCCCGTCACACGCTGGAGGAAGGGCTGGACAGAACGCTGGATTTTTTCCGGGCGAAGTGAGCGATCCGGTGGTAGCGTCGCCGCGTCACGAAAACGAAGCGTGACATCGACACCGCAGATCCCTAACTTTTCCGAAACTTCTCCTCGCTCCACCGCTCTTATGGAAAATCCCCTTCATACCCTCGGCCACAGGTTCCTGCAAAACACGATGATGGCCGATTCCGAGGAACCGACCATGCTTTCCAGCCTCACGCGCCGTGGATTCCTCGCCGCCACCGCCACCCTCGCGAGCTGCACGCCCGCCGAACCGCTCCGTCCGAAGGTCCCCCCCACCCCATCCGGAGCTGCTCCCGTCAAAACCCAGTCCAACTCGGCCTACCGCACCCCACCGGTGAAAGGCCCGGTGCCGCGCAATCCCGACATCGCCCAGAGTTCCAATTTCTCAAGCAGCTCCGGCATCTCATTCTCCCGTGTCCTCGTCTCGGGCAACTACGTCGCCATGACCTTCGACGACGGCCCGCATCCGCAGAACACCCCGCGCCTGCTCGACATGCTGCGCGCGCGGAACATCAAGGCCACCTTCTACGTCATCGGCCGCAGCGTGGACCAGTATCCCCAGGTTGTCCGCCGCACGGTGGCCGAGGGACATGAGATCGGCAACCACACCCATACCCACCGGCTGCTGAGCAAGCTCAGCGACGCTGAAGTCCGCTCCGAACTGACCCGCTGCCGCGACGCCGTGGGCCGCGCCGCGGGAGTCCAGCCACGCACCATGCGCCCGCCCTACGGCGGCCTGCTGCAGCGGCAGCGCGAGTGGGTCCATGCCGAATTCGACTACCCCACCATCCTTTGGTCGGTCGATCCTCTCGACTGGAAGCGCCCCGGTGCCGGAGTCATCTCTTCCCGCATCCTCGGCGGAGCCTCGGCCGGCGGCATCATCCTCGCGCACGACCTCCACGCCCAGACGGTGGACGCCATGCCCGCCACGCTGGACGGACTGCTCCGCCGTGGGTTCAAGTTCGTCACCGTTTCCCAACTGCTGGCGATGAAAACCACCGCTCCTACCGCCCAAGCAAGCGAAGCGCCTGCCAATTCCTGATTTCTCACATTCCAGGCCGTGAGTTACACCATGTTCGGCGAGCGCTACTTCGCGACGCGGGAGCGGCTTGCCGGGGTCATGCGCGGCATCGTCGACCTCGCGGCGGATACCGGAACCGATCTCGGTGACAAGCTCCCCCTCGCGGAAATCGAGAGCGGTCTCGGAGCCCCCTTTCTTTTTGTCGTCTGTGGCGAGGTGAACGCGGGAAAATCCTGCCTTCTCAACGGACTCTTCGGACAGGATCTCTGCCGGGTGAACGTCCTGCCGGAAACGGACCGCGTCCTCTGGTACAAGTATGGTGCCACGGCCCGTGACGCGCCCGCCACACCGCTTCTGGAGGAACGGTTCAGGCCGTCCGACGTTCTCCGGGATTTCCATGTCATCGACACTCCCGGCACGAACTCCGCCGTGGAGGGACACCAGCAGATCACCGCCAGATTCCTACCTTCCGCGGATCTCATCCTCTTTGTGTTCCCCGTCTCGAATCCCTGGGGGGCCGCCACCTGGAATTTCATTTCCGAACTCTCCGCTGAAGATCTGGAGCGTGTGGTCCTCATCATCCAGCAGGCCGACCAACGCGAATCGGTCGATCTCGATGTGATCCGCGGCCACATGACGGATCTGGCGATGAAACGCATCGGCCGCACTCCGCCAATCTTCGCGGTTTCGGCAAAAAACGCCTGCGAGGCGAAGCGCGCCACCCCCTTCGCCCGCGCCCAATTCCAGAAAAGCGGTTTCCCCGAGCTGGAAAACCACATTTCCCGAAAGATCTGCGAATCTCCCGCGCGCAAGAGCGTGCTTCATTCCTGGCGTGGCCAAGCGGCCTCCGCGCTCCACGCGGTGGAGGATCACATTGACAATCTGAGCCACAGCCTCAAGACCCAAGGCAGGTTCCTCGATACCACGGAGCGGGAAATCGACGACATCCGCGAACGGTTCGTGGTCCGCCTTCCCACCCACCTCAACGGCGTGGCGGAAGTCTTCGAAACCGAGGCCGTCTGGGTCTCGAAAGTGCTCCACCGCCGGCTGGCCGCCGCACCTTCCTTCGTCCGGCTCTTCATCGGGGATCGGACCGGACAGAAGATGGAAACACTCTTCATTGAGAGGCTGCAGACCGCTGTCGAGGCGGTGGCCGAGAAAGACGGCGTGGAAGTTGTCGAATTCTGCCACCACCACTGGCAGGAACTCGGTGCGCGCGTGCGCGAGGCCATGGGCATCGACCTGCGGAGCTCGCTGCCCATCGATGAAACACTCGGCACCGCGAAAAACCGCTTCATCCTCCGGCTCGGCCGCGCCGCACGCCAGGGAATCGGGAATCTGAAAGTCCGCAACCAGCTCGACAAGGACATCCGCCGCAGGAACATCGCGCTGAAGTCGTTCACCTTCATGACACTCCTGCTGACCACCATCGGAGCGAGTTGCGGCGCTCTGGGTCTGCCATGGATACCGGGCATTCTCTGCACCCTCGCCGGACTTTTCCTCATCGGTGGCGTTCTCACCGCATGGGTCACGCGGAAGAGCATCACGGCGGAATTCCAACAACGGCTGCTCGACACCTGCGGCGGCTTTGCCAGCACCCTGCGTTCGGATTACGAGGAAGCGCTCCGCATCGTCTTCCAGGATTACGCCAGTTCGCTCACCGCCGTCCATACCCACCTCGCCCGCGAAAAGCTCACCATCGAACCGAAACTCAAGCGCTGGCAGGAGCTTTTCCTGACGCTGAAGGCGATCGAGCAGGAGCTGTGAACCCCGTGTCCCGCAAAGCCTATATACTAGGTTAATAGTAATTCATCCGCCACCGCTCCAATGTTTCGGACCGAGGGAGGATTGCTCCGATTCCTGATGACCCGGATGAGACCTTTCCGGCTTCTTCCGGGAAGCAGAGGGCGTTTCCACCCCCGATAAAAACATCCCGCGCTCAGCGGCCGGGCTTCGCCGGTTTGGCACCCGTTTTCATCTCTTCGAGAAGCGCCGCCGCGGTCAGTTCGACAAATGATCCCGGGGCGCCCGCGTAGTGGACCTTGCGTTCCCCATCCAGCACATAAGCCAGAGGCCAGACACCGACCCGGTATTCGACCGCAAGCTTGTTTTCAGGATCGGAAAAATTGGTCCATGGAACGGTGCCGTCCGCTTGAAGGGTGCGGAGTTTCTCCAAGGGGTCGTTGTTCACTCCGATGAAAACCACCGGATCCCCCCTGAACTTCACTTCCATGGCGGTGGTGATCTCCACCACGCGCTTGGCATCCGGCACGTTGCTGTTCCAGAAAAGGAGCACGACGATTTTACCCTTGTGGGCTTCCAAAGAAAGCGCCCGGCCCGCGGAGTCCGTTCCGACAAGATTCGGCGCCACCCGGCCTTTGGTCAGGAAGCGGATGATGTAAAGCTCGTCCTCCGCGCGCTTGGCGACCGTCGTGCCGTCAAGGTCGACATCCGAACTTTGGATGATCGCCTTGCGGAGAAGCGTCAGACGCTTGCGCATGATCTCTCCGTCATCTCCCAAGGTCTTGAGCTGCATGGCGGCACCGAGCGCGGCGAGCCCCTGGATCTTGGGATCCGGGTGGCCTGATTCGATTTTCTCCAACACGGCCAACGACCGGGGATCGTTGCTGAAGGCGAGGGCTCCGCACACCGGGGCGATCTTCGGGCTCTTGAGATGGTAGGTCTCGATCGCCTTGCGGATGGCTTCGATTTCCTTGCCGAAAATCGGTTTTGGCACTCCCGTCGCGTCGGTGGCGAGCAAGCCCGGTGTGGTGCGGAGGAACCACGCCGCCGGAGCAAGCGTCCAATCCTGATCCAGCGACGAGCCGATGGCGGTCCACATCTCGCGCGCTGCGGGTGTGGCATCGGGACGGCTGTTCCATGCCTTCTGGCGTTGCTCGGGCGTGGTGGCGACGCGCATTTCCAACGACCAGTTGTCGAGCTTGAGCTGATAGGTCTTCTGGATGCGCTGGGCATCCGCCGGTGCGGCGAAAACCTGCGGAGCGGCCAGCAGGAGTGACAGGACTGTGATGCGGCTCAATCGGTTCATGGAGGAAGAATGGTAGACAGGCGGGGGAAATCAAGCGAGTCCCGCGACAAACGCGGCGGCGGTCTCGCGGGCCCACAGATCCGCGGTCACCACGGAGTCGAGGGTGTCGGACGGTTTCACCACGTGGGCGTCCATCGCGGCGGCGACACATTTCCAAATGCCCGGAAAGGGAATTTTCTCCGCCCGGAAGGCGTCCACCGCGACCTCGTTCGCCGCGTTGAACACCGCGGGCAGAGTGCCTCCCGTGCCGCCCGCCCTCCGGGCGAGGTCGAGCGCGGGAAAATCCGCGGTGCGCGGGGCTTCGAATTCCAACCTGGCGAGCGTGGGGAAATCCAGCGGCTTCAGCCCTCCCTTCACCCGCCTCGGCCAGGTAAGCGCGTATTGGATGGGGAAACACATGTCCGTGCGGCTGAGCTGCGCCAGGATCGAGCCATCGATGAACTCGACCATCGAATGGACGATGCTCTGCGGATGCACCACCACATCGATGCGGTCCATCCCGATTCCGAACAACCAGCGCGCCTCGATCATTTCCAGCCCCTTGTTGAAAAGGGTCGCGGAGTCGATGGTGATCTTCGGTCCCATCTCCCAGGTGGGATGCCTGAGCGCTTGGGCGAGCGTGACGTCCGCGATCTGATCGGATGGCAGGGTCCGGAAGGGACCGCCCGAAGCGGTCAGAATAAGCCGGGAAACCTCGTTTTCACCGCCGCGATGGCCGTCGAGACACTGGAAAATCGCGTTGTGCTCGCTGTCCACGGGCAGGAGTTTCACTCCCCGTTTTTCGGCGGCGGCGGTGACGATTTCCCCGGCCATGACAAGAATCTCCTTTGAAGCGATCGCAAGATCCTTCCCGGCCTCGATGGCGGCTAGGGCGGGATAAAGCCCCGCGGTGCCGACGATGGCGACCAGCACCACATCCGCATCCGCCAGCGTGGCGAGTTCCAACAAACCGTCAGGACCCGGATAAATATTCACATCCTCCGGAACCAGGGCGCGCAGTTCGGCCTCCTTGGTTTCGTCGTAGATCGCCACATGCCGGACACCGGTTTCACGGACCTGGGCGGCGAGTTTTCCCACATTTCCGCACGCGGCGAGCGCGATGATCTCGATCTGCTCCGGAAGCTCTTCCGCAACCTTGAGCGAGGAACAGCCGATGGAGCCCGTGGACCCCAGCAGCACGACGCGGCGTTTCACTGGCAGATCACTCATGCGGCGGGGAGCAGGACCCATTTCAGATAGAAATACAGGGCGGGTGCGGTGAAGCAGATGCTGTCGATGAGGTCGAGCGATCCACCGATGCCGGGCAGCATGCTGCCGGAATCCTTCGCATTGATCGCACGCTTGAGCACGCTTTCCGCAAGATCACCGATGACCGCCAGAATCGACAGCAGGAAGCCGAGGAAAACCACATGGCCCCAGTTCTTGAAAAAGCCGAGGTGATCCGGAAACAGGGCATACAATCCGCAGGCGGCGAGTTGGGAGAAAAGCAGGGCGCCACCGAAACCCTCCCAGGTTTTTCCCGGACTCACGTGCGGGATCATCTTGTGGCGGCCGATCATGGAACCGACGATGTAGGCGCCCATGTCGGTGAATTTCGTCACGGCGAGCAGCCAGAGCAGCAGGAAGGCACCGGAATGGCCGACAAGGCCCGGCACTGAATTCGCGCCCGGTGCCATGAACGTGACGCGGGTGGCGAAGTTGAACAGAAGCGCGATGTAAACAAAGCCCAACAGGTTCACCGCCACCGCCTGCAGGGATTCCAATCCACGGATCGGGTGGCGGAGCTGCAGGGTGAAGGGCACCGCCACGGCCAGGAAAACATAAAGCGCGTCCATGTCGGTCGGGAGAGAGGTCCCGCCTTTCACGAAATGCCAGGAAAGCACACCGCAATAGATGGCCGCCAGCGCGATGCCGAAGCAAGGGAAGCATTTCACCGCCGCCGCGCGCATCATTTTGAAATATTCGATGGTGGCGATCATCGTCAGAACCGCCATCAATCCGAGCATTCCCCAGGATTTCCCGCTGACGAAGATCGCGGTGACAAGCCCCCACAGGAAGAGCGTGCTGGCACTTCGCCGGAGGAAGACGATGGCCTTGGATTGTGCGGGAGGCGTCGGGTGGGCTGCCATTTACTGAAGGAATCCAAGACGGGTCCGGCGGGTGTGGCAACTCATTCCACACACCGGTGCGCAACCTTTTTCCAGAACCGTGGTTTGAAGGGCATGCGGGACCTCGAAACGGTCTCCAGATTCCAACCGAACCAATTGATGAAAACCACCACATTCCTTACCCTCGGTGCCATCCTCGGTACCGCAGCATTCGCCACCGCCCAGGACGAGAAGCCGAAGCGCGAGCAACGCGAACTCCCTGCCGAAGTCGTGAAGAAGTATGACAAGGACGGCGACGGCAAGCTCTCCGACGAAGAGCGCAAGGCCTTCCAAGCCGACCGCAAGGCCGAACAGGAAAAGCGCCAGGCCGAACTCATCAAGAAGTTCGACAAGGACGGAGACGGCAAGCTTTCCGAAGAGGAGAACAAGGCCGTTCGCGCCGAGTTCCAAGCCAAGCGCAAGGCACTCCTCGAAAAATACGACGCCGACAAGGACGGCAAGCTCGGACCTGAGGAAATCAAGGCCGCCCGTGACGCTGGCGAGGAAATCCCGTTCGGCGGTCGCGGTGGTCCGGGAGGCCCCGGTGGTCGCCGTGGCGGCCCAGAAGGCAAAGGCCAGGAAGGCCAGCCACCAGCAGGCGAGTGATCTGAAACAAGCTCATGGCAGCCCATGGGAGACGCTCCGCGTTTCCCATGGGCTTTTCCATTTTTCAGACGAAACACTCCTGCTGCTCCGACTTGTGACTAGGTCCGGATTTACCGTGTGTTGCGGGTTTTTTCTCCCCTAGAATCCCGACATGACGAACACGCGCCTGATTTTTCCGATGCTGCTCCTCTCCACATTTTTCACCCCTGGCGCGGGTGCGGAAGAAAAAGGTGCCGAGCTTTCCGTGATGACCTTCAACTGCTGGTACCAATTCACCAAAGTCAATGGCGGCATCACAAAAGCGGTTGCTTCGATCAAGGAGGCCGGTGCGGATGTCATCGGGCTGCAGGAATGTTCCGTGGAAACCGCCGACAAACTCGCGGCGGAGCTTGGATTCCATCGTGCGAAATCCGGTTCGGGCGGAGCGCAGATCGTCAGCCGCCATCCGATTCTCGAAACATTCGATGTCGGTGGCATCGACCCGGCGCGCGCCGTCGCGGCGAAGATCCATATGGATGGGAAACCCGGCCACGATTTCATCCTCTTCAACATCCATCTGGATGCCGGGCATTACGGTCCCTACGCCGCCCGACCGACGGGTTCGACTTCGGAACAGGTCATGGCGGAGGAGCGGAAATCACAGCGGACCAGGCAGATCACCGGCATCCTGGAATCCATGGCCACCCACCTCGCCCAAAGCGACGCCACCCCTGTGTTCCTCACAGGCGATTTCAACTCGCCCTCCCATCTCGACCGGGTGGAAAAAACCACCTCCAGCCACCCGGGCATCACCTCCATGCCGTGGCCGGCCACAGTCCTCCCCTTCCAAGCCGGACTCGTGGATTCCTTCCGGTTGTTGCATCCGGATCCCGTCGAAACGCCCGGCACCACTTGGTCAACCATCCACAAGGAAGGCGAACCACAGGACCGCATCGACTACATCTTCCACAAGGGGAAGGGCATCCGGCCCATCACTTCCCGCGTCTTCGCCGGAAAAGCGGGCAAAACCATCGGTGAATGGGGCTGCGACATCTCCCCCGTCGTGGACAACCCCTGGCCCTCCGACCATGCGGCGGTGGTGACCGTTTACCGATTCGGGCCGAAGTAACAACGGTTTCCCGAATGGATGGACTTGCCATGACGGCCCCCTGCATTCCTCACTCCGTGCTCTCGAACACCCCTCCCCCCAGCAACCGTCCTCCATCATAGAAGGCGCAGATCTGGCCGGGGGCGATGGCCCGTTGCGGGCGCTGGAATTTCAATCTCACCCTGCCTTCCTCCAAGGGCTCCAGCACGGCGGATTCCGCCTTGGCCCGGTAGCGGGGCTGGGCTTCGACCGGGCGCTTTTTATCGAAGGGTTCGTTCAGGGTGGAAATGGTTCCGACGACGCACGAGGTGATATAGAGTCCTGCGGATTCGGGATCATCCCAACCGACGATGAGCTGGTTCTTGGACGGATTTTTCCCAACGACCACATAGGCCATGCCGTCACGCGGCGAGGCGACTCCGTGGCCTTTCCGTTGGCCGAGGGTGTAGAGGTGGAGACCGCGGTGCTCACCGAGCACTTTTCCGGAGAGATCAACGATCTCACCCGGTGTGTCGGCGACATAGTGACGGAGGAAGTCGCTCATCTTCACCTGTCCGAGGAAACAGATTCCCTGGCTGTCCTTTTTCTCCGCCACGGGGAGATTGAAGCGCCGCGCGACCTCCCGCACCTCCGGCTTGAGCATTTCCCCGGTGGGAAACAACGCGTGCGCCGCCTGCTGTTGGGTCATGAGGGACAGGAAATAGCTCTGGTCCTTGTTCGGATCCGCGCCACGCAGGATGGCAGCCTGGCCGCTCGGGAGAATCCGATGGCGGGCGTAATGTCCGGTGGCGACGTGCTCGAATCCCTGGGAAAGCGCGTAGTCCAGAAAGACGCCGAATTTCATCTCACGGTTGCACCAGACGTCGGGATTCGGCGTGATCCCGGAGCGGTAGCCCTCCACAAGGTAGTCCACGATGCGGTCCTTGTAGGAATCGATGAGGTCGATGACCCGGAACTCGATACCCAGCGACTTCGCCACGGCGCGGCCATCCTCGATGTCCTGTTCCCACGGGCAATCGCCGGGAATTCCTTCATCGTTCACCCAGTTTTTCATGTATCCCGCCGCAACCTCGTGGCCCTGCTCGACCATCAGCGCCGCCGCGACCGCGCTATCAACGCCGCCTGAGAGTCCTACCAACACCTTCGCCATGCGCGGAGGATCAGGCTAAAAGAGGGTGCTGGCAAGCGGAAGAGAGCACGGCCGGCTCCGGCTTCTCCACCGGTAAGGTCGGCTTTTGTGGTTCAATGAAAATAGTCATAGTGGCACTTCAGGATAAACCGGTCTGTTGCCACATTTGCCGGACTCCATGCCGCCACCTATGCAAATTCCATCCCGGATTCTCCCTCCCGCACTTTGGTTCGCCCGGATCGCCCTCTCCGCAGGCTTCCTTTCCGCCGTTGCGGATCGCTTCGGCCTCTGGGGTGCCCCCGGAGCCGGCGGTGTCGTCTGGGGGAATTGGGAAAACTTCGCCGCCTACTCGGCATCGCTCAACACATTCCTGCCAAACTTCGTGCAGGGACCGCTGGCGGTGACGGCCACAACGGCGGAAATACTGCTGGGCATCGGCTTGCTCATTCCCCGGCTCACCGTTCACGTCGCCCTCCTTTCCTGTCTGCTCCTTCTCGCATTCGGGCTGGCGATGATCATTTCCCTCGGGATCAAGGCACCGCTCGACTACTCGGTCTTCTCATCCGCTTCCGCCGCGCTACTGCTTGCCATGGTGGCAGGGAACGAAAAAGACACCACTCCCTGAAACCATACCCCATGGAAATCCACCACCCCGCCACCGATGACGAAATCAATGCCTGTTTCGCAGTCATTTCCGAACTGCGTCCACATCTGAAGAAGGATGATTTCCTCCCCCAGGTCCGCCGCCAGGAAATCCAGGGCTACCGCATGGTGACCGTCCGCGAGGGCGGAGTGATCACCTCCGTGGCCGGCTACCGCATCACCGAATTCCTCATCTGGGGCAAATTCCTCTATGTCGACGACCTGGTGACCGCTGGCAGCCAAAGGGGCCGCGGAAATGCCGGGGCGCTGTTGTCATGGATCATCGGCCACGCCCGTGAAACGGGCTGCAACAATGTCCAGCTTGACAGCGGTTTCACCCTCCATCCCGCACACAGGCTCTACCATTCCAAAGGATTCCACCTCGCCTGCCATCACTTCAAACACGACATCCACCCCACCCCCGACGCCACCCGCCCATGAACCCACCCTCACTCCAGGCACCTTCATCCCGTTCCGGTCCGCCCGTCGTCTCCGTCGTCACCCATTCCCCCAATGGACACACCGCGGCCATGGGGAAAGCCGTCGCACTCGGGGCTTCCTCCGTCGGAGGAGTGGTCGTCCATGAACACGCGATCCTCGGGACAGACATCCACGAAGGACGCTGGCTCAATGAGGAAATCCTGTCGGATCTGGATGCCTCGCACGCGATCATCATCGGCTCGCCCACGTTCATGGGCTGCGTTTCCTCCCAGTTGAAATCGTTCATGGACACCACCAGCGAGCGCTACCTGCGGCGGCGGTGGGTGGACAAGGTGGGGGCCGCGTTCACCGTTTCCGGCCTGCCCGCCGGGGACAAGGGCAACATGCTCACCACCTGCGCCACCTTCGCCCTCCAGCACGGCATGATCTGGGTGGGAGTCGCACAATCTCCTGTTTCCGGCGAAGGCATCAACCGCCTCGGCTTTTTCGCCGGAGCCGCCGGCCAGGCCTTGTTCGAACCTCCGACGGAGACCCCGAACGCGGAAGACAGGTTGACCGCGGAGTGCTTGGGAAGACGGGTCGCGGAAATCACCCTCCGCCTGTACGGACCAAGATCGTGAAATGACCCCACCCCCGGATTCGCTTCCCGATTGACCAACGGCCCATCACCCATGAGCCTCCGTCCATGCATTCAATGACAGGATTTGGCCGGGGTTCCTCCACGACGGACGCATGGCAGGCCGGGGTGGAAATCAGTTCCGTGAACCGCAAGCAGTCGGAGGTGGTCCTTCAGGCGCCGCGTGAGCTGTACGAGCTCGACACCCGGATCCGCAAGGCGGTGCTCGCCGCGGTCTCGCGCGGCCGGGTGCAGGTATCCATCACGGTGACTCCCCATCAAGCCACAGCCGAGGAGTTCAAGATAGACGCCGCTCTCGCCCTGGCGTTTTCCAAAGCCTTTGGCGAACTCGGGCGGACGGTCGGCTACCCCGTCCCCCCCACCGCCGCGGACTTCCTGCGGCAGCCCGGGATTATTTCCACCGGAACCAGGGAGATCGATGTGGAGGCCGCTTGGCTGGCCATCGAACCAGCCCTCGGTGACGCTCTCACGCAACTCGTCGCGATGCGCGCGAACGAGGGAGAACACCTGAAAGCGGATTTCTGGGAGCGTCTGGGAGTCCTGCATTCCTACGTCCGCAGGATCGAAAGCGAGGCTCCGGGCCGTCCGAAGCGGCAGAGGGAATTGCTCACGAAACGCCTGAGGGACGTCGGCCTCGAACTCGACCCCACCGACGAACGTGTCGCCAAGGAGATCGCGCTTTTCGCCGACCGCTGCGACGTGAGCGAGGAAATCACCCGCCTGGACTCCCACTTCGTGAAATTCCGTGAATACGTCCAGGCGTCCGAGCCACCCGGCCGCGCGCTCGATTTCCTCTGTCAGGAGTTGTTCCGGGAGTTCAACACCATCGGTTCGAAAGCAAATGACGCGTCCATCGCCCAGACCATCGTCGAGGCGAAGACCGAATTGGAGAAAATCCGCGAGCAGGTGCAGAACGTGGAATAAGAGGCTGCATGCCATGGCAGCATCGGATTCGTGAATCGTCCGCTCCAGCCATCCCCGGTCTGCGGACAAACCCTGGCTCGCGCTGATTTCAATTTCCCGGGAACAGCTTCTTCCGTTCGGCTTCCAGGTTTTCCCTAGCTGCTTCCTCCTTGTGGGAAAAAGATTCTGTCTCGAAAACAGGCTTGGCCAGAAAGTGATCCAAAACCGCGCGGCGACCGGCTTTGAAATCCTCATCCGCCACGTGCGCATACTCCCGGCGTATGGCGGACGCGTATGCCAGATACTCATCATCTGCGGAGGCGAGGATGGTGAGGTCGATGTCCCGCATGAGGGCCTCATCATCCCGGCCTGTCTTCTCACGCGAGTGATCCGTAGCGAGGATCAATCTCACCACCGTTTCGGCGAGATTGCGGTTCAAATGGCCACCCAATATCGATTCGAACAAGACGGCGCTTTGTGCCTCGTTATCGCGGGCCTTGGGGTCATAAACGACATCATGAAACCAGATGGCGAATTCCATCGCGATGTCGCCGGTGCGGGCCATATCCATTTCCCCCAACATCGAACCGATATGTCTCAAGTCGTGATAGTGCCGGTGAGGCTCCGAGTAGCGTGATTCGACCACCGCCCATGCGTCGGATGAGATAACGGATGGCACTCCCGTCCTGGCACACAGTTTCAGAAAACGTTCGCGAAGGCTCATGATCTCATGCGGCGGGGGTCCACAGCCGCTCCACGTCCAACTAATCCTCCATCGCCCTTGCTTGCGAGCCCATTTTATCGATGCGGCTCCAGTCCACATCTTTGACGCTCCGGTGGGACACCACGGCGAAATCCTCCACATCGGCAGCGGGCGGCAGGGCGATCCAACGACGGCTTTGCCAGTTGGCGAACCAGGATGAAACATCCTGCGGCTCGGGTTCCCGCTCCGTTGGTTCAGAAAACAGGCCGGCAAGCGTGCTGTGGTTCCGGAGTCTCGTGAGAAGCTCGAACTCCACCGGATCGAGCCTGCACCGGATCGCACCGCCATTCTCCCCGCGCCAGACCGCGAGATGCACCGGTGTCTCGCGTATCGGGGAGAAACTCTCCCAATCGTTACACAGGTCCGCTTCCACCGGCAGCGCGAGGAGTTTGACATGGGGCTGCAAACCGAGCGTCGCGCCCGCGAGTTGATCCGGTGGGACAGCTTCCCATTCCGCGGCTTCGTAAATCTCCATCTCCGCATACTCCAGCCGTGCGATCGCGGAAAACCAGCGGCGGCGTGATTCATCGATCACCTCCCACTCCGCGGTGAAATCCGCCACGCGGCTGCCGAGATGGCGGAGGGTGAAACTCGAGGAGGGACACTCCAGCAGGTAGGCTTCCATCAGCGCCCAGAAGATTTCCTCTCCCGCCATTTTCCGCAGCACGGGAAAGTCCTCGGCGATGGAATCCAACACACGGAACCAATATTGCCGGTGATACAGCTCCAACCGTTCGGCGGACGAGAGATTGGAACCGGCCTTCATAAGCTCATCCGCCTTTGCCAGAAACCCGGCGGAGTGTCCTTCATCCGATGGCGGCAGTTCGGTGCTGCGGCGGCTCCTGCCACGCAGCGGCATTTGCAAGGCGGCGAAAAACTCGCGCTGCGTTTGTTCAAGCGGCCGCATCGTCTCCTTTTTTCGCCAGTGCCGAAGCGCGCCAGGTTTCTGATTTGCGGGCTTCCGTCCATACCTCTTCGAAGGAAGGAATCCGCCCGTCCCACTCCAACAATGTCGCCACCGGGCCGCAGCGTTCGATGGCCCGTTCATAAAGCTTCCACACCGGATCGATCACCGGGTGGTCATGCGTGTCCACAATGAACCGCTCGTAGCGCGAATGTCCCGCGATGTGGATCTGGGCCACGCGTTCCGGCGGCACGAAATCCACATATTCCATCGGGTCGAATTCGTTGTTCACGGAGGAGACGAAGATATTGTTCACGTCCAAAAGGATCCCCACGTCCGCCAGTTCGCAGACTTCCGCGAGGAATTCCCACTCGGTCATCTCGTCACCGTTGAACTCGCCATAGCTGCTCACGTTTTCCATCGCGAGCGGCACTTCCAGGAAATCCTGCACCATGCGCAGGTTCGCCGCGGTTTTCCGGGCGGCTTCGAAGGTGAATGGAATCGGCAGGAGATCGTGGCTCATGCTGCCATCGATGCTTCCCCAGCAGAGATGGTCCGATATCCAAGGGGTGTTCGTCCGCCTGATGAGGCGCTTGAGCCGCTTCAGATGATCGCGGTCCACCCCGTGCGCGTTCCCCGGGTAGAGCCCCACCCCGTGCTGCACCACACGGTATTGCTCCAGAATCATGTCGAGCACCTCGAGCGGACGCCCTCCCTCGACCATGTAGTTTTCCGAAATGATCTCAAACCAGCCGACCGTCGGTTTTTCCGAAAGGATGTGTTTGTAATGCGGCGAACGCAGGCCGATGCCCGTCGCCAGTTCCACACCGCCGGTGAATCGCGAGGCTGTCATTGTTCAAAAAAGAAATCCCGCGATGGCGGAAGCCACCACGGGGTTTCGCAAATGATCAGAGAATTTCGCCTTCTTTCTTCTCCTTGTCTTTGCCCTTATCCTTGTCCTTGCCGGGGCAATCGTCCTTATCCTTGTCCTTCATCACCTTCTCTTCTTCCTTATCCTTGTCCTTTTCCTTCTTGTCCTTGCCCGGACAGTCGTCCTTCTCCTTGCCGTTCAGGATCTTTTCCTCTTCTTTCTTCTCCTTGTCTTTTCCCTTGTCCTTGCCGGGGCAGTCATCCTTCTCCTTCTCAGCGGCGACGGGCGAACCGGTTACCTGGGTGTTCTGGGCGAGGGTGGTTCCGGCGGCGAAGACTCCGGCGAGGGCGGCGGCCACGAGGGCGTTGCTGGTTTTCATTGGCTTTTTGTTGGTTGGTGGGTTGACAAGATCAACAAGGGTCCTAGCCATGTTCGTCTTGTATCGGATGAGACTTGCACCATCTGAAATTATTCCAATGATTTTTTCCAAGAGAATCCCGGTGGCTTCCCCGCGCGTTCCGCCCGCGGATTCCCCGCTTTCCGTGACGACCTGCCGCAATAGACGAATCGCGCCAGCCGATACCCGGATCGCGCCTAATTGAAAATGCCGCGCGGCCCGACCACGAAATGGTTGGAATTGGCCGTTTGATCCATAAGCATCGGCTCCACTCCACGCGGCGGCCTGACAGGCATTGGATTCCAAATGGCTTCACAAGAGCCGTTCGAATGTCTTTGAATGGCACCCCGCCCGGAGGACCTGCCATATACCCAGAACCCAGATCACAACCCATGACCACCACGCCAGCGCGATCCACCAATCGTTTCGCCTTCACCGCCGTCACAGCCCTGTTCTTCATGTGGGGCTTCATCACCTGTTTGAACGATCTCCTCATTCCGAAATTCAAGGAGGACTTCTCCCTGAACCAGACACAGGCGAACCTCGTGCAGTTCGCGTTCTTCGGTGCCTATTTCATCGTCTCGCTCATCTACTTCCTGATCTCCGCCGCCAAGGGCGACCCGATCAACAAGATCGGCTATAAAAACGGCCTGGTTCTCGGACTGGTGATCGCCGGGGTCGGGTGCTTCCTTTTCTATCCCGCTGCGGAATACCATCTCTACTCCCTGTTCCTCGGCGCCTTGTGCGTGCTCGCCGCCGGGATCACGGTGATCCAGATCGCGGCGAATCCCTACGTCACGATCCTCGGTCCCGAGGAAAGCGGCTCGTCGCGGCTGAACCTGGCCCAGGGGTTCTGCTCCCTCGGCTATGTGATCGCACCGTTCATCGGTGGCATCCTGATTTTCGGATCGGATGTCTTCAAGGGTGCCAACAAGGTCGGTCTGGACTCGCTCAAGATGCCCTATGTCAGCCTGGGCGTGCTGTTTGTCGTCATCGCCGTGATCTTCAAGCTGATCTCGCTGCCGAATTTCACCCAGGACGGCAAGGTCGAGCCCGGCATCACCGCATTCAAGCACAAGCATTTCGTGTGGGGCTGGCTGGCGATCTTCTTCTACGTCGGCAGCGAGGTGACGATCGGAAGCATCCTCATCAACTACCTCAAGGATCCGGGCGTCATGGGTCTGGCGGAAAGCCAGTCCGCCAAGTACCTGTCCTTCTGCTGGGGCGGATTGATGATCGGCCGCCTGATGGGCGCCATCTCGCTGGGTGATGTGAAACAGTCGCGAAAGCTGCCCTACATGATCCTCGCCGCGGTGATCTCCACCGCCATCATCTACGCCTGCGCGAGCGGCAAGGAATACCTCACCAGCGGCCAGCACCTCCATCCCGCCGACATCCTGCCGTTCATCGGCCTGATCGTGCTCAGCTTCATCTTCTTCTACCTCGGCCGCTCCAGCGCGGGCAAGATGGTCGGCTTGTTCGCGCTCGTCGCGGCGGCGCTCACGATCTTCTCGATGTGCACCCACGGTTCCTACGCCCTGTGGTCCATCCTCGGCATCGGTCTTTTCAACTCGATCATGTGGTCGAACATCTTCAGCCTCTCCATCCGCGGTCTGGGCAAGGACACCAGCCAGGGCAGCTCCCTGCTGGTGATGATGATCGTCGGCGGTGCCATCATGCCGCTGGCACAAGGCTGGCTGACCGACACCTACGGCATCCGCGCCTCGCTGGGCATCGTGTTGTTCGGCTACCTCTACCTGATCTTCTTCGGCTTCTTCGCCCCCAAGGCGAAGGGCAGCGAGAGTGACACGGTCAGGGTCGGCGGCGGCCATTGATTCCAGACAGCGACATCATCCGACATGACCACGAAGCTCGCTGACGACTCCCGCATCGTGATGACGCTCGATGCGGGCGGAACGAATTTCAAATTCTCCGCCATCCGGGGAAATGAGGCGGTCACCCGGCCGTTCTCGGTTCCTTCCAACGCGGACAACCTCGAACGCTGCCTCGCGACGCTGGTGGATGGCTTCGAGCGGGTGAAAAACTCCCTGCCGGATGCCCCGGTGGCGATCAGTTTTTCATTCCCCGGCCCCACCGACTACGCCCGTGGCATCATCGGGGATCTCGGAAATCTGCCGTGCTTCCGTGGCGGCATCCCCCTCGGTCCGATGCTGGAGGCGAAGTTCGGCATCCCCGTTTTCATCAACAACGACGGCGACCTCTTCACCTATGGAGAAGCGATCGCCGGGTTCCTGCCACACGTGAATTCCCTGCTGGAAAAAGCGGGCAGTCCGAAACGGTATAAAAACCTCTTCGGCGTGACGCTCGGCACCGGTCTGGGAGGCGGCATCGTCCGCGATGGAGAACTCTTCGGCGGTGACAACATCTGCGCCGGGGAAATCTGGCTGATGCGCCACAAGCTCCACCCCGAAACCAACGCCGAAGAAGGCGCCTGCATCCGCGCGGTGAAACGTGCCTATGCGGAACTGACCGGAACCCCGTTCGAGCAATCCCCGGATCCCAAAACCATCTACGACATCGGCACCGGCGGCATTGCAGGAAACCAGGCCGCCGCCATCGAATCGTTCCGCCGGCTCGGCGAAACGGTCGGCGACGTCGTCTCGCTCGCCACCACCCTCCTGGACGGTCTCACCGTCATCGGAGGCGGGGTGTCGGGAGCCTGGCCGTTGTTTCTCCCGGCCATCGTCGATGAGATGAACGGCAGCTACACCAGTCCGAAGGGGGAGCCATTCCGCCGGCTCGCCCAGCAGGCCTTCAACCTCGAGGACCCGGCGCAGCTCGCAACCTTCCTCCAAGGAGACAAGCGGGAGATCGTCGTGCCGGGAACAGGCGAGAAACTCAACTACGACCCGATGCCCCGCGTCGGTGTCGGAATGTCGCGCCTCGGCACCAGCGAGGCCGTGGCCATCGGTGCCTACGCCTACGCGCTGCACCAGCTGAAGTAACCATCAAATCCATACCTTACCATGAAACCCACCCTTATCCTCACCGTCCTCTCGGTACTGGGGATGTTCCCGGCATCCGCCGCGGAAAAATCCCTGGTCGAGCTTGCCAATCCGTTGCAAGGCACCGACTCCACCGGCGGCTTCTCGCATGGCAACACATTCCCCGCCATCGCCCTGCCCTTCCCCATGAACGTCTGGGCTCCCTACACCCAGCAGGCGAAGGATCCGTTCTACTACAACTACCGTCAGAACAAAATCCGCGGCATCCGCCAGACCCACCAGCCCAGCCCGTGGATCGCGGATTATGCGAATTTCTCGCTTATGCCGGTTTCGGGCAAACTCGTCGTGAAGGAAGACGACCGCGCGTCGGAATTCCGCCATGAGAATGAAATCGCGAATCCCGGCTACTACAGCGTCCACCTCGACACCGCGAAAGCCACCGCGGAGGTCACCCCCACCGAACGCTGCGCGAGCTTCCGGTTCACCTTCGACGAAGCGGGCGATTCCTATGTCGTGCTCGACGCGTTCGCGAACAATTCCTCGGTGGAGATCATCCCCGGCGAAAACAAGATCGTCGGCATCTGCCGCAACAACAACGGTGGTGTTCCGGAGAATTTCGCCAACCACTTCGTCATCGTATTCGATCGTCCGTTCACCGCCCACGGCACCTGGACCCCGGATGCGATCCAGGAAGGCCAGGCCAAGCTCGCGGACAAGCACGTGGGTGCCTATCTGAAATTCGACACCAGCGGCAGCAAGGTCGTGAGCTGCAAGGTCGCCTCGTCCTACATCAGTCCGGAGCAGGCGTTGATCACGCTGGACCGCGAGATCGGCAAGTCCGACTTCGAAGCGGTCCGCAAGCAGGCCGCCGCCAAGTGGAACGAGACCCTCGGCCGCATCAAGGTGGACGGCGGAACGGAGGAACAGCGGCGCACGTTCTACAGCGCGCTCTACCGCAGCGTGATCTTCCCGCACTCGTTCTTCGAGTATGATGCCGCGAACAAACCGGTCTATTTCAGTCCTTTCGACGGCAAGGTGCACGAAGGCTATTTCTATACGGACACCGGCTACTGGGACACCTTCCGCGCCTCACACCCCTTGTACAACATCCTGTTCCCGGAAATCAGCGGACAGATCATGCAGGGCATGCTGAACGCGTATGACCAGAGCGGCTACCTGCCCTCATGGCTCAGTCCCGGCCACCGCGACTGCATGATCGGCAACCACGCCTTCTCCCTGTTCGCCGACGCATGGGTCAAGGGCATCCGCAATTTCGATGGTGAAAAGGCGCTCGCCGCGATGGTCCACGACGCGAACACCCAGGCCCCCGCCAACTGCAAATCCATCGGCCGCGATGGCGCGGAGTTCTACAAGACCAAGGGCTATGTGCCTTATCCCGAGTTCAAGGAATCCACCGCGAAGACACTCGAGTTCGCTTATGACGATTTTTGTGCCGCGGTAATGGCCAAAAGCCTCGGCAAGACCGCCGAACAGGAAGCCTTCTCCAAGAGCGCGCTGAACTACAAGAACGTGCTCGACGACTCCATCGGCTTCGTCCGCGGACGGAAGTCGGACGGCAACTGGTGCGAAAACTTCGATCCCACCGAGTGGGGCGGTCCCTTCACCGAAGGAAACTCGTGGCACTGGACATGGAGTGTCTTCCAGGACATTCCCGGCCTGATCAAGCACCTCGGCGGCGACGAGGCGTTTGGTAAGAAACTCGACCAGGTCTTCTACACCCCGCCGGATGTCAAGGTCGGCACCTACGGCCAGATGATCCATGAAATGACCGAGATGGTGGCGTCCAACATGGGCCAGTACGCCCACGGCAACCAGCCGATCCAGCACATGATCTATCTCTACAACTACGTCGGCCAGCCGTGGAAGACCCAGGCCCGCGCCCGCGAGGTGATGAGCCGGCTCTACCAATCCACCCCCGATGGTTTCTGTGGCGACGAGGACACCGGACAAATGTCCGCCTGGTATGTTTTCAGCGCCATGGGTTTCTACCCCATGTGTCCCGGCACCGACGAGTATCTCATCGGCAGCCCGTTGTTTGACAAGGCCACCATCAACCTGCCGGACGGCAAGCAGTTCGTCATCAACACGAAGAACAACGGACCGCAGCGCCCCTACATCGGCGATGGGTTCTTCAACGGCAAGTCCTTCGACCGCACCTGGCTGAAACATGGCGAGATCATCAGCGGCGGCGAACTCACCTTCGACATGCGCTCCACCACCGACCACAAGTGGGCCACCCATCCGGAAGCCCTGCCGCACGGCGGAATGACGGAACTCGCGAAGCCTGCGGGAAAATAAGATCGTTCCAGCCCATCCGAACCGCACCACAATCGGGGAGTTTCGCCACTCCCCTGAAACCGGCCGTCCGATCCGGCCGTTACCTGACCCAGCATTCACACCCTATTTGACATGAACCCAGAAAAAACACCCGACACCCGCGACCGGTCCACCTGGAGCCGCCGCAATTTCATGCAACGCACCGCATTGGCAGCCTCCGCGCTGGCTCTCGCTCCATCCGTCCACGCCGCGGATGCCGCGTTTCCCGTAGTCCGCACGCCTGTCGAAAAGCGCAAGTTCAAGAGCGCCGCCATCGATGCCGCGATCGAAAAATTCAAGTCCTCCGTCGGCAACAAGGAACTCGGCTGGCTGTTCGAAAACTGTTTCCCGAACACTCTGGATACGACCGTCGAGTTCAAGATGATCGACGGCCGTCCGGACACCTACGTCATCACCGGCGACATCGACGCCATGTGGCTGCGCGACAGCTCGGCACAGGTTTATCCCTATCTCCACTTCATCAAGGAAGACAAGCCGCTCAAGGATCTCATCGCGGGCGTCATCAACCGCCAGACGCGCTGCATCCTGAAGGACCCTTACGCGAACGCTTTCTATGAAAACGATTCGGTTGACGGACATTGGAAGGACGACATGACCGACATGAAACCCGGCGTGCACGAGCGGAAATGGGAGATTGACTCGCTCTGTTACCCCATCCGCCTCGCCTACGAGTATTGGAAGACCTGCGGCGACGTTTCCCCATTCGATGAAAAATGGCGCGAGGCCATCAAGCTCACGCTCAAGACGTTCATCGAGCAGCAACGCAAGAACGGCAAGGGACCCTACCACTTCATGCGCAAGACCGAGTATGCGACCGATTCGCTGCCCGGCCGGGGTTACGGGAACCCGGCGAAGCCCGTCGGCCTGATCTACTCCGCCTTCCGCCCCAGCGATGACGCGACGATCTTCCCCTTCCTCATTCCATCGAACTTCTTCGCCATGGTCAGCCTGCGCCAGGCGGCGGAGATGGTGGAAACAATCGTCAAGGACAAGGAACTCGCCGGCGAGTGCCGCGCCCTCGCGGACGAGGTGGAGAAAGCGCTCGCCGAGCACGCCATCGTCCACCATCCGAAAGGAGGCAAGGTATACGCTTTCGAGGTGGATGCCTTCGGCAACTTCTACTGCACCGACGACGGCAACATCCCGAACCTCCTCTCCCTTCCCTACCTCGGCGCGGTGAAGCAGGACGACGAGATCTACCTGAACACCCGCAAACTGCTGCTTTCCGACCAGAATCCCTACTGGTGCATCGGCAAGGCCGCCAACGGACTCGGCGGACCACACGTCGGCGTGGACATGATCTGGCCGCTCGGCGTGATCGTCCAGGCCCTCACCGCCACCGACGACGCCGAACTGAAAGGCTGCATCGAGACCCTCCGCAAGACCCACGCGGACACCGGCTTCATGCACGAGGCGTTCCACAAGGACGACCCGAAGAAGTTCACCCGCTCGTGGTTCGCCTGGGCGAACACGATCTTCGGAGAACTTCTCTGGACCACCTACCAGAAGAATCCGAAGCTGCTGGATTGATCCCGGCCCGCTGATTTCGAAAAGCCACCGGCGATACCCGTCGGTGGCTTTTTTGTGAATGCAAAAGAAGTTTCAGCGCGAAGGTCAAGGAGCGGCGGACTCTGATCCGCCGGAGCCCATGAAATGCCAATGGGATGGGCAAAGGCGCGATTCATTGTCGGCCATGGGCGGCGGCGGATCAGAGTCCGCCTCTCCTTGTTCGAATTCCACTTCCTGGCGTCACTTGGGTTCCATCGCCTCTGGAAGAACGGATTCCACCGCATCTTTGACAGCCTGCTCCCCTGTCTCCGGGAGTTGTTTGTCCGTCACCACCTCCTCTTCCACCGCTCCTTCCGCTTCCGCTGGAATCAGCCCGATGGATCGGGCGTGTTCCGCCATGGCCTGGCTGTCCTTCGCGAGGATCATGGGCACGTCACACGTCGCGGCGAGCTTCACAGCGGCATGGACGGCGGCATCCCTTTCGGATTCATGGTCCGGATCCACATCCCTGATATAAATCGCCCTGATCCTGCCGGGGCGGATTTTCGCGATTTCGGCATAGATGGAAGCGTCCTCCTGTCCCGAATCCCCCACCAATACGAACGGCAGCAATGGATAAGCATCGATCATGTCCAATGCCCGCTGCAGCTTATGCCCATGCCCCTTGCCCTTGATGAACTTCGTCCGATCCAATCCCAGATCCCGTAGAAAAAGCGGCCCAGTGGGAATCTCGTTCAGCCGCAGGAAATCCATCAGCAGGTCGTGCAGGTTCCACGGCGAACTGGAGATATAGAAAAGCGGATTCACCGGCCTTTCGGATAGTCCCCGCTGGAAGGATTCATAAAGCTTCGCCACGCCGTCGAGCGGCTTGCGGGTCTTCGCGTTCTCCAAGAAGGTCAGCTTTGCGGCCAGCAGCAGACTGGTGATCCCGGTATGGATCACCGTGTCATCCAGATCGCTGATGATGCCGAATTCCGCTTGGGTGGGCGGCAGCATGACTCCGTGCACGGCCACAATCTCGACCGCGTCCCCCGGAGTGCGGGCCTCCACCTTCAGCCATCGCAACTCCTCCGATGGGACCACCGCGCTTCCAAAGGTGGCGCGATAGTAGCCCTCCTCGTCGGTGGTCACCGTGATTTCCTCGTCATGAAAACGCAGCGTCACCAATGCTCCGGGCAGTTCGTCGCTTTCCCACCGCCGATAGGTGTTGGCGAGATTCTCCCACCACCCGTCATGTTCGAGCGGCCCTCCGTATGGAGCGTTCGCCAGCACCCGCCCGCTCACATGGATCCCCTCCCCCGTCCCATACCCGGCATAGGCCGCGATCTGCCGGGCGGGATTCGTTCCCAACCTGTGCGAGAGTCCATGCCTCATGCGATCCATTCCTGATTCCGCCGCTGCCGCCGCCCGCCGGATCAGTCCAAGAATGTCATCACTGCCAACTTTGCGCATGGTATTCGATAAACGAGATCACGGAGGAGGCAAGCGGCAAGCCCCTGGGGCCAATCCTGAACCCCCGATGGATTAATCCTGCTCATCCTACCATGAAGTGAATAGTATTCAAACTGATGGTTTTTAAAAACCTTGGCATCCGAGCCGCTTAATCCGCTCGCATGGTTGCTCCTATCCACCGATTCCCAAGCAGTTCCAAGGTCCGCCTGGGATTTGTTCCGCTCAGCGATTGCGCGCCCATCGCCGTGGCGCAGGAGATGGGCATCTTCAGGCGGCATGGGCTGGATGTGGAGCTCTCCCGCGAACTCGGCTGGGCCAGCGTGCGGGACAAATTGATCTATGGTCACCTGGACGCCGCCCAATCCATCGCCGGAATCGCACTGGCCCTCGGGCTGGGTATCAACGAAATGCGTTGCGAGGTCGCGGTGCCGATGGTGTTGAACCTCCACGGAAACGCCGTCACGTTGTCCACCGAAATCGGTCCGGAGAAGATCGGCCGGGGAGAAGGACTGCGGCACTTCCTGAACTACGGCTGGAAAAAAGAACGCCCTTTCACACTCGCGGTGACCCACCGCTATTCATCGCACTACACTCTTCTGAAGAATTGGCTCAGCCGTCACAACGTGATCGCGCCGGAGCATGTGGAGATCATCTTCCTTCCACCCGCCCTCATGCCGCGTTCGCTGGCGGCAGGCCACATCGACGGCTACTGCGTGGGCGAACCATGGAATTCCGAGTCCATCCTGACAGGAAAGGGCTGGTGCCCCGTGACCTCCGCTGAAATCGCGCGCGGACATCCGGAAAAGATCCTGATCGTTTCGGGAAATTTCCTTTGCGAACAGAGGGATGAATCCATCTCGCTGGTTGCCGCTCTGCTGGAATCCTGCCGGATGTGCCAGGAACCGGAGTTCCGGGAACAGCTCATTTCCATATTGGCGATGAAGGCATACACAGGAGCCTCGCCCGAGGTCCTGAGGAACAGCCTCGGGCCCATCTTCGACTCGGGCGTGGACCGCGTGAGCTCCAACGGTTTCCACATCTTCCATGGAGACTCGCTGAACCGTCCGACCATGGACAAGGCGTCCTGGGTCCTGTCCGAGCTCCGCAACGCCGGCACCATCCCCGAAGGCACCTGCGGCGCGCTCTCCCGGATTTTCCGTGAAGATCTCTATCATGCCGCCGAATCCTGCCTCGGTGGCGGCATGAGCGGTACCAACGACTGATCCTCTCCGAACACTTTTCATCCCATGTCCTCATTCGCACGCAACAACGGGCAGTTGAACCTGCTCGACTTCAAGGCACCCGCCATCCGCACGCTGCACACCACCTGGTTCGCATTCTTCATGACCTTCGTGCTGTGGTTCGCCCATGCCCCATTCAAGGGAGCGTTGGTCAAAACATTCAGCATGACGGACGCACAGTGGAAGGCGCTGCTCATCCTGAATGTGGCGCTCACCATTCCCGCGCGGATCGTCATCGGCATCCTGGTGGACAAGTTCGGCCCAAGGATCACGTTCTCGCTGCTGTTGATGATCTCGGGCGTCCTCTGCACGTTCTTCGCCCTGAGCCGCTCGTTTGAAATGCTCGCGCTCACCCGGTTTCTCATGGGTTTCGCAGGAGCGGGGTTTGTCATCGGCATCCGCCTGGTCGGAGAGTGGTTCCCGGCACGGCAGGTCGGCCTGGCGGAGGGGATCTACGGCGGCTGGGGGAATTTCGGCTCGGCCGCCGCAGCCATCGTCCTGCCTACCGTGGCTTTGATCTACGGTGGTGAAGAAGGCTGGAGGTATGCGTTCATGAGCGCCGGAGCATTCGCCTTTCTCTACGGCATCTTCTTCTACCGCGTCATCCGCAACACCCCGAAGGGTGCCACCTATTTCAAGCCGAAGAAATCCGGTGGACTGGAAGTCTCCACCCCGCGTGACTTCGTCTTCCTCCTGGTGATGAATCTCCCGATGTTCGGCGCCCTCGCGGCGCTCGCGTGGAAACTCTCGCCCGCCGGAGTCAAGCTCCTGCCCTACGCCGCAGTGAACGCCATCTATGGCGTCCTGTTCGTTCTCTTCCTTGTGCAGGCCTGGCAGATCTACCGGGTGAATGCCGAGATGCTGAAAGCGGGGGGAGTGCCGGAATTCCAACGCTACCCCTTCAAGCAGGTCGCGATCCTCAACATCAACTACCTCATCACGTTCGGCTCGGAGCTGGCGGTGGTGTCGATGTTGCCGGGCTTCTTCGCCGATACCTTCGGCCTCTCACCAATCAAGGCCGGCCTCATTTCCGCGGGATTCGCAACCATCACGGTGGCGGCCCGGCCGGGCGGCGGCTGGATCTCCGACAAGTTCGGCCGCCGGAAAACCATGCTCGTCGTACTCGCGGGACTGGCCATCGGTTATCTGCTGATCTCCCGCATCGATTCCACATGGCCGCTCGCGCTCGCCGTGGCGGCGACCATCGGCTGCGGACTCTTCGTCCACATGGGAACCGGCGCGGTGTTCGCCATGGTGCCTCTCATCCAGAGGCGCATGACCGGACAGATCGCGGGCATGACCGGGGCCTACGGAAACGTCGGCGGCGTGATTTTCCTGACCATCTACTCGTTCGTCAGCACACCCACCTTCTTCATGGTCATCGCCGCGTCATCGGTTCTTGGACTTGTGGCTTCCTGTTTCCTTTCCGAACCGAAGGGTCATATCTCCGAAGTGGCGGAAGATGGATCGGTTCAGTTGATCGAGGTCGCCTGACAACCGGGGGATCTGGACCACGGGCCACACGAAGCACACGGAAGGGAAACCTTGGAAGAAGACGGCTTTTTATCGGATCATTGTATCCCATCCTGATTTTCCGTGCATTCCGTGGTCGAAACCTCAGATTGATTCACATCCATGCATCTCACCGGTCGCATCGAGCTGGGCACCGGCCTTTTCACTTCCGCCGGTCCGAAACCACAGAACGAGGACTGCCTCGGCGTCCACATCCCGGATGCGGCCTTGTTGCCCACGAAAGGCATCGTCGCCTGCATCGCGGACGGAGTGTCAGCCGCGAGCGCCGGGAAGGAAGCGGCGGAGTCCGCGGTGATCGGGTTCATCTCCGACTACTATGAGACCCCGGAGTCGTGGGAGGTGAAAACCGCCGGACAGCGGGTCCTCACCGCGCTGAACCGCTGGCTCTTCTCCCAGGGACAGGGCTTCCGGGATGCGGAAAAAGGCTGCGTCACGACATTCACCGCAGTCATCCTCAAATCGCAGACCGCACATGTTTTTCACATCGGTGACAGCAGGCTCTACCGGTTTCGTGGTGGGGAATTGGAACAGATCACCCGGGACCACGCGTCGCAAGTTTCGGCGGATACGTGCTATCTCACGAGAGCGCTGGGTCTCACGGCATCGCCACGCATCGACTATCACACCTTTCCGCTGGAAACCGGGGACCGCTACCTGCTGACGACCGACGGGATTCATGGAGAGCTCTCGCGCCAGGACATGGAGGCCCTTATCCGGCAGAACACCGATTCCCAGAACTGCGCCGATATGCTGGGGTCCGCCGCAGGGGCAGGCCAGGACAACCGTTCGTGTATTCTCCTGGAAGTGAAATCCCTGCCGGACGGCAACAAGGATGATGTCTTCCGCCAGCTGTCTTCACTGCCCATCCCGCCGGATCTGCTTCCCGGGCAATCCATCGACGGACTGCATGTGGAACGTCTCATTTCCGCTTCCAAAAATTCACAGCTCTATCTTGTTTCCGATCTGGACGATTCCAACCGGAGTTATGTGCTCAAGACCCCGTCGGTGAGTTTCGAGGACGATCCGGCGTATCTCGAACGATTCGCACTGGAGGAATGGATCGGACTACGAACCGACAGCCCGCATCTTGCCAAGGTGATCCGCCGGGCACGCCCAAGGCGCTTTCTCTACTATGTGATGGAATCCATCGACGGGATGACACTCGAACGCTGGAGCGAGAAAAACCCCGCACCACCTGTCGAACAGGTGGTGGAGATGGTCGGACAAATCGTCGAAGGCGTGCGGGCGCTTCACCGGAGGGACACCCTTCACCAGGACCTCAAACCGGACAACATCCTGCTGGATGCGTCCGGCATCATCAAGATCATCGACTACGGCTCCTGCCAGGTTGGCGGCATTGCGGAAATCGCCACCCCCTTCAAGCGCGAGACATCACTGGGCACCCTGGATTTCTCAGCGCCCGAATACCGGTTGGGCATCACCGCCACGACCCGTTCGGACCTGTTCTCCATCGCGGTGATCTTTTACCATCTCCTGACAGGTGGCCACCATCCGTATGGGAAAGCATGGGCGAGGGCCTCGTCCCAGCGGGATTTCTACAATCTGGCGTATCAACCCGCGGCGGCGCATAATCCCATGGTCCCGCTTTGGATGGACTCGGTGCTGCGCAAGGCTCTCTCCATCCGGAGTGAGGACCGCCATGAGGTGATGTCGGAATTCATTCATAACCTGCGCCATCCGGATCCCGCGTTTCTCACCGCCGAACCGCTGCCATTCGCCCAGAGAAATCCCCTGCTCTTCTGGAAGCTCGTCGCGTTCATCGCGATCGCCGGATGGATCGTCACCTGGGCGGTCTTGGCATGAAGCGATCCGGCTCATGAGCCGAGCAGCGACTCATGAGCCAAACTCATGCGCAGTGTGGATGCAATTGCTCCACGAAGTCTCCGCAAAAACCTTGGTGGCATGCCCGGTGCTATTTCCGTGCCAAGCAAAGGAAACATCATGGTCGACTTCAACAACTCAGGCTTCAGCGAGGAACAAACCTCCTACCTCTCCGGATTCGTCACGGGAATCCTTCAAGCACGCGACCTGCCGTTCCTCGGTCAGGACGCGTCCAACCGATTCACCCACCAGCCGTCCGAAGCGGTGGAAATGCTCCATGGCACCCCTCTCGAAGATCTCTGCCGCGAGGAACAGATCAAGCATGAGAAAAACGGATTGGACTGCTACGACACCATCCTCGCCAACGCGGCAACCAACAGCTTTCCCACGGATGGCGATGTTTTCCGTTACAAGTTCCACGGATTGTTTTTCGTCACCCCCGCACAGGAGAGTTTCATGCTGCGCTGCCGGATCGCCGGAGGGGCGCTCAGCACCTATCAATTCCGCGGCCTGGCGGAAATCGCCTCGGACTGGGGACCGGGCCATGTGGACCTGACCACCCGGGCGAACGTGCAGGTCCGGGAGATCATGCCGGAGAACTGCCCGGACATCCTGATGAAACTCGGCGACCTCGGCCTCACTTCACAAGGAGCGGGCGCGGACAACATCCGCAACATCACCGCCACTCCGACCACCGGATTCGATCCCACCGAACTCATCGACGTGATGCCCTACGCCCGCGCCATGCATCACTACATCCTGAAAAACCGCGATCTCTACGGCCTGCCGCGCAAGTTCAATATTTCCTATGATTCCGGCGGCGCCGTGTCGGTTTGTGCGGATACCAATGACATCGGTTTCTACGCCGTGCGGGTGGGTCCGAACGAGATGGGCATCGAACCCGGTGTCTATTTCCGCATGCAGCTCTGCGGCATCACCGGTCACAAGCAGTTCGCCACGGATTGCGGAGTGCTGCTCACCCCCGCCGAAACCATCCCCGTCGCCGCCGCGCTCATCCGGGTGTTCATCGAAAACGGCGACCGCACGAACCGCAAAAAGGCGCGTCTCAAGTACCTCGTTGATGACTGGGGCATTCCCAAAACCTTGGAAGAGACCGCGAAAAAACTCACCTTCGCACTCCGTTCGTTTCCATTGGAGAACTGCGAACCCTCCGCCCCCAAGTCCAAGCACGGGCACCTCGGCATCCATCAACAAACCGACGGCAGGCACTACATCGGCGTTCTCACCCCTGTCGGCCGCATGTCGGTTTCCCAGATGCACGCGCTCGCCGACATCGCGGACGCTTTCGGCCGGAGCGAGATCCGCCTGACCGTCTGGCAGAACCTCATCATTCCCGGCATCGCGGAAGAAAACCTGCAGGCCGCCATCACCGCCATCCAGGCCATCGGACTGGACCACCGCAACAACACGCTGACGGGAGGCCTCATCGCCTGCACCGGCAGCCGCGGCTGCAAGTTCGCCGCGGCGGACACCAAGGGAAACGCCATCGCCCTCGGCGGACATCTCTCGCGGAAAATGATCCTCGACCAGCCGGTGAACATCCACCTCACGGGTTGCCAGAACTCCTGCGCGCAACACTACATCGGCGACATCGGCATGATGGGCACCCGGGTGAAGACCGAGGACGGCGGCAGCGTGGATGGCTACAACATCGTGCTCGGCGGCGGGGTGGACGACACCCAGGCCATCGCCCGCGAGGTATGGAAATCCGTGCGCGCCGATGAAATGCCCTCACTGATCGAGCGAATCCTCGTGGCATATCTCCGGGAACGGATCGAAGACGAAACCTTCACCCGGTTCGCGAACCGTCACACGCCCGAGCAACTCGTGGAACTCTGTGATCCGTCGAAAATCGCAGCCGCCTGAAACATCCACACCACTTTCAGTCATGTCACTCACCGTTCCCACCACCGCTCCGTTCTCCGGGGCTCAGAAAATGTGGCTCAAAGGCTACCTAGACGCCTTGAACTCCGCCCTCATGCCACCGGCGGCTGTGGAAGCTGTCCCTGCGATCACGGGCAACGGCGTTCCCGTCACCATCCTCTGGGGATCCCAGACAGGAAATTCCGAGGCACTGGGCAAAAAACTCGTCAAGGTTCTCGGTGCGAAGGGCCACTCCCCCACCCTGCGGGACATGGCGGGTGTCGCACCGGCGGATCTCGCCGCGGCGGAACGCGTGCTCATCATCACCTCCACCTATGGTGACGGCGAGCCACCGGACAATGCGGCGGCGCTCCATGCCGCTCTTCATTCCGCGGACGCCCCATCCCTGACAGGCGTGTCTTTTTCCGTGCTCGCGCTGGGTGACTCGGGCTACCCGGATTTCTGCAAATGCGGCCGGGATTTCCAAAACCGCATGGCCGAACTGGGTGCTGAAATCCTCGTTCCGATCATCGAGTGCGACGTCGACTACGACGAACCGTTCGCCCGCTGGAGCAGGCTCCTGGAAGAGTCGCTGGATGTCTCCGCGGTCGCCTGATCATTCCTTCCCATTCCCAACCGAGTGCCTGCCACCCTCACACGCCTGCCAGCCGTCAAACGTGCTGCGAAACCGGACATCGAGCAAGGTAACCTCATCGACCGGCTCCTCGCCGAGCAGAAGCAGCTGCAGACACCCGTCGCCCGTTTTTCCGAAATCCACCACAAGCGCAAGCCGGACCTGGCGGACCACTACCGCAGCCTGATCCCTCTGACCAAACCAGGCGAAGGCGAGCAATATGCGTTCGAGGTTTCGCTCGACCGTTGCACCGGTTGCAAGGCCTGTGTCTCCGCCTGCCACTCGCTAAACGGGCTCGACGATGACGAGGCGTGGCGCGACGTCGGCACATTGTTGGGAGGCAGGGACACGCCCGGTTGGCAACAGACCGTCACCACCGCGTGCCACCATTGCGCGGACCCGGGGTGCATGAACGGCTGCCCGGTGGGCGCGTATGAAAAGGAGAAGGACACCGGCATCGTCCGGCATCTGGATGACCAATGCATCGGTTGCTCCTACTGCATCCTCAAGTGCCCGTATGACGTGCCGAAGTATTCGAAGAAACGTGGCATCGTCAGGAAATGCGACATGTGCCACCAGCGTCTCGCCGAAGGGGAAGCCCCCGCATGCGTGCAAGCCTGCCCGACCGAAGCGATCCGCATCATCAAGGTGCCCAGGGACAAGAGTCCTGAAGCCCGGAAAAAAGCGACGTTCGGCGACCTGTTCCAAGCCACGGCCCACAGTCCTCAATCCGCGATTCCGGTATCGTCCATCACCCTTCCCACGACCCGCTATGTCGGCCGCGAGGTCCCCTTGTCCGCCACGGCGGCGGATGTGGAGGCACTCGTGCCGCAGCACGCGCATTGGCCCCTGGTCTTCATGCTGATGCTCACCCAGGCGGGAGCGGGTTTGCTGATGAGTTCCCAAGGAGACCTTCCCATCACCCTCACCGGCACCGCGATCTTCTTCGCCGGCATGGGAGCCTCCGTTTTCCATCTGGGCCAACCGCTCAAGGCATGGCGCTTTTTCCTCGGCCTGCGCACCTCATGGCTGTCGCGGGAGATCCTCATGTTCTCGATGTTCGCCCCCATCCCGATGGCCTTGGTCGCATTTTCCCTGCTGCCACACTTTCCCAAGCTCCGGTTGCCATCCCTTGTCTCCGATCTGCTGCCGCTTGCGGAAAAAATCACCACCCTTTCAACTATCGGGGTCGGTCTGCTGGCCGTGTTCACCAGCGTGATGATCTATCATGACACCAGGCGCTCCTTGTGGAGGTTCCCTCTCGGTGCGGCGAGGTTCTTCGGAACCGTCGCTTCCTTCGCCGCGCTGGGGCATTCGATCATCGCGCCCTCTCTGCTGGCCACAGGCCTCTTCATTTCAGCGGTGTTGCTCAAGATGGTGCCGGAACTGAGGATGCTGAAGCTGGCAGAAGACGAAGATGCGCGGTGGTCGCCGGATGTCCACAGCGCGCGGCTCCAAACGGGACCGCTGGGACCGATCCTCCGCGCCAGATTCACCCTGGCGATTCTCGCGGTGTTCGTTGCGGGGATCCACCCGTGGTATGCCCTGCCGATCCTGCTGATCGCGGAGCTCCTCGAACGGCAGCTCTATTTCCAGTCCGTGCAGGCACCCAAGATGCCCGGGAATTTCGGACCGAAGACCGGGCATTGAGCAATCGCCCCATGCACGGCAAACGGTGCGCTCTTCCGGTTCACTCGTAATCGGCGGCCTTCGTGCCTTTCTTGTAGCCGTTGAACTCGTATTTGCTCGGCTGGTAGCCACCGACAAGCGACACGTCCGACTTGGCGGGTACCTTGATGCCGAGGCCCCAGAACACGCCGTTGATCACGAGGCGGCGGAGATTCTCATCCTGGAGATCGGTGGCCGCACCCATGGTGGTGCAGAGGATCTTGTTGGTTTTGCCAGAGGTGTTTTTCACTTCGCGGGTCCATGCGACGGGCATCATCGGGCTGTTGATATCCTGCTTCTGCTTGTCGCTGGCACGGGTTTTCTCCCGGACCGCGGGAGGATCCTTGCGGTCCATCCCCTTCAACACCTGGCCGCGCAGGAGAATGGCGGCATCCGCCGGCGGGTAGGCCTCGTAAACGTCGGAATCGACAAATATTTCTCCGACCCCATTGAGAATGGGATTTTTCCCGGCTCCCTTTTCAACCACGGTGAGGCCGGCTTCCTTCTTGTGATCGCCCCAGTGGCTCACCCAGCCTTCTCCAAGGACCTTCTTTCCATAACCATTGTATTCCTTGAACGCGCTGCTGTCGGGGAGCTGGAAGGAATGGGTGCTGGTGCGCAGGCCGATGACCGGCACGCCGCGCTGGATGGCGGAATCGAAGCGCTTCATTGCGTCGTCCGGCCATTTGCGGAACCTCAGCGAGGTGATGATGAGATCGGCCGAGTCCAGTGTTTCGGGCTTGCCGAGGCTCTCGCCCTTGTTCGGGTTGATGGTGCCGTCGTCGTCGGTGGAGAAAAGCACGGTGCATTGGAAACCGTGGTGTTTGCTGAGGATCTTCGCGAGCATCGGCAGGGCTTCTTCCGAACGATACTCCTCATCACCGGCCAGAAGAACGATGTGCTTTCCCTTCCCCGGGCCATTTCCGCCGGGATATGACACCCAGCCGGTGCCGGATTCCGCGTGGACTGGAGAGAACGTTGCGATGAGGGAAATTCCGAACGAGGTGATGGATTTTTTCATTGGGTGGTTTTTACCTGATCCGAAACCGCTATCTTTCCAAACGATGCTTCGCCAGCCGGAAAAATCGCCTGATTTGGAAATCCGTAAATGAAAACCCGCCCTAGCGTACGATCAATGCCCTTGGCGGACGCTGGGCCGGATTCTCCACAGCCTGTTCCACAGACATGACGGGCTCCTTTTCCACGGTGAGTGAAAGTTCCCGGGCCGGAGGCGGCGTGGCAGACCGCCCCTTCGCTTCGGCTCCGGGGTTGACGATTTCATCCACCTCGGCTTCGAAACGTTTCTCGAAAAACTCATACCCCTTGTAGGCGGCAAGGGCGATGCCTCCCGTAAGAACGAGGAAACCGAGCGAACTCAACCATCCGCTTGAATGAGCGGGGTCACGCACGCGGATTTCCTTCCGGGGCTCCGACATCTGCCATAGCGGACTCGCGGTTTCATCCGCGATGAAATAGGCGGGCTTGAGGGCATCCAACCATTGCCCCGCTTCCACATCGAGGAACTCGCTGTATTGGCCGAGGAAACTCTTCGCATAGGTGGGACTCGAAAAAAATGTGAAGTCGCCCGCCTCCAGTGCGGTGATCACTCCCCTGGGGATGCGGGTGCGGAAGATCACATCGTCGACACTCAGCCCCGCCGCCTCGCGGGCTTCCGTCAATCTGCCACCGATCTGATCTGAAAATTCGTCCACGGTTTCAAATGGCACAATACCGAATCGGGCCAAACACGCAAGCCCCGCCATTGCCATTTGACGAAAGCCGTCCACCCCCCCAATCTCCACCGCGATGTCCGATATGAAACATGTGCTCTTCGTTTGCACTGGAAATACGTGCCGCAGTCCGATGGCGGAGGGATTGTTCCGCCAAGCCGTCTCAGGACGGCCGGAATACGAAGTGAGCTCCGCAGGTGTCGCCGCCTCAAGAGGAACGCCTTGTAATCCGGAAACCGCCGCATTTCTCAAAAAGCGGAACGCCGCGCTGACCAGCTTCGGAAGCCGCCAGGTCTCGGATGCGATTCTCTCCAAAGCCACGCACGTCTTCGCCATGACCCGCGGACATTTGCAGACCTTGGAATCCCTGTTTCCCGAACACGTGGATAAATTCTATCTCGTCTGCGAATTCGTGGAGTCGCCGCAACGGGAATCGGACAAGGATGTCCCGGATCCCATCGGACTCGGACGCAGGGCGTATGAAGAAGTCGGAAACATGTTCGACGCCGCCATACCCACCATCGTCGCTTACATCGACCAGACCTGGAAACCAAAGGCTGGCTGACGCGGAACTTCCGCCCCGACGCCCGCAGCTTCGGGGTGATGGCCGGAGGGCCTGTCGTAAACGGCGGACGGTCCGGGACCGCCGCCGGAGCGACCGCTACAAATCCAAACGCGGTCTCAGATCATTCCGAGCTTCATCTTGCCCTCTTCGGAAATCATTTCCTGATTCCACGCCGGGTCCCAGACGAGTTCCACGCGGGCGTCGTCGATGCCGTCGATGGTCATGATCTTCGCCTGCGCGTCCGCGGCAATAACCGGACCCATGCCGCATCCGGGAGCCGTGAGGGTCATTTTGACCGCCACCGTTTTCTTCCCTTCCGATTCCTCGATGATGCAGTCGTAAACGAGGCCGAGATTGACGATATCCACCGGAATTTCCGGATCGTAGACCCCCTTGAGCTGGCTCCATACCTGTTCTTCAAGCGGCGCGTCCTTCAGACGGATGGCTTCCGCCTGCTTCTTCGCCTCCTCTTCCGGATTCACGCCCAACGCATCCGCATCCTGTGAAGAAATCCGCGCAAGGCCTTGGGATGTGGCGACCGTGAAAGTTCCGCCCAAACGCTGGGTGATGAAAACGGCCGTACCTGCCGGCAATGACAAAGTGTCGCCGCTCGGAATCTGAATGGCGGCGACTTCGCGGGTGAGCTTGATTTCCTCGTGCATGCGCGAAGTTAAAACCACCCCGCCGCGAACGGCAAGGGATGAGTTTTCCCACCGTACCACAATTTGCGAGGGCCAAACCCCGGAAAATCTCGGATCATCCTCACAGAGGGATTCCCTCTGGAGAATTTCATGTTTAATATTTCCCCCATGATCGAGCAGGACCCGCTCCCATCGCCGACCTTTCCCTTGGGATTGGGCGAGGACAGGAGCGGCGAGGCGATCGCATTGATCGCGAGGATGGCAAAGGAAGATGGAACGGCCCTGACGGAACTGCACGGGATGTGGAGCCCCATCCTGCTTGGCATCGCCTGCAGGATTCTAGGAGACAGGCGCGAGGCGGAAGAGGCCGTGCAGGACACCTTTGTCCGTCTCTGGCACCGTTCCTCGGATTATGATCCCAAACAGTCCGCCCCATTCGCCTGGGCCTTCGCGGTGATGCGCGGCTACTGCATCGACCGGCTCCGCTACCGCCACCGCGGAAAGCGCGATTCCTCGCGGGTGGTGCCCATCCATCTGCATGCGCCGCCTGAAGAAATCGAAGACCCCCGGGTGATGGCGCTCGACGATTGGCGGCGGGTCCGCAACGCTCTCGAAGTCCTCGGCTCGGACGAGCGCCGCTGTCTCGAGCTTGCCGTCTTTTTGGAATACACCCACTCGGAAATCTCGGAACACCTGGGGACCCCGCTAGGTACCGTGAAAAACCGCCTCCGCCGGGCACTGGAAAAAGTGCGCAACCAACTCTCACGCCATGAATTCTGATCCTCACGAAAGTGCCGCATGGCGCGCCTTCGGAATGCTGGATGCGGATGAAACCGCGGCATTCGACGCGGCGATGCGGCAGGATCCGGGGCTGAAAAATGCCTATCGCGAGATGGAGAGCCTCACCGCGGCGATCGCTGCCGCAACCACCCCACCCGTCGCTCCACGCGCGGGCCAGTTGGAGAGCCTGCAGCTGCGTCTGGGCATCGGAGCCACGCGTCGTACGAACTGGCTGGGTATTTCCGGTTGGGCCGCAGCCGTCGTCCTGTGCGGTGTTTTGATCCTCCATGACCGTCCCAACGGAGAAAGTCACGTCGCCCACAACGCGGTATCCAACCCGGTGCCGGCGGTCGCCCAGCCATCGCTGGAAGTCAGGCCGCCGGCCGACGATCTCATCGCAAAAAGTTCGGAAAATGTCGGACTCATCGCAAACGAGGTTTCGGAGGCGACCGGTCTCCCGACCGCAGCTTCCATCGAACATCCCCTCCCTATCGTAAGGGTGGAGACCAAGCGACTGATCCAGGAGATCGAGGTCCTGCGGGATCAGGTGGAAAATCTCCAGGAACGGGACCGGGAGCGGCTTGAAGTGGTGCCTGACATGGTGTGGCCCATCGTCATCCGGATGACCCCTCCACGCCGCGGCATGGCGCTGGTCAAGGAAACGGAGGCACCGCCGCTGACCGCCATGCTGGGCGACGCGCTCGCCGCGGCCTCCAATCTGGATTCCTCTTCGGACGGAGTCTCCGCCGGAAGCACCCAGTCGCTCGCATCCATGACCACCGAACCTTCCGCCATTCCGATTTACGATGCGGCGATCGGCGATGGCACGCTCTACGTCAGGGACCTGCCACCCACCACCGACGAGAAACCCTACATCCTTTGGTTCAAGCCGGACCCTGGTGAACAGCCGATTTTGGTCGGGCGGCTTCCAAAGTCGAACAACCGCAGGTCCGAGGCGTTTGACTTCAGCCTGGGAGCCCCCGGCACCATTCCTGCCGAATTCATTCTCACCCGGGATCTGTCCGGACAGACCAGTCCCCCTTCGACTGCCAATACCATCCTGCAAGGCCCCTCATTGAAATAACCGCCGCGGATTTCTGGGATTGCCTCGCTGCCACGTTGCGGTGTATCGTTCGCGACGACAGAAATGGGATGCTCTTAAAATTTCTACAAGACCACTGGAGACACGGGATCGAGATCCTGCTTCTCGCCACCTGCATTTATCAGATCTACCGCGCGTTCCGCGCCACCCGTGGCGCGCAGATCCTCGTCGGACTCGGCACCATCCTTGTGGTTCTGACCTTGGTTTCGACGCTGTTCCAATTCGAAGTCATCCAGTGGATCATCACCCGTGCGGCCGCGATCCTGGCATTCGCCCTGATCGTGATTTTCCAACCGGAACTAAGGACCGGTCTGGCACGGCTCGGCAGCAACCGGCTGTTCTCATTTTCGAACAAACGCCGTCTGGCTTTCGTCGAACGCTTCGCGGATGCCGTCATCAACCTGTCGAAAAAAAGAGTCGGCGCCCTGTTCGCCATCCAGCGTGGGATCCGTCTTAAAGACTACCTCGACAGCGGAGTCGTGCTGGACGCGCAATTCTCTCCCGAACTCGCGATGGCTGTTTTTTATCCGAAAGCCCCGCTTCACGACGGAGGAATGATCATCGCCGACGACCGCGTCGCCGGGGCCGCCTGTGTCTTCCCCGTCACCGAAAGACAGATGCAGGATCGTTCGACCGGCCTGCGACACCGCGCCGCCATCGGCCTCACGGAGCGCACGGACGCCATCGCGGTGGCGGTGAGCGAAGAAACCGGTGGTATCTCGATTTGCGAAAATGGTGTCATCCAGCGCAATCTCACTGAAAAACAATTCCGCGAAAAACTCGCGGAAATCTTCATCTCGGGGAAATCCAACAATGAAACTGAACCTGCTCCACAACTGGGTCGCAAAGATCCTCTCTCTACTTCTGGCGACAGCGATATGGTTTCTGATTAAGGAACATCTCGCCCTGGGTGGCGACTCCTTCGCAAACGCTCCCAGGGCGAAAGTCGTGAAGGAATCCGAGGATGGCGAGGAGACCAACAAGAAGCGCTGAAACGGAGACCGTTCCAGCGCTTTTCAAAACGTCCCGTCAATGAGGTCAAAGGAGACCGAGCGCCGCTGAGATCAGCAGGTCGTCATCGATCAACCACTTGGCGGCCTCTGTGCCGGGTCCCGTCGGTTTTGGCGCGGCCGTCGAAAGGGTGATATCGAGCAGCAAACCCTCGCCACGGCTCCGGCGCACCACACCACCGGCATCGTAAACGGCGATGTAGGCGCAAAGCACGCGTACCGCGGCCGTGGCCACCGCCGCGTCTTCGTTCCTGCCCAACAACGCATCCAGCAACACCGGTGTCGGATCGACATTTCCGGCGAGGCGGGTGGCATTGCCGTTTGCTTCGCTGGTCAGACCGGTGGCTCCGGCCGCCTCGAGCGCGGCGACGAGTGCCGAGGTTCTCGCGGAGAGATCTCCGTTCAAGGCCGGAGGAAGCTGGGTCTCGATGGAACCAGCCAGTTGCACCTGCTTGGCATGAAGTTTCGTCCAATCAGGCGAGCGGAGGGCGGAATCTCCGTCCGATCCGGTCCGACGGCCCGCGACCCCCGTCTGTACGAAGGAGGCGATGGCCTCCGCCGCGCGGTTCACCTGGATGCCCGCACAGACAGGCGCCAGGGCGAACGACGCCAGACGGCTGGAAAGCAGGACGTTGCCCATGGCCTGCATCTTCGCACCCAACAGCGCGTCACGCTCGCGTTTGACCGTGAAGAACTCCATCGCACGGCGGAGCGTGACCTCAAGCTGAGGGATGTCCCACGGCTTGGTCATGTAGCGGAAAATCCCCCCTTGGTTCACGGAACCGATCGCGGCATCGATATCCGAATACGCGGTGGAGAGGATCTTGATGATGTCGGGATATTGATCCGCGATTTTCGAGAGGAAGCCCACCCCGGTCTCGTTCGGCATGCGCTGGTCCGTCACAATGATGCCGATGTCGTTCGCATGCTGGCGGAAAACCGTCAGAGCCTCAACGCCATCCTCCGCTTCCAGAATTCTGAACTTCTCGCCGAAAAGGCGGCGAAAGTACTTACGGGTGTTTGCCTCGTCATCCACAAACAGGATGGCGTAGCGTTGGTAATCATAGGCGTCGATCTCGTTGCTCATGGTGGTCGATGGAAGGGGGTTTGAAAATGGAATGTCTAATGGCGGATGTGATGATGGAATCAGGCAGTTTGGTCGAGAACGGATTCTGGTTCCTGACTTGTCTCTGGTGAGTAGCTCGGTGCGGGGAATGCGATGCGGAAGCGGGTGAACTCGGTCGGGCGGCTGTCAACCTCGACAATGGCCTTGTGCGACTGGAGGATCTGGTAAGAAATCGAAAGTCCCAGACCCATCCCTTTTCCAACATCCTTCGAGGTGAAAAACGGATCGAAGATCTTCTGGATGTTTTCCGGCGGGATGCCGATCCCATTGTCCCGGATGGTGATCTGCCAGCCGTCCCCGGCCGGGTCGATGGAGACGTCGATCCGCCCCGGTTCCCCTCCCACTTCGGCGATGCGCATGCCGATCGCGTCGATGCTGTTTTGGAAGAAGTTGATGAAAACCTGGACGAGTTGGTTCGGGTTTCCGCTGATCAGCGCGTTGCTCGGCGAGGTCAGGTTGAAGGCGATGTCCTTGCCAACCTGGTGGCTGATCATGCGGCGTGAACGGCTGATGATCTCCGCCAGGTCCGCGTCGCCGGAAGTGGATTTGTCGTCACGGGTGAATTTCCGGAGATCGATGACGATCTGGGAAACGCGTTCCACGCCTTCGCGAATGTCCTTGAGGATGTCCAGATAGTCGGGCTGGTCCTTCTCCGGCATCGACCTGGTGAAGGTTTCGAGGGCGTGAAGCCCCGCGCTCGCATAATTGAGCGGATTGTTGATCTCGTGAATGATCCCGGCGCTCATGCGTCCGAGGGCGGAGAGTTTTTCGTTCCGCACCATCATCACCTCGTTTTCCTTGATCTGCTCGAGGGCGGAATGAAGTTCGGTGTTGAGTTCGATCATCTCGCGACGGACCCGGGCCATGCCGATCTGGTTTTCCAGCCGCAGTGCCAGTTCGGCCGTGGAGAATGGTTTCGTGAGGAAGTCGTTCGCTCCCGCCTGCAGCGCGCTCAACTTGGTCGCCTCGTCCGCCCGTGCGGTGAGGATGATGACGGCGACGCTGCGGGTGCTGTGGTTTTCACGGATGCGGCGGCAGACCTCCACCCCGTCCATTTCCGGCATCATGTGGTCGAGCAGCGCCAGCTGTGGACGGCGCAACCTCGCGAGTTCCAAGGCTTCCGCACCGTCCGAGGCCTCGATCACGTCCACATCCTCCAGTTGCATCCTGAGGAAGCGGCGGATGTCCGGCTCATCATCGGCGATGAGCACCAGCGGCCGGGCACCGCTCGGGCGGGCACCGATCATCGGCGTGGAAATCGGGCCATACGGCTGCATCGGAGTCACGCCGCGTGAGGTGATTTTCCCGGGAATGGAAAGCGCGGCACGGCGGTGGAGATTGGCGATGTTTCCACCGTCCTTGAGCGGACTCTCCAGTTCAACGGGTTCGGCAATCTCCTGGACGGCGGCGGTCGCCGGCATTTCGATGGTGAATGTGGTTCCACGTCCGAGCTGGCTGTCCACCGCCACCTTGCCATCCATCGCCTCGGTGAGGCTGCGGACCAGCGCCAAACCGATGCCCGCTCCTTGGAACTTGCGGGTGGATGAGGTGTCAACCTGCCAGAACCGTTCGAAAATGCGCGGCAGCACGTCCGGCGGGATGCCGACCCCGGTATCCTCGACCGTCAGCTTCAGGTGTCCTCCTGCCACAGAAATCGTGACATCGATCGTTCCGCTGGACGGAGTGAACTTGATCGCGTTGATGACGAGGTTGAGCAGGATCTTGTCGAATTTGTCGCGATCCAGCAAAATGAGTTCGTTGTCGGTCTCACATTTCCACAACAGGGCGACGCGGTCCTGTTCGGCGAGGTGGCGGAGCGAACGGAGCAGGCCTTCGATGTGCGCAACGATGGGCGTGGGTTGGCGGTTGATGTCGGCGTGACCGGTGTCGAAACGCACGAGGTCGAGCAAATCATCGATCAACTTCAGCAGACGCAGGCCGTTCTGTTCGAGCATCAGGGTCATCTCCTGCACGACCGGTTCTGTGCTGTGGGGAGGGAGAACGGCCCGCAGGCGCTCCGTGATGCCGAGCATGATCGTCAGCGGCGTGCGCAGTTCGTGGCTGATGTTCGCGAAAAAGCGGGTCTTCGCCTCATCGAGCTCGCTGAGCTGCTTGTTTTGGGATTCCAGCAATCCCCGGGATTTCTCCACTTCCGCCCTCAGGCAGAACTCGCTGTAGCGGAGACTTTGATAATAATAACTTCCTGCCAGGACGAAAACCGATGTGACAAAGATGAAATAACTGTTGTTGAAAAGGATGCGGAAGGTCGGGTTCTCATGGGCGGCGAGAACACTGAGGGTGTAACACACGAACGCCGCTCCGATCATGTACAACGAGTTCACGAAGGTCCACCGCAGCAGGAGGGACAGGCCCACCAGCACCAGACTCAGACCGGCATAATAGACGGAATTCCCGCCTTCCGTGCGCTGGATCATCGCGCAGATGGAAATCATCGGCAACAGCGCGATCCCCTGGCTGAGGATGGTGCTGATCCGGGCGCGCCTGATGTTGATATAGAAACAAATGCCCCCCAGCAAAGACGCGCAGACCGCGCGCAGCAGGAGGAACTCCCAAGCATACTGGGGGTAGACCACCCAGTCGAGCGACCAGCCTGCCAGCATGAAGATGCCGGCGAGGGCAGCAGCCCGCCGGGCGTTGTCGAATGCGATTGCTCCCTCGTATTCGCGAAACGCCTGCCGCATCTCCGCATCTTGCTGATGCGTGTTGACACTAGCTTCAGCCATTGGCGAGTTCGATTTCAAGGAACAGGTTCACCCCCGTGGTGTCGGCCTTCACATCGGTTCCCTTGAGATTCAATCCCTCCGGAACCAGGTCGTTCATTTCATCCTCGTTGCGATAGATCAGGTTCCATTCCATCACGTATTCCATCCACGCCTTCCGTGGGTTGCTTGCCGCGACGTTGGTGACGATGACGATGCCTCCCGGCCGGACCATCGTACAGAACAGTTCGACCAGCCGCTTGCACACGCGCTGGGAAAGATAGTCGAACAGGCCCGCGCAATAAACGATGTCGTAGTTCGCGAACTCGTCGTCCCCTCCCTGGGTCGCGGCGCGAAGGAGCTGGTGGACGGAGCGCTGGAAATAACGGACCTGGGTTTCCCGGCCTCCGTTCATCCGCGCTTCCTGGATGCGCTCGCGGGTGTATTCCAAGGTCTCCGGGTTGAAGTCCAGGAGGTCGATCTCCGCAAGGTCGCTTTCCTCGCACTCGCGCAGGAAACGCTGGACCTCCATCGCCGGTCCGCAGGCGAGGTTGAACACGCGGGTCTTTCCCTTGCTCACGCGGCGTGCGCACTCGCTGCGGAGCTTTTCCACGAGGAAGTCGATCCGGTTGCGGTGCGCGACCACGGGCTCGGTGTTCAGCAGGGCGAAATTCAACAATTTGGCGAAAGCGGACGAACCCTCGTAAGGATTGCGGAGCATCATGTTCACCATTTCATAATCCCCGGCATAACCCAGGGGCTTGGTATAGGTCCGGTAAAGGAACGGAGAACAAAGGACGATGGGATGCAGTTCCCGCCTCACATAGGCCTTGTGAACCGCCACCTCGGCCTCGCTGATCTCCTGGGAGACGGTTTCGAATTTCTCCATCGATGGCATCACCTCGTTCACCACCCTGTCCTCGATGCCCGAGAAAATCTCGTTTTCCAGTTCATCCCGGCGGCGGGTCACGGTCGTCCGGATGCCCACGTCCACACCGGTGAGCCAATGCTGGACACCGGAGAGCATGCTGGAAAGGTCCGCCACCACAAGCTTGAACGGATCTTGAACCTGGTTCGCCGACTTCCACTCGCTCATGAAGTTGGCGAATTGTCCGGCGAGATCACTGTCACCGCTGGGCGTCGAACTGCCGGTGACGCTGGACAGGAAATCCACCTCCACCCAGCCTTCGTCGAGCATCGCTTCGCACACCAGCACGATGCCGGTATTCAGAAGATTGCTGACCACCGCCTTGCCATGATACAGCAGGCGTCTCGACGCCATGATGCGGAAGTCCGACAGAACCTCCGACAACTGCAGGATGCTGTAAGGATTATAAACCTCGAAAACAACGGAATACCGCTTAATCCTGAGGAGGTTGGCCGTCAGTTCCGTGCCTTGGCTGTTTCGGCACGTGATGACGCTTTGGGAAGATTCGCTTGTTAAATCCATTATCGAAGGTGAACGACGGAGCAGGATGGTCAGTTCTACCGGGCAACCGCAAGCGTGGAGAAGATTTTTTTACTAACTTCTCTTTACTTCTAAGATTCGAAAACGTCTGTCCGAATGATCAAACCGTCACCGGGATGACAGCGGGTCTCCCATGGATTCCACACGTGTGTTCAGGCGTCGCGCCGGTTCCTCACGGCCTCCGCCAAGACGTCCAGAGTCGCCACGGTATCATCCCAGCCGATGCAGGCGTCCGTGACGGACTGGCCGCGGGTCAGCGTGCTCAGGTCCTTTGCCAGTTTTTGGTTTCCTTCCACGAGGTTCGACTCGATCATCACGGAGGTGATGACTTTCGAGCCCGCTGAAATCTGGCGGGCGATGTCCCCTGCCACCAAAGGCTGGTTCCTGTAATCCTTGAGTGAATTCCCGTGGGAACAATCGATCATCACCGTTTCCGTCATTCCTTGCTCACGAAGCATTTGCGCGGCGGCTTCCACGGAAGCGGCGTCGTAATTCGGCCCCGTTTTCCCTCCGCGCAGGATCAGATGGCAGGAGTCGTTTCCCGCGGTGGACACGATCGCGGAGACTCCCTGCTTGGTCACCGAGAGAAAATGGTGCGGCCTTGATGATGACTGGATCGCGTCCAGAGCGATCTGGATCGAGCCGCCGGTTCCATTCTTGAAGCCCACCGGCATCGAAAGTCCGGACGCCAGCTCACGGTGGATCTGGGATTCCGTGGTGCGTGCGCCGATGGCGCCCCACGCGATGAGATCCGCGATGTATTGAGGGGAAATCGTATCGAGGAACTCCGTGCCCGCGGGCACTCCCATGTTCGCGAGATCCAGCAGAAGGCCGCGCGCGATGCGCAGGCCGTGATTGATGTCGAAGGAATCGTCCAGCGCCGGGTCATTGATGAGCCCCTTCCATCCCACGGTGGTCCGTGGTTTTTCGAAATATACCCGCATGATGACGAAAACGTCCTTCTCGACACGTTTCGCCTCTTCCTTGAGCTTGGCCGCATACTCGATGGCGGCTTCCGGATCGTGGATCGAGCAGGGTCCGACAATCGCCAGAAGCCGGTCGTCCTCTCCCCGCAAAATCGCATCCGCCTGGGCACGCGCGCTCGCCACCAACTCGGAAGCCTGCTCGGTGAGAGGGAGGTAATAAGCCAGAACCGCAGGTGAAATCAGCGGGTTGAGTCCGGTAATGCGAAGGTCGTCGGTGCGGTGGCGGGTCACGCCGCGGATCGTGATCGGCGAAAAGCACCGAAGGCAAGGCACAAGTTTCGCGAATTCCGAGGCCGGAAGTCCGGGCGGGAACGGAAGAAAATGAATTTTTCCGCGTATTCTCTGAACGTCCGCAATCCCGACACCTCCGTCCTTGCGGATCCAAACCCATCCTGATTGCCTTTTTTCCAATGAAAAAACTCCTGTCACTCGCTTTCCTCATCCTTCCCCTCCACGCGCAGGAGCCGGGCCCGGATAAATCCGCCGATGCCGCCGGCAAATTCCTCGCCACCCTGGACGCGGCCCAGAAGGCCAAGGCCGCGCTGCCCTTCGCCACCGACGAGCGGGAAAATTTCCATTTCACCCCTCAAAACAACCGCGCCGGACTTCCTCTCAAGGAAATGACCGATGCCCAACGCGACGCCGCCATGGCGTTGCTCGACTCGGCACTGAGTGAAAAAGGCAAGCTCAAGGTCACCCAGATCATGACCTTGGAAAGCATCCTCGCCGATATTGAGAAAAACCCCACCTACCGGGACAACGGGAAATACTTCGTCAGTATCTTCGGAACTCCGGGCGACGAAAAGGGCTGGGGCTGGCGCTACGAAGGCCACCACCTCACCCTCAATCTCACCTACCTGCACGGCAAGGCGGTTTCCGTCACCCCGTCCTTCATGGGCTCCAATCCCGGCCAGGTCCGGGTCGAAGGAAAACACAAGGGTCTCCAGGTGCTCGCGGCGGAAGAAGATCTCGCGCGCGCTCTCGTCACCACCCTCATCGCAGACGGAAAATCCGGCGTGGTTTTCAGTGAAAAGCCACCGGGTGAAATCATCACCGCCGAAAACCGCACCGCCTCCGCATTGGAGCCGGTGGGCATCGCCGCCGGAGACATGACCGAAACCCAGCAAGCCGCGCTGAAAGCGCTCTTCACCCAATACAGCGGTCGTTACCGCAACGAAATAGCCGCCTCCGATCTGGAGAGGATCAAGGCGGCCGGCCTCGAAAAAATCCGCTTCGGCTGGGCTGGAGGAACCAAACCCGGTGAGGCCTATTACTACCGGATCCAAGGTCCCACCTTCCTCATGGAAGCCGCGAATGTTCAGAACAATGCCAATCACCTCCACGCCACCTGGCGTGATTTCAACAATGACTTCGGCCGGGACCTGCTCAAGGAGCATCTGGAGCGCGATCATTGATTCGCACCCATCCCGCACGCGGCAGGGGTCTGTCGAAAGGCTGGGGAAATTTCATGCCGTCTTCGCAAATATGGCGCACCCGGCAAACGGTCATGGACTGCCACCGCATTTCCCGTGATGATCCCCGCCGCTCCTCAGACCCCGCATGAAAAAAGACCGCATCGACGCCCTCCTCGTATCCCGTGGCCTTTGCGATTCCCGTGAGCAGGCCAAGCGTCTCATCCTCGCCGGAGAAGTCCGCAGCGGCGACAGGATCATCGACAAGCCCGCCACCAAGCTCCCCGATGACGCCCCGCTCGAGGTGAAGGAAAAGCTCCGTTATGTCGGACGCGGCGGACTCAAGCTGGAAGGCGCGCTGGATGCTTTCGGCATCGATCCCGCCGGCTGGACGTGTATCGACGTCGGAGCCTCCACCGGCGGTTTCACCGACTGCCTGCTCCAGCGCGGCGCGGCGAAGGTTCATGCCGTGGATGTCGGGACGAACCAGCTCGTCTGGAAACTCCGCAACGATCCCCGCGTCATCGTCAAGGAGCAGTTCAATGCCCGCCATATGGTGCCTTCGGACATTGGGGATAAGTGCCGTCTCGCCGTCACAGATCTTTCCTTCATCTCCCTGACCAAGGTGCTGCCCGCCATCTTCTCCGTGCTGGAAGGCGGGGGCTCGGTGGTCTGCCTCATCAAGCCGCAGTTCGAACTCCGCCGCGAGGACATCACGAAAGGCGGCATCGTCCGCGACACATTGCTTCACGAACGCGCCGTGCAGAAAATCCGTGAATTCGTGACCACGGAGTTCTCCTGCGACTGGCACGGCGTCATCCCCTCTCCCATCACCGGCACCGATGGGAATCAGGAATTCCTGGCATGGATCACCATCCCGCAGTCGGGCATCGCGCCGGTGCAAGTTCCTCCGTCCGAGGAAGTCTGAAGCATCCCGGCAAGCTGGCGTGTCCGCGTGCGATCCATCCAAGGAGAGGGGGAACGCGTCCGCGCCCCACCCGTGGCACGCCTATCAGGTTTTTTCCATTCCAACCCACCCACTTACCGCTCGGGATGTTCGTACTTTCGGGAAAAAACCACCAGCACCAAGCCGATCCACATCCCTCTCAAAAATGTTCCGCCAGGGTATTTTAAAGATGAAAATTTCCCATGCCGGTGCAATACTTGGTATTCACAACGACGGGAATGAATTTTCAGAAAATTCGTAGAATTTTCGTTTATTTCCGCCGGGATCGTGATTGAGTAAAGCAAACCATGCAGGCAACCCTTTTACCTCCCAGAAATCCGGCTTTTTGTGCTCCAATCACTTCAAATCGGGAACTCGGAGCCTGTTTGATCGCAAATCTTCCGATGCGGGAACTGCTCTCCACCGACCTGCGCCGTGCCGGCTTGCAACTGGTCGAACCCTCCGATGCCTGTGACCGCACCTTGCGCATTCCTTTGGACAATTGGATCGAGCTGGGCGCGCTCCTCCTCCTTGGCAGAAATCCAAAAACCGCGTCACTTGTGGACAGCGATGGCAACACCCTCGCTTGGAAGGGGTCCGCGGATCCGGCCGAATGTGAGGAGCGCATCACCACCGATGCGAATTGTTTCGCGGTCATTTATCCGTGGGATCTCCTGCGGATGAATGAGGAGGTGCTCGCGCTGATGGACGAGACCTCCCTTCTCGGCGAGGTCAGCCCGCTGGCGAGCCTCACGGGTTGCATCCGTCTGGCCAATGGTTCGCGCATTCTTCCCGGCACCGTCATCGAAGGTCCGGTGGTCATCGGACCCAACAGCCAGATCGGACCGAACGCCTACATCCGTGGCTCCACCAGCATCGGCGCGAACTGCTACGTCGGCAATGGCGCCGAAATTAAAAACTCGATCATCTACAACAACACCTACATTTCACGCCAGTGTTATGTCGGTGACTCCATCATCGGCACCCATGTGACACTCGGAGCGGGAACCTGCACGGAGAACCACCGCCATGACGGGCGTCACCATTCTTCCATGATCCAGGGAACCCCGGTGAATACCGGCCGCTTGAAGTTCGGAGCGATCCTCGGTGACGGCGTCCGTACCGGAGTGAACACCTCCATCGAGGCCGGTGTGAAGATCGGCATCGCACGCACCACCCTGCCCGGCAGCTACATCGGGAAAGACTTAATGTGACCAAATCGTCACACGCGAGGGTTTCGCGCCCCGCACCTGACGAATAGATTCCGCAGCAATGCATCGAATTCTGATTGTTGAAGATGAACGAGACATCGCCGATCTCATCGGCTTCAACCTGCTGCGGGCCGGTTATGAAATCATCAAGGCCCATGATGGCATCGAGGGCACGGATCTCGCCCTGCGGGAAAGGCCGGACCTGATCCTGCTGGACCTGATGCTGCCGGGACGCGATGGCTACGGGGTTTTCCGCGAACTGCGCCGCGACCCTCGCACCGTGAACACACCGGTCATCATGCTCACCGCACGCGCCCAGACAGAAGACCGCATCCAGGGCCTGGAAGCGGGGGCGGATGACTACCTCACCAAGCCGTTCAGCCCGAAGGAGCTAATGCTGCGCGTGCAGGCCATCCTCAAGCGGACCGACGGCCCGCCCGGCGCCGTGGATTTCACCTACGGCCCGTTCCGTTTCGACAAAAACTCGTTGAAATTCTACCTCGACAACGAACCTACCGAACTCACCGCCACGGAGTTCAAGCTGCTGCTGTTCCTCTGCGAACGCTCCGGCAAACCGCAGGATCGAAACGACCTGCTCCGCACCGTATGGGGATACAGCGACGCGACCCACAGCCGCACCCTCGATACCCACATGAAACGGTTGCGCCAGAAACTCGGAACCCATGGCACATGGGTGGAAACCATCCGCGGCATCGGCTACTGCGTCGCTAAAGCCAGCGCATGATCCACGAATTACTAACGATCGGTTCACTGACCGCGCTCGCGGCCGTGCTCATCCTCAACTACCGGCAACGTGGCACCTGCAAGCAATCCGAAGCTGAAATCGACGGCTGGAAACTCCGGCTTGAGAACGATCTCAAGCAAGCCAGGGACGAGCGCAACCTCCTGCTCGACGCTCTGGGCGACGCCTTCCTGCTCGTGGATTCCGAAGCCAATATCCGCTTCGCCAACGAAGCGGCCCGCGCGCTCTTCGGCCACCGCGAGCTGCTCAACCGGCCCGTCAGGGAAGCGTTCCTCGATCCGCGGCTGGCGGACGCGCTGCTCCGCTGCCTCGCCACCGGAGAACCCGTACAATCCCGCGTCGTCCTTCCCCAGCAGACCTCTCCCCGCGGCGACCTCGAGACACGCGGTGTCAACGCGTGGATCATCGATGCCGCACAGCTTTCCAATCCTTCGGGAGCCCATCACACAACCCGTGTCATCATCCGCGACGTGACAGCCGAACACCAGATCGAGCAAGTGAGAAAGGACTTCGTGGCGAACGCCTCGCACGAACTCAGAACCCCTCTCGCCATCATCAACGGATACCTGGAGAATCTGTTGGACGATGACATGGTGGAGGAGCCGGATCTGGCCCGCCGGTTCCTGACGGTGATGCGGAAGCACTCCGACCGTATCTCGCGCATCGTGGAGGACATGCTCGTGATCTCCCGGTTGGAATCCGGCGAGGCGAACGCACTCAAGATAGAGCCTTTCAAATTCCGCTCCTGCATCAAGGACATCCTGGAGCGACTGGAGTCCATGATCCGCAACCAGCACGCGGAAATGACGGTGACCATGCCCGATCCGGCATTGGTCATGCAGGGTGACCGCTTCTATTGGACCCAGGTCCTTTTCAACCTCGTCGAGAACGCGCTCAAACAGAACCCCTATCCCGGTTTGCGGGTGGAAATCGGTTGTGAGGCGGCGGGCGAACAGATCCGCATCTGGGTGGCGGACAACGGCGTCGGCATCCCCAGCGCGGACCTTCCGCACATTTTCCGCCGCTTCTTCCGTGTGGAAAAGCACCACTCGCAGCAGGAGATCAAGGGCACGGGCCTCGGTCTGTCGATCGTGAAACGGGCGATCGAAGCACATGGCGGGAACATCGGCGTCACGTCGGTTCCGGGCAGTGAGACGAAATTCCTCATCACGGTGCCGAGAGAGATGCCCTAAGCCTTGTGAAATAAGGCATATTTTCGCAAATTTGCCGTGCGGTGGGTGGATAAATGGGCGTAAATCCTTGCGGACCGAGGCTTGGGGCCTGTCCGTCAACCAATTTACGAAATGTCTTCCGCTTCCATTCAAGTCCTTCATAAGGAACGTCTTCCCGGCACAGGCTGCCTTGTCATCCCCGGCCGGCTCGATTTCGAGCTTCTGCTTCACTTTGAAAAGATTTTCTCCGGCAGGAAAATCACCTGGCTTGTCGAGGAACATGCCCTTTACGAACCCGCCCTGCGTGCCCATTTGGAGAGATCCGGCTCGGGGGCGATGTTCTCCGCGAACGACGCCGCACCGGAAGCTGCGGGCAGCCAGCTCAAACCTTACCTCGAGAACGGAGGCATGCTCATTTTTGTTCCCGGCCGCGCGACAGCCCGCAAGGCGACTCCGTGGCTCACTCCAGCCTCCCAACTGAAAACCCTCTGCGGATTCGGTCTTCCCATCCTGCCCATCGCGGTGGATTGCCCGCGGAAATCCTGTCTCAGCACCGAAAGCAAGTCCTCCCTCGCCCTCGCGGTTTTCTGCATCGGCAAGACCATCCCCGCCGGGACGGCAAGCATCGCGAAATACCAGCAGGCGTTGCTTGAAGCGAATGAGGAAGCCTACAGCAAGCGCCCTCTTTTCAAGTCCTCGCTGGCGATGACCCTATTGGAAGGTCTCAAGAAGCACGGATCGAAGAACAAGATTCTCGACGGATCCGACGACTCGGAACTCAGCTACGGCAAGGTGCTCGCCGTCGCCATCGTGTTCTCGAAATTCATCCGCCAGGAGACGGACAAGGCGCGCGTCGCCATCGTCCTGCCACCCGGCAAGGCCGGCCTCATCGCGAACCTCGCGGTGCTTTTCGCAGGAAAAATCCCGGTGAATCTCAACTTCACCGCCGGGCCGGAAGCCATCAAGTCCTGCATCCGCCAGGCCGATGTGGACCGCTTCATCACCGCGGATCCGTTTGTCAGGAAGGTGTCTTCGTTCCCTTGGCCTCCCAACAGGGACCTGATTTTCATCGAACGCGTCCTGCCCACCCTGAAAAAGGAGATCGTCAAATGGGCGGTCATTTCCAAGATTCTTCCGGCAGGCGTCCTCGGATTTCTTCTGGGACTCAACAAACGCCGTGGCGATGACGAGGCCACGCTGCTTTTCACCTCCGGCTCCTCCGGTGAACCCAAGGGAGTCGTCCTCAGCCACAAGAACGTGCTGGCGAACGTCTGCCAGTTCGGCACCCGGCTGGATGTGCCGCAAGGTTCCTCAATTCTCGGCTGCCTGCCGCTCTTCCACTCCTTCGGCTGCACCGTGACATTGTGGTTCCCGGTCATCGAGGGCGTCAACCTGATCACCTACCCCACCCCGCTGGAGACGAAGCGCCTCGCGGAACTCATCGCGCTGCATCAGATCAATATCTTCCTGGCCACGCCCACATTCCTGCGCGGCTACATGAAGCGTATCGATCCCGCGCAGTTCGCCTCCCTCAAGCTCGTGGTCACGGGAGCGGAGAAACTGCCCCGGTCGCTATCGGATGCCTTCGAGCAGAAATTCGGAATCCGCCCTCAGGAAGGTTACGGCCTGACGGAAACCTCTCCTGCCACCAACGTCAACCTGCCCGATCCCGAACCGGAGCGCGACTCCATCACGCTGGCTTCCTCGCGCAACGGGTCCGTCGGCCAGCTGCTGCCGGGCATGGCGATCAGGATCACCGATCCCGCCACCGACAAGGAGGTGCCGATCAATCAACAGGGCATCATCTGGTTCAAGGGGGTGAACGTCTTTGGCGGTTATCTCGGCCAGCCCGCCAAATCCGCGGAAGTCCTGTCCGACGGATGGTTCCGCACGGGAGATGTCGGGCGCGTGGATGACGACGGTTTCCTCTACATCGAAGGACGCATCTCACGCTTCTCGAAAATCGCCGGAGAGATGGTCCCTCATGAAACCGTCGAGGCGGCGATCAACAAGGTGCTTGGTCTTGACGGTGAATCCGAGCGCCGCATCGCGGTGGTGGGCGTGCCCGACGAACAAAAAGGCGAGGCGATCCTGCTGCTTTCCACCATCGCCGGACCCGCGCTCGAACAGGAGTGCATCGATCTCCGCTACAAATTGTTGGATGAAGGACTTTCCTCGCTGTGGTGCCCGAAACAGATCGTCCCCGTCGCGGAGATTCCTGTCCTCGCTTCCGGCAAGCTCGACATCAAGGGCTGCGAGGCTCTCGCCAAAAGAGCCTGATCCGTTTTTTGGGACAGAATCATTCGGGATAAAATCATTGAGATTCATCCCTTTCGATTTTCAAAAACGATTTTGTCCCGAATGATTCCGCCAAGCACCCGTCTCCAATCATCCTTTTTCCATGTCCAACCGCATCGACACCACCTTCGCCCGTCTTCGTGAATCGAACCAGACCGCCTTCGTCGCCTATGTCGCGGCCGGTGATCCGGACTTCGACGCCTCGCTGGAAACCATCAAGAGCCTCGCGGACGCCGGTGCCGACATCATCGAACTCGGCCTGCCGTTTTCCGATCCGCTCGCCGACGGCATCGTCAACCAGATGGCCGCCGACCGCGCGCTGAAGTCCGGCATGACCACCGCGAGGTCGCTAGACCTGATCCGCAGGTTCCGTGAAACCCATGAGACGCCCATCGTGCTCTTCACCTATCTGAATCCCATTTTCACCTATGGCTTCGAGAAGTTCCACACGGACGCCGTCGCCGCCGGAGCCGATGGCATCCTCCTGCTGGACCTGCCACCCGATGAAGCGGCTCTCAATGCCGATCTCGCCTCCGGCGCCGGCCTGAAACACATCCGCCTCATCGCTCCGACCACCCCGGCGGATCGGGTGAAGATCCTCGCGGAGTCGGCGGAAGGTTTCATCTACGCCCTTTCCCGTACCGGGGTCACCGGTTCCCACGGCGCGCCTTCGGCAAACATCGCCGCGCTCGTTTCCTCCATCAAGGCCCACACCGATGTCCCGGTCTGCGTCGGCTTCGGCATCACCACACCGGAGCAGGCTGCCATGGTGGCACAAGCCGCGGACGGCGTCATCGTCGGCTCGGCCATTGTGAAACAGGTGGAGCTGCATCCCACCCGGGCCGCCGAGGCGGTGCGGGAGTTCACCGCGCCGTTGATCGCCGCGACGAAGGGGTGATCCTTCCGCCGCGACGTTCTCCCTTTGAGGTGTCCGGACAGACTGAGTCCGGCCCCTCGCTGCCGCGGGTGGTTTGTAATATTTAAAGTTGAGCATCCGGCAAACTGCCCCCACCTTTTCCCGCCGAGCCCCAGCAAGCTCTCCGTTTCCAATTTCAGATTCACTACTTTCCCACCATGCTTCTCAGATTTTTCAAGATGAACGGCGCCGGCAACGACTTCATCATCGTTGACAACCGCGACCTCTCCCTCACCAAGGAACTCGACGGCGACACCATCGCCGCGCTCTGCGACCGCCACCGTGGCATCGGTGCGGACGGACTGCTTGCCGTGGAGCCCGCCCAGAAGGGTGCGGATTTCCGTTTCCGCTATTACAATGCGGATGGCGGCGAGGCCGAAATGTGTGGAAACGGCGCGCGCTGCTTCGGCCGCTTCACCGCCCACCTCGGAGAAATCATTCTCAAGAAAGTCACCTTCGAGACCATCGCGGGAACCCTCGCCGCCGAGATGGTGGGCGAAGACGTCCGCATCGCGATGTCCGAACCGAAGGATCTGAAACTCGATACCGGTGCCGCCATCCCCGGCCTTGATTCCGCTCTCCACTTCGTGAACACCGGCGTGCCACACGTCGTCAGTTTCCTGGAAAGCCCCGAGGCGCTTGATGAGTTCGACGTTTACAACAACGGCAGCGCCATCCGCAACCACACGGCCTTCGCTCCCGCCGGGACGAATGCGAACTTCGCCGCCGTCCTCTCGCCGGGCCACATCTCCATCCGCACCTACGAACGCGGTGTGGAAGACGAAACACTCGCCTGCGGCACCGGGATGGTTGCCTCGGCTCTTGTCCATCACCTCCTCACCGGCGCCCCCAGCCCGATCAAAGTGGATGTGGAAGGCGGCGATACCCTCGAAATCGGTTTCGAGAAGACCGGAGAGCAAAGTTTCAAGAACGTCACTCTCACCGGCCCTGCGGACTTTGTTTACGAGGGAGAAATCGACATCTGAAACCCGGCCGTCCCCCCGGTAGGATCGGATCAAAAAATCCCGACGAAGGGCTCGTCGGGATCATGTTATTACCAGATGCCGGCATTTCCGGGCAGATGCGGCTTGGCTTGCGCCACCGGCGATCTTCCCACATCATCCGGGGGCTGCGGTTGCTTTCTCCCACCCGGCCTCAGCCAGTCAGCCTCACAATCCACCAAATGAACTGTATTGTCATCGGAAACTGCCAATCTGTCACGTTCGCCAATACCGCCGGACGGATGGTGCCTGGTGCCACGTTCCGTCACCATGAGACCAGTTCGCTCAATGAGGATTTCGGAAAAATCCTGGCCAAGGCGGATGTGGCATTTGTTCAACCGAACATTTACGATCGCCTGCCCGCGAATGCGTTCGGAAAAACCCGGATCATCCGCTTCCCGCGTTGTAGCTTTTCCGGCTTTCATCCGGATATCATGTATCTGCATTATGACGGCAGGAGATGCATATCTCACGCAAGCCACCATAGTGCTCTCATTTTCGGAGCATGGTGGCATGGACTCGATCAGGAACAGACCGCCGGTCTTTTCAATGGAGAAACCTTCGAACGTCTGAGATTCCCCCGGCATTTCGAAGCATCCAAAAAAGGGTTGCTTGATGAATGGGCGCTGTGCGGACTCAATGGAGAAAAAGAATTTGAACGTTGGATGGGCTTGCCGGAACCGTTCATGCTCACGATGAATCACCCCACTTTGGAGGTGATGATCGATGCGGCGAAGGCGACTCTCCTTCACAATGGTTTCAAAATCGCGGAAAATTTCTCCCCTCCCTATCATCACTTGCTCGATTTCGCAACCATGCCTGTTTATCCGGACATCGCCTCGCGATATGGGCAAACAGGAAGTATCCATTTCATCTCGAACAAGGTGGAAGGAGTCCGGCAATCTTACGACATTCAGACTTTCATTGCCAAATGCTTCGACCTCTACGGGAAAAAGGCGAGGGAGAAATTTTCCGCGGAGAAGGTGACACAGGGCATCTATAACGAATTCTTCAGCAAGATCCCGAAAAACGCGGCCGCCGTTGGCACCGGATACAACAGACACCCCTACCGGAATCTGCCAAGCCATCAAAAGTGGCGCAAGTCATTCACGGATTTTGAAATCTCCGATGTGGATCCGGTGGTGGATTGCGGATTCAAGATCCAGGCAACCGACAAGGTCGCCACCGCGGGGTCCTGCTTTGCCCAACATCTTGCGAAGGCACTTGAGCGCAGCGGACTCTGCTATTACGCGCCGGAGGCCGGCGACCGCGAACTTGGCTACGGACTGTATTCCGCCAGATACGGGAACATCTACACGCCCGCCCAATTGAACCAACTGCTCGACAGGGCTTATGGAAGATTCGAACCCGTCGATACCGCGTGGCATAAAGGGGACGGGACATTCGTCGATCCATTCCGTCCCGAAATTCCCCAAGTAACCGCCGCCACGATGGCCGACGTCGCGGAGGACAGGGCCGCGCACTTTGGTTATGTGCGCGAGGTTTTTGAAAAGATGGACTATTTCGTCTTCACTCTGGGGCTTACGGAAGCCTGGAGATCACGAATCGACGGAGCGGTTTTCCCGCTGGCTCCGGGAGTCGCCGCGGGAGCCATGGATCCCGATAAATACGAGTTTGTAAACTTCGGCGTCACGGAGACGACCGCAGATCTGTCTGCGGCGATTCGGAAAATCCGCGAAGTCAATCCCGGCGTGAAAATCATCTTAACAGTTTCTCCGGTTCCGCTCATGGCAACCTATGTTCCAAGACATGTGCTGCTTTCCACCACCTACAGCAAATCCGTTCTGAGAGTGGCCGCCGAGGAAATCCGCATGAATTTCCCGGATGTGCATTACTTCCCTTCTTATGAGATCATCACGGGCAGCTACAACCGTGGAGCCTACTACAAGAAGGACTACAGGACCGTGACACAGGAGGGCGTCAATCATGTGATGAAACTATTCCTGAAGCACGGAACCTCGGTCCATGACTCCGAAGACGAGCAAATGCGCCGGATCCGTGAGGATTACGACATCTTTTGTGCGGAGGAAATGCTCGATGCCGGAGACAACACTCCGCTTAAAGCTCCGGGTTTGTTCAGACGGGTCCTTGAAATGGCGACCGTCAGGAAGAAAAAAAACTGAGAAGGAAATTCCCGACCTGCGAACAAGGCTTGGCGGCGATTTCCGAAGTAGTGGAACGCCGGTCAGCGCACATTCTCCGCGTCCGGTACCGGGATCCGGGGAAATTTTGTGAAATTTTCGCCATTCTTCAGCATCCGGCTTTGACCTCTCGCGAGGATGCTCCATGCTCCGCCCCGCCATGAGCTTTTCCGGAACCTACACCGCTCTTATCACCCCATTTCGCAACGGAGAAATCGACGTTCCGGCTTTCAAATCCCTGATCGACAGGCAGGTAGCCGCTGGAATCACCGGCATCGTTCCGGTTGGAACCACCGGTGAGTCCCCCACCCTGGACACGGACGAACACATCGAGGTCATCCGCCTTGCCGTGGAATTCGCCGACGGCCGCTGCGAGGTTCTCGCCGGCACGGGTGCCAACTCCACTTCCGAAGCCATCGAACTCACCGAGGCCGCCGAATCGCTGGGCGCCACCGGATCGCTCCAGGTCTGCCCTTATTACAACAAGCCCTCGCAGGAAGGCCTGTATCTCCATTTCAAGGCCATCGCCGAGTCCACGAATCTTCCCATCATGCTCTACAGCGTGCCGGGACGCTCCGGCATCGAGATTGCTCCGGAAACCGCCGCGCGTCTTGCGGCGGATTGCCCGACCATCGTCGCCATCAAGGAAGCCGGTGGATCGGTGGATCGCGTGAACCAGCTCGTGCAGGCGGTGCCGGCCGGCTTCGGCATCCTCAGCGGTGACGATCCCCTCACCCTGCCCTTCGTTTCCTGCGGTGCCACCGGCCTCGTCTCCGTCGCCTCGAACCTCATTCCCGAGGTCATCGTCAGCCTGGTGAACGCCTGCCTCGCCGGGAACTTCACCGAAGCGCTCGCGCTGCAGAAGCAATACTACCCGCTCATGCGCGGTCTGATGTCGCTCGATGTGAATCCGGTGCCGATCAAGTCCGCCGTCGCGCTCCAAGGCCACTGCCTGCCGGATCTGCGGCTGCCGCTCGCACCACTGTCAGCCGGCGCGCACGACCAGCTCGTCGCCCTGCTCAAGTCCTACAACCTGATCTGAAATTTTTCACCAAAACAACCATGCCTTCGCCCAAACTGTTCGCACCCGGCCCCATCGACGTTTCAAAGGAAACTTTCGCCGCCATGTCGCAGACCATGATCGGTCACCGCGGCAAGGATTTCGAGGAACTCTACGCCTCCACCCAGCCCGGTCTGCAGGAAATCTTCGGCACCGCCCGTCCCGTCTTCCTCTCCACCTCGTCGGCCTGGGGCGTGATGGAAGGAGCCTTGCGCAACCTTGCGAAGAAGAAGGTCCTCAGCCTCTGCTGCGGCGCGTTCTCCGACAAATGGCTCGACGTCGCGAAAAAATGCGGCTTCGAGGCGGACTCGGTGCAAGTGGAATGGGGTCAGGAGATCGATCCCGAGGCCGTACGCGCCAAGCTTGCGGAAGGCGGATTCGACACCGTCACCCTGATCCATTCGGAAACCTCCACCGGAGTCCTCAACGATCTCGCGGGCATTTCCAAAGTGGTGAAATCGTTCCCCGACACGATGCTCATCGTGGACACGGTTTCCTCGCTTTCCACCGTGCCGGTCGACATGGACGCCAACCAGATCGACGTCATGCTCGCGGGTGTCCAGAAGGCGCTCGCACTGCCACCCGGCCTCGCCGTCTTCGCCGTTTCCGAAGCGGGCATGGAGCGCGCCAAAGGAAACCCGAACCGCGGCTACTATTTCGATTTCGTCGAATTTGCCAAGAACGCGGCGGTCAACAACACACCTTCCACACCCTCGATCTCCATCATTTTCGGATTGCAATACATCCTCGGCGAAATCGCCAAGGAAGGATTCGCCGCCCGTCAGGAGCGCCATGCGAAGACCAACGCGATGATCCACGCGTGGGGCGCGAGACACGGATTCGAACACTTCGCTCCGGAAGGCCGCCGCTCCACCGCGCTGACCTGCTTCAAGACTCCCGAAAGCTTCGACCTCTCCGGCTTCATCAAGAATCTCAAGACGAGGCACAACTTCCTCATCAACGGCGGTTACGGAAAAATCAAGGGCACCACCTTCCGCATCTCCAACATGGGCAACGAAACCGAAGCGACCATGCAGGAGCTCATCGATGCGATGGACGACGTGCTGGGCTGAATCCACTTATCTGAAAAATGGGCTGCCCGATAGCGGGCAGCCCGTCTTTTTTCGCCGACAGATACGGTCCGAATTACCTCAGTCCGCCAGCCAGAACCAGTTCATCACCACCTCGATGTCCGGGTGGATGCTATGATGCACGGGGCATCCCTTGGCGGCGCTTTCCAGGATCTTCCTCTCCGGGTGCGATTCCGGAAGCGGAATCCTCAAATCGAGTTCCAGACGCTTCACACGACGCGGCAGGTCGTCGGACATGAATTTCCTCACGTCCACCGTCATGCCTTCCACGGCGATCTCCTTGCGTTTGGCAACGATGCCGATGACGGTGGCCATGCAGGAGCCGAGGGCCGTGGCGAGGAGATCGGTCGGGGAAAAAGCCTGGCCGAGTCCGTTGTTGTCGAGCGGGGCGTCGGTGACCAGGGTGTTGCCGGAAGGAACGTGGGTGGCGCTGCTGTGGAGCGAGCCTTCGTAAACGAGTTTGATTTCAACCATGATTCTGAAGTGGTGGGAATTTTAGACGGAAAGGAAAGAGGCGTCACTCAACCTTCGGTGGCGGCACCTTGGCAAGCACGACACGGAAGCCATAGATGACGTCCTGGAAGATGGGTGGCACGGCATTCCTCGAGCCGGTGAAGAGATTCTCCTGTTGATAGGTGTTCCACCCCCCGCCCCGCAGGACTCCGAGGAGATCTTTGCCGAGCTTCGAATATTCATCCTCGACCCATTCCTGGACATTGCCGCCGAGGTCGTGGATGCCGTAAATGTTCGCGGGAAAAGAACCGACGGGCGCCGTGTAGGCGAAGCCGTCGTTGTATCCCTGGATGGTGCGGTCGATCGAGACGCCCGGTGTGGAGGCGGTGGTGACGTCCGCGAAATTCCCAACCACCTCGCCGCTGCTCGGATCAGAGACGCCCCATGGATAGACACGTTGTTTCCGCGCATCCCGCCAACCGGGACTGATGCCTTCCTCTTCCTGCAAGCCCGCCATCAGGCTCCACTCCAGGTCGGTCGGCAGGCGGTAAAGGCGTGTCTGCTCGATGCGTTCGTCATTGCGTTCCCGGTTGGTCAGCCACACGCAGAATTCCTCGGCATCCTTGCGGGAAATGTTCACCACCGGGTGGTCCGGCGTCTGGACGAAACCGGCGGGACGGGCCGCCTCGCGATTGGTTTCCTTGACGAACAGATCATAGTCACGCACCCGGGTTTCCCAGATCGAAACCATCAGATCGAGTCCGACGGGAACGAAACGCATGCCGATGCCATTTTCCCAAGGTTTGCCGAAGACGACACCACGGCTTTTCTCCAGGGTGACGCTTTTGGTGATTTTCTCACCCTCGCCGACCTTGAGGTCGAGCACGAGCGGCTTGTATCCTTCGCGCACGAGGAAGAGCTGCCAATCACCTGGCTTAACCTTGGGGATGGGCAAGGGGGTGTTGCTGACATACCCCATGGACACCCGGTCCGCAGGAGCCGACACAGGGTTCATGTAAACCTCGACGCCCATGGGCTCCGTGGAGATGGTGATTTCTCCGTAGTTGATGGGACGGACCTGGATGCGGAATGGCTTGAGGCCGTCACGCCGGGCGCGTTCGCTGAGATCGGCGTTCGCGAACGATGTCTCCACGATCGGCCTGACCTCGTGATCGTCGGTGAGAAAGCCGGCCCTGTAGCCGCCGTCGCGGAACCACAGGCAGAACTCGTTCGCCATCTTCCCGGTCACGAGTGCGACTTCCGTCGGGAGGCCGTTCTGGGAAAGCTTCAAAAACTCGGCCGTATCCGCGGGGAGTTTGGTCGCCTCGGCGAACTGGTTCCAGACATCCCGGGTCAGAAAGCCGGAACTCTCATGGGTGTCGCCCACGGGGATATAGAGATTGCCAAGGTGGTCCGTCCATTTCCCGCCCACCAGCGGCGGTGAGAAATTTTCCAAGGTGACATTGAGCGGGAATGGCTCGGTGAGAACCGTCTTCGGCACCTTGCCCTGCAGCGTCACGTGGCGGAACCCGCTTTTCTTGAGTGTGAAAAAATAGTCGTCGCCCACGTGGACGTCGATGAAGCTGGTTGGAGTGGTGCCCAGAGAGACATTGTTGACATCAAGCACCTCCGCACCCTCCGGCGAACTCCCGACACGGAGCTTGCCCATTTCCTCGGCGACCACCGCGGGAGGAGCCATCAGGGATCTCACCCACTCGCCGTCCTTCAGCATTTCCCAGCTCGCCCAGCCGACGAACCCGGCGAGCACGAGCGTGGTCATCCACACGGCGAGTCCGCTCTGGCGGCGGCGCTTGCCACGCTGGAGCCGGCGGAGCGCCTCGGCCAGGTCGGCGGCGCTGGAGATCTTCCGCTTGGAAATGCGGGGCTCGCAGATATCACAAATGATCTTGTTCAGCTCCAGCCACCGCTTGCGATCGGCGCCGGTCGGCATCTCATCCGGCAGTTCCGGAAATGCCAGCCGATCCTTTCCGGTGGCGATTTCATACAAGACCTTGCCGAGACTGTAGACATCCGCCTGCGCGGAACCAGGCCCCTCGGGCGGAACGAATCCTTCCGTGCCGACGAAGGTGCGCTGCCCCCGTGTCGCCACCAACCCGATGTCAGCAAGCTTGGCACGGCCGTTGACGAAGATGACGTTCGATGGTTTCACGTCGCGGTGGGCCAGCCCCCGCTCGTGCAAGTGGTCGAGCGCTTCCGCGAGGCGCAGGCCCACATCGATGCAGACGTTCGTATCCCACTGCACCCCCGAAGCCTGATGCGTGTCCGCCCGGAGCGTGCGGGGTTCGTATTCGATGGGATTGATCTCCTGGCCCGTCGTCATGTCGTCGCCGAGTTCCATCACATAGTAATAGAACGAAACGCCGTCCGTGCTCCTGCCGACGTGCAGGATGTTCACCAATGCCGGGTGGTCCCGCGACATGGGTTCGAACTTCAAAATCCCCTCAAACTCGCGTTCGAAACCGCGCGAATCCTCGAAATCCTCGCGCCACACGACTTTCACGGCGCGCAAGGCCCCGGTCACGCCGCGCGCCAGCCATACCTCGCCATAAGCTCCGCCACCGATCTTGCGCAGAACCTCGTGATCGGGGATCGTGGGATTCGGGCGGATTTTAATCGGCATCGTCTTCGTCTTCGAGCTTGGCGAGTTCGCGCTTGAGCACTGCACCCACGCGATGCTTCGCCAAATAAACCTGGGCCATGCTCACATTGAGCTGGTCCTGAACGCGTTTCGCGTCCCACTGCTTGATCACATAGCAATCGAAAATCTGATACTGCTTCGGAGAAACCTGGGACTTCACACGTGAAAGAGCGGCGTCGGCCACGTTTTTTTTCCATTCAACATTCCACAGACGGGACAAAACGTCACCATTCGGATCTTCCACGCGGTCGATGACGGCGGTTTTCCGATCATTTTCCCACTCGCCGGTGATCATCGCGGTGTCCTTCTTGCGCTTGCGGAACTGGTCGTTGATGCGCCAGCGCGTCATGTTCATCAGCCAGGTTTTGAAAGAGCCCTGCTCGGGATCGTAGAGCTTCTTCTTGCTCTGCTTGGCGATGGACAGGATCGTTTCCTGCACGCAGTCAAACGCCTCGTCCTGCCTGAGCCCCGCCTTCACCGCCACCGAATAAATTAAGCGCCAATAGGTTTGATAAAATTCATCCCATGTCCGCTGGTCCTCCCAGTTGTCCAGTTTCGCGATCAGGCTCTTGCGTGTTTTCGCGTAGCCCTGCACCAAGATCGCGTCACGCTCATCCATTTTTTGATCCTCACCCTCAGACATTGGGAACTCTTTACCTTATTCGGCCGCCGCTGTCTTTCACCGATTCGACTTTTTCACAAGGCATTCAAGGCAGAGCCACTAGCCGAATGGTAAATTTTCACGAATAATCGTCGGAAACGAAATACTCCCGGATCTCAGGACACTGGCAGGCAATTCCACAAAACCCCCAGCAAGGCGCATGTTCCCAAAGTCGGAATCACTCCGATCTTGAATCGCTCCATCGCCAGCCAAGCCGCTATAGTGACCACGGCCACGAAAAAGTCGAAGCGACCGCCCTCCGGAAGCAGGGCGTGCCATGCGAACCAGATCGCCAGATTGAGGATCACCCCGACCACCGCCGCCGTGATCGCAGTCAGGGCGGAGGACAATCCGGGACGCGCCCTCAGTCCCTCGACATGCGGCGCTCCGAGGAAGACAAACAGGAAACACGGCAGAAAGGTCACCCAGGTGGTGATCAAGGCCCCCAAGGTCGCCGCCAGCAACGGAGGAAGATCCCCCGGATGCTGCCATGCCGCGACGAATCCGACGAACTGCAGCACCATGATCAACGGCCCCGGCGTCGTTTCCGCCAGACCAAGCCCCGCCATCATCTGCCGCTGGGTCAGCCAGCCGAATTTCTCCACCGTCATCTGCGACACGTAAGGCAGCACCGCATACGCCCCGCCGACGGTGACAAGCGCCGCCTTGCTGAAAAACAGCCCTTGTTGAAAATGGATGCCTTTCCAACCGAAAAGCAAACCGAGCGCGATCACCGGAACCCACCACAGCGTCAGGCAGATTCCCGAAATCAGCAACGTCCGCGCCACGCCCGCCCGCGGAGCCGGAGGCAGCACCACGGCGGGCAAACTCCCCTCGCCCGTATTTCCGTGGCCATTGCCGGTCGGAAATTGCTTGGGGAGGAATTTCCCCCCGGCGAAGCCGATGCAGCCAGCCGCGAGGATGATGATCACGAAGGAGATCTTGTAGTGAAAGATCGCCACGAACGAAAGGCCGGCCAATGCCCATAGTACCGGCGACTTCAGAGCCTTCGAGCCGATCCGCTTCACCGCGGAGAAGACGATCGCGATCACCGCCGCCATCAGTCCGTGGAAAATCCCGTTCACCCAGCCGATATCGCCACCTTCCATGTAAAGCCAGCTCAGCCCCAACAGAATGAATACCGACGGCAGAACAAAAAGCACACCGGCCGCGATTCCGCCGCGCGCGCCATGCAGCCGCCAGCCGAGATAGGTGGCGAGCTGTTGCGCCTCCGGTCCCGGCAGCAGCATGCAGAAATTCAGGGCATGCAGGAAATGATCTTCGGAAAGCCACCGCCGCCGCTCGACGATCTCCTTGTGCATGATCGCCACCTGCCCGGCCGGTCCGCCGAAGCTGATCCAGCCGAGCTTCCACCAGAAGCGGAGCGCTTCACGGAAACCGGGGACGTCTGGCGGTGTGGCTTCGCTCATCGCCTCGTTCTAACTGTCCGGCAACCGACGGGCAAGCCAACCAACGCAACATCATCCGTCATGATTCATCCCCGGCCAGCCACTCGTCATCCGGCATCGCATAGGGTCTGAAGGTTTCCAACGTGCCGTGGTGCTCGTTGTGGAAAAGGGCCCGATGCAGGCCGAGCGTCGCCGCGGCGGGGGAATCGATGAGGTTCGAGGAATCACCCGCGCTCATCTGGAACAACACCCGCATTTCAAACTCCGCCAGCAGTTTTCTTGGTATCCAGCGGCTCACGTTGTTCCAGGTATCGATTGAAGCCAGGACATGCATGCCCACGGCCCCCCCCTCCCCCAACAAGTTCGCGAGAGCTTGTGCCGGAGTGACTGCGGAGTCCTCATCCATCGAAAAGCGGAACTCGTCATCAGGTCGAAGTGATTTGAAACGCTGCAGATCGTGAATGATGAGAAACACCTCCGGTGCCGCCCGGCCGGACGAGGGTGCGCGGGCTTCCAGCTCGGACGCCAATTCTCCGAGCAGCGAGGGGATCTCCGCCAGACCGCCGATACGGATTTTTTGAGAAAGCCCTGAGGCGATTTTTTGGAAACACCCGCCGGATCCATTATCATACGCATGGGGATCAAGCACCACGAACTCCACCTGCCCTGCCGGGTACTGTGCGGCGAGCGCCACGATGCTGATGGCGAGCAAGGACAATGCCCGCTCCGACGACTGGCCGACGGCCAGCAGGTGGCTGCCGCTCTGGCGCTGGAAGACGGCTTCCGTCGGCCCCTTGATGGAATTGGGAGCACCGAGCCAGCTCCGGGCTTTCACCGGGCGGGCGGTTGGCGTGTTGGTCCGCAGTTCCTTGATCGTCTGATTGGCCCGGATGTCCGCCGGAGCATTCCCCTCGAAAACCAGCGGGATCTGCGGCACCCGGCCATCCTTTCTCGCGAGCGCGTTCACCTGGTCCAGCACGGCGTCCCGTTCGTCTTCCGGCAACCAGACGATCTGGAACGGACTGTTCGCCGCCAACGCCCCGGCCTGGTCGTTGTAGATTCCCTCGCCCGGACGGGTGAGCATCCTCGGTGCGGGATTGTCGTCATCCATGATGAGATGCGCGTCCGCCTCATTGCACTGGAGCGCGATGCGGATGACCATCTGTCCCAGCGTAGCGCGGGCAAGCGTGTAGGCTCCGCCCAACGTTTGGGAACCGAGGATGACGTGGATGCCGAAGGCCCGGCCCTGCCGGACGATGCGGTCCAGGAGAAGGGACGCCTCCTGGGCCACCGCATCGTCTTCGGTGAAGAATTCCTGGAATTCGTCGATCAACAACAGGCTCCGGGGCATCGGTTCATGGCCGGGAGCGCGCTTGTAGCCGGCCAGATCCTGTGCCCCGGCCTTGCGGAAAAGCTCTCCACGGTGCTTCAGCTCCGCATCGATGCGCTGGAGCACGCTGAGCGCGAACGCACGGTCGCTCTCGATGGCGATGACGCGCGCGTGCGGCAGCTGCTTCTCGGCGTAGCATTTGAATTCCACGCCTTTTTTGAAATCGATGAGATAGAACTCCACCTCCTCCGGGCTGCTCCACAGCGCGAGGTTCGTAATAATGACGTGGAACAAAGTGGATTTTCCCGAGCCGGTCTTGCCCGCGACCAGAGCGTGCTGGCGGGTTCCCTTGCCGATGGCGAGCATCTGGAGCTTCTTCGCCCCCGTGCGGCCGATGGGGACGCGGAGTTCTTCAGTGGTCACCGATTTCCAGACCTCGCCAGCCGGGGGCGCGATGTGTGAAAACGGTACCTGCACCCGGTTCGAATCGATGCTCGCCTTGCCGATGCGGTGCACCAGCGTGACCGCGTCTTCCGCCGTCGGAGGCGGGTCGAACACCACCACATCCGCGCCATGTGGAGCGTCCGCCAGGTGGAACACACCGTCCTTCAAACCCACCCGAAGGCAGGCGCGGCGGAGTTCATGCTCCAGCGCCACATCGGCGAACGGCACGCGCATGTCCCGCTGGATGAGCAGATGCACGCCACAGCGCGGGCCGCTGGAAGCGATGGACAGCAACCGCCTGCAGGCCGTCTCACTGAACGCCGCAGGAAATCCCGCGATGACCAGGAAGCGCGACTTTTCAGCGATCGTTCCGGCTTGTTCATTGTATTCCGCGAGCGTGGCATACTCGTTGCGGAGATACATCTGGATGACCTTCTCGATGTGTTCGTTCAGTTCGGCCAGACGTTCCTCGATCTGCGTGCCCTGTGTCCAGATGCGGTGGTGGATGAGCGTTTCCTCATAGTCCGCGAGATGCATCAACCCGGCGAAGTCTTTGCCAAGCCCCACGGGATCGATGAAAACAAATGAAGCGCGCCCGGGAGGATGGGCGGCCAGCAGCCGCAGTGCGATGCCACCGAGGACCCGCGTCGCCTCGCCCGCCCCATCGCTTTCCAACAGCAGCGAACCGTGTTCCGGAAAGCCCAGTGAAAATGGGACACTGAGTTTCCCGGCATCCGGTAGTGCGAGACGGGCATCATGCGGCAACCCGCCCACGAATGTCGAAACGTCCACCGGCATGCCGCCGATCCGGACCGCATCCGGCGCATCGGCAGGAGGAGTCCAGTTTTCACAAACTCCTGTCGTCCATGCCGGGAACTGCGAATGCGATTTGTTTTCCAAGGCGACCAATGACGAATACGTCGGAATCACTTCCCTCGCCCACGGTTCCGACAGCGCGGAAATCTTCGCGTCCACATTCGCGTCGATCGCTTCGTTCAGCCGGGCTCTGGCGGACTCCGCCATACGAGTGCGTTCATCCGCATCGGACCGGGCCCGCACGAGCGCCTGCTCATATGCGGCGGCGATCTTCGCCAGCCTGCGGACGTGGAGTTTCTCAGCCATAGCCGGAAGCCTGGCGAACTGGCGTTCGAGTTTTTGCTGTCCCTCGGCAAGGCGGGCTTTCCACTCGGTATCGGATTCACGGAAGGTCTCGCTGAGATTCTTGCCCTCCGCCTCATGCTCTTCATGGATCTCGGTCTCCAGTGCGGCAAGCCGTGCCGCGGACTCTTTTTCCGCGGAAACCTCCAAAGCACCCGCGGCGTTCAGAGACGCCGCCGCCCGCCGGATGGTGGCGAGCGAGGTGAGCAAGCCGATCAACCAGAGCGTGATCACCACCACAGCGGAAATCACAAGTGACGGCATGACAGGGCCGAATCCCGCCGCGCCCGGACGCATGGCATACCAGACATGCATGCCGGCGATCACCGCCAGAAGCAGGCTCATGGGCACGTAGCGGAAAAATTTCGGCAGGGGCAGCCCGCGCGCCGCTTCCAGCGCGTTCCGGGAATCCGCCAGCTTGTCCAACGCGCCTTGCCGCAGCCGGTCCGGAACTCCGGATTCCCCCTCTCCAGATCTGCTGTGGAAGCGGCTCTCCAGCAGAGGCCGGTAGCTGCGAAACGCGGCGAGCACGGATTTCCTCAGCTCGCGACGGATTGTCCGGTCCTCGTCCAGCAACTTTTGAAATGACAGGTGCGCTTCTTTGGCTTCCGCGAGTTCCTGCTCGCGGGCCTGCCTGTTGCGCATGATGGTGCCATGCACCTGGCCGATTCGGCGGTCCTTCGCGCCTTGCGTTTTGTCTGACAACGACGAGCGGCCGGCATGGTAGGCGGTTTGGATCCGCAGCTTGCGTGTTTCGTATGCCGCATCCTCCAGTTCGAGGTCGTGCGTCCGTTGGGACGCGAGTTCCCGCAACCGGGACTCGGCCTTTCCGGCGTCACCCTCCTCACGCCGGATGATCTCCCGGCGCACGGTGGTATGGCGTTCCGCCCGGTTCCTGATCAGTTCCCGCTCGCTTTCCGTCACGGCGGCGATGGCGGATTCAAGGAGCCCGAGCTGCGCCCGCACGGCACCAAAGGCGATGGATTCACTCGCAGTCTGCATGAACTTTCTCTAACAATTTATCGAGTTCGTCGATGACGCGGAGCGCGGAATTCACACTCGTCATCAGCTCTTCAAGATACAATTCCTCGAACTCCCGGGCCTTGCGGTCCCGCCACGAGAAACGGGTCTCTTCCCAGCGGGCCTGAAGATTGCGTGTGGCCAGCGTGAGCAGGCCCTTGCTGCCGGACATGCTCATGGTCCACCTCCTTGTTCGGGCGGAGCCGGGGCGGAAGACGGCGCCGGAGCGGCTTTCTCGGCATAGGCCTGAAGGGCCTTGATCGACTCGCCCAAAGAATGCACTCCCTTCGGCAGTTGCTGGCCGACGAGGAAGAACATGGGATCCAACTGGCGCAGCAGGGGCGTGGCCCGGTTTTCGAACGTCTGCCGCCACTTCTTGAGCACGCGCAGCTTCTCCTCCGCATCCTCGACTTTCCGGCGTGCCTTGAGCACCGCCATTTTCTGAAACGCGTTGCTGGCCTGGGGATTTGTCAGATTCGCGCTGTAGAGCTCCTCTTCGGCCTGATGGAGGTTCTTGGTCCACAATTTCATCTGCCCTCCCCAGTATTGCGTGCGGTCGGTATCCAGCCATGTCCGTGTCCGGCGGACGTCGCCCTCCATGTCCTCCAGAGCGACGCGCGCCTTGGCGATGTATTGGATCAGATCCGCCCGGAACGCTTCGAGCGCGTCAATGGAGGAAATCTGGACTTGGTCGGACATCGGGGGATTCAGCGCTGGTCGAGGTACTGCTGGATGCGTTCCGCCTTGCGCAGGAGGTAGGGGGTGTGCCGGTCGGAGAGCTCCAGAAATGATTTCAATGTCTTCATGAGCTGGATGAACTCGGCGGAGAATTTTTCCTGTTCCTGATCCTGCCAGGTGTCGCCAAGCGCGGTGAAGCGGGCCATCAGCGAGCCGGTTCGCTCGCGCAGGTCGCCGTTGAAGCGCTTCAGCTCCGCGGCGAAACGCCGGACTTCCTCGGGGTCGATGATGGCCTGTGACATGGGATTCGGGGAGGTTGACCTTCTCCATGAATAACAGACCTTTTCGCGCATGGTGCCAACCGCATTTTCCATTCCTTTACAATTTTCGGGCCGATGCGTGATTTTTCACGTGAGAATCGCATCTTGACCCGGAAGGCGCGGCCCATTACCTAGGCCGCCGCATGGGATTTGACACACTTGGGCTCTCCGCAGCCGTTCTGGAAGCCATCGAGCAATCCGGTTACACCACACCTACACCGATTCAGGCGCAGGCGATTCCGATTATTCTCGAGGGGAAAGACGTCATCGGCGCGTCCCAGACGGGAACCGGCAAGACGGCGGCGTTCGCGCTGCCCTCCCTTTCCAAAGTGGAAAAGATGGGAAAACCGCAGATTCTCGTGCTCGAACCCACGCGCGAACTGGCCCACCAGGTCGCCGAACAATTTGAAAAATACGGCAAGCACACCGGCATGAAGGTCGCCCTGCTCTACGGCGGCGTCGGCCTTGGAGCCCAGTCAGAAGCGCTCGCCGCCGGTGCCGATATCGTCGTCGCCACCCCGGGCCGCCTCGTGGACCATTTCTACCGCACCACGATGCGTTTCGGTGAGATCAAGGTGCTGATCCTGGACGAGGTGGACCGCATGCTGGACATGGGATTCCTCCCGCAGGTGCGGAAAATCGTCAATCTCTGCCCGTGGGAAGGCCGCCAGACGCTGTTTTTCTCGGCCACCATGCCACCGGCCATCCAGACCTTCGCCCAGTGGTGCCTCACGGATCCCCAGAGCATCGAGATCGCCCGCACCTCCATCCCGACGAGCGTCACCCACGCGTTCTACCCCGTGGCCATGGACCAGCGGGACGAGCTGCTGCTCGACCTCCTCAAACAGACCGAATACCACTCGGTCATGATCTTCACCCGCACCCGCAAGGAAGCGGACCAGCTCACCCAGCTCATCAAGTCCACCGGCCAGCCGAAGGTCGCCGCCATGCACTCGGACATCAACCAGGTGGACCGCATGAAAGCCCTCGCAGGATTCAAGGCCGGAGACTACGAGATCCTCGTCGCCACCGATGTGGCCGCCCGCGGCATTGACATTTCCGGCGTCTCCCACGTCATCAACTACCGCGTCCCGGAAAATGCCGAGGACTACGTCCACCGCATCGGCCGGACCGGCCGCGCGTCCGCCGAGGGCGACGCGTTCACCATTCTCACCGCGGACGAACTGGATTACGCGAAGTCCGTGGAAATTTTCATCGATAAGGAAATCCCGCGCCGGAAGTTGGAAAACTTCAACTACATCTACACCGCGCTGCTCGACGATTCCCCGATCAAGCCAGTCCGCCGCAAGAAGGTCGGCGGCGGTGGGAAAAAGAGACGTTGATTTTCAGCCTGGTTCGGGTAGGAATCAAGCATGGCAGTGACCTTGGATTTGGGACGAATGACCACCTCGGAGAAACTGAGGCTCATGGAAAATCTCTGGCATGATCTGTCAAACGGCGAGAATGATGTCCCATCCCCGGACTGGCACGGCGAAGTGCTTGCGGAGAGGACCCGCCTGATTTCGTCCGGTGAGGAAACCTACCTCGATTGGGAAATGGCCAAAAAACTACTCCGTGACGAGTTACGGTGAGGATTTCGATTCAGCCCTCCGCCCTTGCCGATCTGAGGAGCGGATTCCATTTCTACGAATCCCGGGAAAGCGGACTTGGAGACTGCTTTTTGGAAACGCTCTATTCAGAGATTGATTCGCTCCAATTGTATGGGGGCATCCATGCGATACATTTCGGAAGCTTCCACCGCCTCCTTTCGAAGCGTTTTCCCTATGGCATCTACTACAGCGTTTCCGCAGATTCCATATTTGTGAACGCTGTTTTAGACCTGCGTCGCAATCCGGAATGGATCACCCGGACACTCGATGACCTGGCCTGACCCGGATTTCTCAAACAATATCCCATGCGCATCCTCTCCATCGATCCCGCCGTCCGCAACACCGGCTACGCCGTGCTTGAGGGGGATCCGCGCAAGCCGACGGTGCTCGCCTTCGACGTCATTTCCATCCCGAAAGCCATCGCCCAATCCGCCGCGTTGTCGGCGATCCGCACTCATCTGGTGAACATCATCACGAAGTTCCAACCGGACGAGATCGCCGTCGAGGGGATCATCTATGTCCAATCCCACCAGACCGCCATCTCCATGGGAGCCGCGCGCGCCGCAGCCCTCATCGCCGCCGCCGACCACGGGCTCAAGGTTTACGAATATTCTCCGAAAAAGGTGAAGATGGCCGTGGTCGGCAATGGCAACGCCGATAAGAAACAGGTCGCCTTCATGGTCCGCGCCATTCTCGGTCTTTCCGAAACCCCGCCAGCGGACGCGGCGGACGCCCTCGCCATTGGAATGGCCCACCTGCAGGCTTCCGATCCGCTCAAAGCAAAACTCCTCGAACGCCGCCTCGTCTGATCATGTTAGAAATCATCCACCTCCCCGCCCCCATCGGATACGAAGACGGCCTCCGCCTTCAGGAGACCCAGGTCGCCTCCATCCTCGACGGCTCGGGCCGGGACACGATCTTCCTTCTGGAGCACGAGCCCGTTTACACCATCGGGCGCCTGCGCGACCAATCATCTCTGCGGAACCCGAACTCGCTCCCCTACCCCGTCCACGAAATCAACCGCGGCGGCCAAGCCACCTTCCACGGCCCCGGACAGCTCGTCGGCTATCCCATTCTCGATCTCACCTCGCGCGGCAAGGACCTGCACGAGCACCTGCGCAAGCTGGAGGACGCTCTCATCCGGGCTTGCCACCGGTTCGGAGTCGATGCGGGACGACGCGAGGGATTGACCGGAGTCTGGGTGGAAAACCGCAAGCTCGCCTCCATCGGCGTGGGAGTCAGGAAATGGATCAGCATGCACGGCTTCGCCATCAACATCACAAAGGAAAGCCTCCCGCCGTTCTTCGCCATCACCCCTTGTGGAATCGATGGCGTGAGCATGAGTTGCCTGGCCGACGAGGCTGGTCGGGAAATCACCGTCGCTGAAGCGGCTGTGGCGATCGAAAAGGAGTTGCGCGCGCTGTTCGACGCGTAGCGGTCGGGAGCCCTCCCTCCGGAGCTCCCCCTCCGGCATCGCTCAAAAATTGAACATCCCTTGTGAGTCGTCGACTTCCTCTTCGATCTCTTCCTCGATTTCCGGCACAGACTCCGCCACCGGTTCGGCCGGTTCACCCTTGGTCACCCCAGCTTTCTGGGTCCCCTCGCGCAATCCCGCGGCGGCGAAACGGATGAAGCGGCTGAGAGTGACCTCCATCGACGGCGCCCCCGAGACACCTCCGCTCACGCGCGAAAGGATTTCCTGATGCGTCAGCATGTGGATCATGCCGCCGATGACAAAATGAATGCGCCACGCGAGCTCCTCCATCGGCACGGTGGGCAGGGCTTTCGCAAACGCCTTGCTGAACCGTTCACCGGACTGGCGGAATTGCTCCTCGACCTGAAGCGGCAGGCCATTGCCCTGCTCCGCGCAGATCCGGCCCGTCAGCTTGTAAAACAAACGTTCGGCGAGTTCGGATTTCTTCACCTGTCCGACAAGCGGGCGCACCAGCGCGTCGATGATCTCCTCCAATGGAATGGCTTTTTTCCCCCATTGTTTCTCAAGCGTGTTAAGGCGCTCGATCCGCTCCTCGGTGACCGGCGTCATGTAGCGCATCATGACAAGGGCCACCAGATTGTCGCGGCTGCCGAAATGGTAATTCACCGCGGCGACGTTCGTTTTCGCGTATTGGGTGATGTCGCGGACGGAAACGGCTTCGAATCCTTTTTCGGCAAACAGCAGCTCGGCGGCATCAAGCAATTTCCTTTTGGATCCGGACTCGGGAATGGTCATTTCACGCATGGGCGGTGCCGACTCAAGCGGATGAAACAGCGATGTCAAACGAACGATTCAATCATTCCCGAACACACCGCCTTTTCCCCTATGGAATAAGGATTGTCAGAAGATCGGGAGGCCGGTTATCCTTCAGTCCACAATTCAGCAAACTTAACCATTTTCCCAATGAGTTTCCCCATCCGCAGCCCCCGCCACCAGACCGGCGGCATCGTCGTTCTCGCCCGCGTCATTGACAAGATCCGGCTGAATGCCGAAGGGAAATTGCCGGAAGGTTACCACGTCGGAATCGTCCCGGGCAACCGCACCTTCGATGACCGCCTGTGCAAGTTCCTCGGAGTGGACTTTGAAGCGCTGAGCGGACGCGTGCTCGAGGGCGGCAGCGACGACGAGATATTGGACTGGTGTTTCAAACACGGACAACAGCCCAGCGCCGAGCAGATCGAGGTCTGGAACGCATTCCTCACCAAACGCGGTTGGCGTGATCCGGCGACAACCGGTTTCGAGAAATCCAAGGCCGAGGCCGGATTCGCCGACCGTGACGACATCCAGACCTTCTTCGACGTCATGGACGCGGAAGAAGGACACGCGTGATTGGTTCAGTTTCCGCCCGGAAAAGGATTCGCCGACCATCTCAGTTCGACCTCGTCTGAAGTCACCGGGGATGCTTCAGGCGCGGCGGTGAAAATTGCGAGGCCACCCGCGACGATCACCGCAAGTGCCACCAGGGTGAAAATGCCAGCCGCCCCGAGTTGCCGGCGGGGTATCATCAGCCGTCGGACCCGATCTTCCAATGAGGAGGACGTGGACATCGAAAGCGCGAGCTTTCCCGATGCCCGCTTCTCCGCGAAATCACACAGAAGATGCGCGTAATCCTTGGCAGGAACACCATTTTTCAACACCGCCGCATCGCACGCCACCTCGCATTGCATCGTCAGCCTCCGGGCGATCCAGCCCACGAGCGGATTCCCTCCATTGACAGCACAGGAGATTTCAGCAATCCAGCGCCACAGCGGATCACGCCGGGTATGATGCGCCATTTCGTGTTCCAGTACCATCCGTCGGCAATCATCCGACCACCCGTCCCAAGCTTCCGGAACGAACACCACCGGACGAAACACCCCCGCAGCCACTGGTCCGCGCAGGCCATCGAGCCGCCGGATCTCCACTCCATCCTGCCGGCTGATGAGCACCGAGCGTCGCCGCCACCGCGAAATCTCCCACGCCGCGACCACCAGTTGCACCGACTTGATCAAAAACCCTCCCGCCCACAGCGAGAACAGCAGCTTCATCCACGGGAACCCCGCCTCACCACCACCTGCGGATACCTCCAACGGAACACTGTATTTCGGCAGCAAAAGCCACAACACGGGAAAAACCGCCAGCAATCCCAGCACAAGCACGGTAAGCCTCGGATCCCGTGCCTGATCCCGCCTACCGGTGGCAAACACCAACAGCGCGGCAATGGTGGAGAAGCTGAGAATCGCTATCATGATCTACAGATCAGGGAATGACGGGTTGATGGTCTGTTTTATTCAATTTGTTCCAGTCGGGATTCGATGTCCGCGACAAGCCCGTAGATGTCGGCATTGTCACTGATCACCAGCGCGTCCGCCGCATGAGGAACAGGCAGTTGTGAAATGCCGTCGAGAAACTGCTCCATCTTCAGCCGATCCGTGGCCAGAGCTTCCGGCCGGCAATAGATCACGATCAACTGGTCACCGAAGTTGGAAGCCACGCGGCCCCGCAAAAAACCGCCGTAGTCCGGCTCATCCTTGAGGATGTGTTCATACCCCTTCGGCACATTCTTGCGATGGGCATCCTTCGCATCGTATAGCGTTCCATCCGGATAAATCCAAAAAACGAAATCCGGAGCCAGATGGGTGAAGTCCTTGATCGCGTTCCTCCGTCCCGGGAATTTCTCAGCCAGGAAAGGGAATGCCTCGGAAGCGGTGGCCCGGGAGATGGAACCGATGGTGATCATTCCTTTCCATCGATCAGCTTTCTGATCCGGTCGATCTCCTCGCCGCTCAGTTTCTGGTCCTGCGGATCCAGCAATGACGCGACGAGCTTTTCCGGGCTCCCTTCGAAAAACGTGGCGATGAGCTGTTTGAGCGCCGTGCGCTTGGCCTTCTTCTCCGGCACTGTCGGTTCATAAACGTAACGCCGGGAATCCTTGGAGTGCTTCACCAGCTCCTTCCCTTCCAGAGTCACCAGCAACGCCCGCACCGCCGAATAGCTCGGCGGGTCCGGCAGTTCCTTCATAACCTCCTCGGCGGTGGCCTTGCCCAGACGGAACAGGATGTCCATCACCTGCCGCTCCCTTCTCGAAATCTGCCCGTCTTCCAATCGTTTCACGCGGCCAATCTTCCAGATGCTGGAAAATATGCAATTTAAATGCTGTTTTTAATGCATTTAAATTTGACAGCCCGATTCCCAAATGCTGTTTTTCCAGCACTATGAAACACAACCCCACCCGCCTCCTAGCCGGGATCATCGCCTTGGCCGGCCTCTTTTCATGTTCCTCCCCTAACATCCCCTCGGCCGCCCGACAACGGAACGCGGGCGAATCCGATTCCATCCGGGAAGAGGCCCGTCCCGGCCTCGCTACGGGTTGGGGGAATGAAAAAACGTCCGTCCTTGGCAATCAGTCCTTTGTCCGCGCTTCGTCAAAACCCGCGGGGATCAGTGCCATTTACTACAACGACAGCAAGGGCATCAAGGCGATGACCTCTGAAACCTATCGCGTCAAAGGAATGCAAACCGCGGCGGGGGAACTTGTGGAGTGGGGTGTGAAAGGACGTACCGGGTTTCTCGACAGCTACAACGAGGGCTATAATGGCTGGCTATTTGCAAGTTACGAAACCAACCCACGCCGCATCGTCGAAGGCATCCCCAACTCCACCTACACCATCGTCGTCCGCAACCGCTCGAAATCCGCCCTCGAAATCGTCGCCAGCGTGGACGGTTTGGACGTGATGGACGGCAAGACCGCCTCGTTTTCCAAACGCGGCTATATCGTGAATCCGGGAAGCACGCTTGAAATCGAAGGATTCCGCACCAGCGGCAGCACGGTCGCAGCTTTCAAGTTTTCAAGCGTTTCAAACTCCTATGCGAATCTCCGCCACGGCGACACCCGCAATGTCGGCGTCATCGGCCTCGCCGTCTTCACCCAGAAAGGCGTGAATCCCTGGACCTGGATGCCGGAAGAGGTCGGGAAGCGGAACCAGGCCCGGACCTTTGCCGAAGCTCCCGCCCGCTGACCCGTCGGAGGGCCTGACTCCGGCTGACCCGGCTGCAACGGTAAAAACCATAGGACAACGACAAACAGGCAACCCCGTCTGCTCTCAACCCCCTCGCGTGCCGGACAGATCGACAGGAGTTCCACTCGCGTGCCGGCAAGCCGTCAAAGAATTCTTTCGTAAACACTCCCCCCGCCCATCCGTATTCACGGGAATCTCCGTCCGATTTCCCTGAATGCCTCGTTCCCTCGTCATCCTCACCGCCCTCGCCTCCTGGTCCTCCGCTCAGGAAAAGACGACCTACGACGACCACGTTTTCCCGATTTTCCAGCAGTCCTGCCTGAACTGCCACAATCCGGACAAAGCCAAGGGCGGACTGGATCTCTCCACCTATGCGGCCTCGATGAAGGGTGGATCCGGTGGAAAAATCGTCGAACCGGGCGACGTGGGATGCATGCTCATGGGATCGGTCCAGCATACTTCCGAAAAGAAGATGCCGCCCGAGGGAGACAAGCTGGCAAGCGCCCAGATCGACACCCTCAAACGCTGGATAGAAGGAGGCCTTCTCGAAAACAAATCCTCCTCGGCCCGCAAGGCGTCCAAACCCAAGTTTGAAACAACCTTGCGGTCCGATCCCGCCGCAAAACCGGACGGCCCGCCCCCCATGCCGGAGCACCTGCTTCTCGAGCCACCGGTGATCACCGCACGCCCGGCGGCCGTTCATGCGCTCGCCTGCTCTCCTTGGGCACCGCTACTGGCCGCCACGGGGCAGCGCCAGGTGCTGCTCTACCATACCGACAGCCTCGAACTTGCCGGTATCCTCCCCTTTCCGGAAGGAGATCCTGTCTCGCTGGCATTCACTCCGGACGGCCGTTACCTGATCGTCGGAGGCGGAGTGCCGGGCAAATCCGGAGTCACCATCACCTTTGACATCACGAACGGCAGCCGACTGCTCACCGCTGCCAAGGAATTCGACAGCATCCTCGCCGCCGACATCCGGCCCGGATTCGACATTGTCGCCACCGGCGGTCCATCCCGGCTGCTGAAAATCTGGAATACCGGCACCGGGGAGCTGGTCAAATCCATCAAGAAACATACCGACTGGATCACCGCGCTCGATCTTTCGTCCGACGGCGTGCTCCTCGCCAGCGGAGACCGCAATGGCGGGGTTTTCGTCTGGGAGAGCGAATCCGGAAATGAATTCCACAGCCTGCGCGCCCATCAGGCCGCCATCTCCGCCACCGCCTTTCGCGCGGACTCCAACATTCTCGCCACCGCATCCGAAGACGGCACCCTCCGGTTTTGGGAAATGAACGGCGGGAGCGAGGTGAAAAAAATCGACGCCCATCCCGGTGGCGTCACTGCATTCGCCTTCGCCCGCGATGGCTCATCCGTCTCCGCGGGTCGCGACATGAAGGTCAAATTCTGGAAACCGGACTTCAGCCACGCCCGCGATCTCGTTCAAAACCTCCCCGCCCTCCCCACTGCCATCGCTCTTGATTTCGAAGGCAAACAAGCGTTTGTCGGGGACGCTCTCGGAAACATACAATCATTTCAAACATCCGATTCAAAGAAGCTAACCGAGATCAAAAACAACCCCTCACTGATTGAGACGCGAATTCAAACAATCGCTTCAACCATAAACAACCAGGAACAAAAACTCACCGAATCCGAAAAAGACCTCGCAGAAAAAACCGCTGCCAGAGATGCGGCGAGAAATACGCTCAGCGAGTCAGAAAACGAACTCAAACGATTGATTGAAGCGCATAAAACAGCCCAAATTACCGCTTCCCAGACCACTTCGGAAGAAGCCGGAAAACTGGTTAATGAAGCCTCCTCAAAGATTCAGCCCGCAGAACAAACGATCGTTCAAAACCGCGGCAACGTTGAAGCCTCCGAAAAACTTCTCACCTCTTCCACTACTGCTTACGAAAATATAAAAACATCCATAAATTCATTAAAACTTAATCAAAAGCGCTGGTCCGCCGCCACAATCAATACGAAAGCTTTAATCACTCGTAGGGAAGCCGAAGAGACCTCCCTCGTCGCCGACGAGGATCAAAACAACTACACACAGGCCGCGGCAGCAATTGCGATTCAATCGGATGCTTTAAACATAAAAAGATCTGATCGTTTGGAACTGAGCGAGCATTTGATGCGATCGACCTCTCCTGCAATCACCGAAGAACTTCAGGCGACACTCGCTGCTCTCGACATCCGCATCTCCATCGAGCAGGCGCGCTTGGAAACGCTGGAAAACGACAGCCTGATCCTCCGCGATAAGGCGGAGCACACGGCCCCCCTCACCTACCGGAAGAATCTTGAAAGCATCGCCCTCCGCAATGCCTACCTCAAGGCCTTGGAATGATCTTCATTTCCTACAGAGTTTTTCTTGAAACCCATGCGGTGGCCATTCATACCCCTCCCGCGACATCGCATCAGGAGAGGTGGTCGAGTGGTTTATGGCTCCGGTCTTGAAAACCGGCTTAGGGAAACCTAACGTGGGTTCGAATCCCACCCTCTCCGCCATCAGTCCCTGCCGCCAGGCTTTGCCCTCGCACCGTGCCCGTCAAGCGGTGGAAAATTCCTAACATCCGACGCTCTCTTGAGCTTGGCAATCGTCGGAAATGCGGACAGCTTACCGGCCATGTTTGATCCAGCGCGCTATGATGGCCGCATGCCTTACCGGCGTTGCGGTGATTCGGGACTTCTGCTTCCGGAAATTTCCCTCGGATTTTGGCACAACTTCGGCCACGTGGACGACTTCGAGGAAGCGCGCAGGATCATGCGCCGGGCGTTCGACCGGGGCGTCACCCATTTCGACCTCGCCAACAATTACGGTCCGCCTCCGGGATCCGCCGAAGAGAACGTGGGCCGCATCCTGGTGGAGGACTTCGCCAGCCATCGCGACGAACTGGTCATCACCACCAAGGCCGGCCATGACATGTGGAGCGGACCCTACGGACAGGCCGGATCGCGCAAGCACCTGCTGGCTTCGCTCGACCAGTCGTTGAAACGGTTGCGTCAGAACTACGTGGACATCTTCTACTCACACTGTCCGGATCCAAACACCCGTTTGGAGGAAACGATGTCCGCGCTCGCCACGGCGGTTCACAGCGGCAGGGCACTCTATGTGGGACTCTCGAAGTATCCGCTCAAGCGTTTGAAGAAGGCGGTGAAAATTCTCAAGGACATGGGCATCCGCTGCCTCATTTATCAACCGCCTTACTCGATCCTCAACCGCTGGCCGGAAACCGAGGGTATCCTGGACTACCTGCTGGAGGAAGGAATCGGCTGCGTCGTTTTCAGCCCGCTGGCGCAGGGCATGCTGACGCCGAAATATGTGGCGGGCATCCCCGAGGGTTCGCGCGCCGCCCGCTCGGAGGGATTCCTCCAAGCCGAGCAGGTCGTGGCGCAGCAGGAGAAAATCCGCGCGCTGGGCGATCTCGCGGCGGCGCATGGCACGCCGTTGAACCATCTCGCCATCCAGTGGTCGCTGCGCTCCCCTGCCGTCACCTCATCGATCATCGGTGCCCGCACGGTCGCGCAGCTTGATGATTCGCTCGACGCGCTCAGATCCCCGATGCCTGATGAAGGACTGTTGGCCGCCATTGACGCGATCGCGCCATGTGTGAAGAAAAAGCATGCGGAGGACTGATTTCCCCCTTCTACTACCACCATGACCTGGAACGACCAATTTCTCGCCCTCTTCGACCGCTGTCTCGCGAAATACCAGGAGGGCGACACCGACTTCGAAAAATACTACAGCTGCGAGGAAGCCAGATTCCTCGCGAGCATCGGCTGCAAGCCTCGTGAATTTTTCGACTTCGTCGAGGACTTCGGCAGCGAGGGAGAGCCGACGATCTCCACCGCCCTGCTCGTCGCCGCCGTCCGCCGCGACTATTTCCATACCGTGCAGAAAGGCATTCCAAGTGACAAGGAACTGACGCGCGACGACATCCCGACGTTCGGCGAGGAACTGGAAGGAATGGCCTACCTGCCGCGCATCCTCGCGAAGGGCCGGGCCAAGCTCCATGGCGAGCTTGATCCGGACCTCATGTTCGGATGCGGTGGAGACCGGAATTTCCTCAAGAAACACGGTGACATCCACCCGGCCGATTTCCTCCGCCATCTGTGGGCTTCCGGGAACGAGGACAACAAGATCGTCCACTGGATCAAGGAGCAGCAGGACTGAGACAAACCTGCGGAATCGCATCAGAATCAGTCGCGACAGAGACGCCGCGACGCCACAATCCTCAACTCCGTGCTTGCCTCGAAGGGCGGCGCGGCCTATCCCCCACCCACAAATCATGGCTAGCACACCCATCATCAACCTCCGCAAGGGACACGCCGTCCGCCACAACAACGAAGTCTGTCTCGTGATCGACCACGAACTCAAGACTCCTCCGCGCATGGCGTCGTATGTGCAGATGTCCATCCGCAGTGTCGCGACCAAGAAGGTTTTCAACCTCCGCATGACTTCGAACGACAGCATCGAGGGCGTGATCCTCGAGCGCACCCCGCACGAATACTCCTACAAGGACAGCAGCGGGTACCACTTCCTCGACCCGAACACCTACGAGGACGCCGTGGTTTATGAGGACCTCATCGAAGGAGTGAAGAACTACCTCATCGAAGGCCAGCTCTACAACCTCATGGTCGCGGACGGCATCGTCGTGGCCGTGGATCTGCCACTCACCATGGTGATGACCGTGGCCGAGTCCTCGGAAGGCGTCAAAGGCGATTCCGCGAACAACGTTTACAAGCCTGCGGTCATGGAGACCGGTCTGGTCGTCCAAGTCCCTCTCTTCATCAACGTCGGTGAGAGGATCAACGTGAAGACCGAGGACAACTCCTACACCGGTCGCGCGAACGGATAATCTCCCTCCCTTCCGTAAGATTTCAACCACCCGCGGGCTTCGGCCCCGGGTGGTTTTTTTGCGGAGGGACATTGTGACAATTCCGTCACGGATTAAATTTTGAGGATGTTCAGGAGTGAAGAACATTGGTCAGATCATGAAGAACATCCTCATTTCCATCACCGCGGCACTGGTATCCGTCGCAGGCGCCCAGACCATCAGCATCAAGGGCTCCGACACTCTGGGAGCCAAGCTGGTTCCCCAGCTCGCGGAAGCTTTCAAAGCCTCCGGCAAGTCCGGCATCAATTTCGAAATCGCTGCGGAAGGTTCCTCCACGGCGTTCCCCGCACTGGCGAACGGCACCGCCCAGATCGGCATGTCCTCCCGCAAGATCAAGGAGGACGAGGCGACCTCCGCCCGCTCGAAGGGCATGGCGCTGCAGGAAATCGCGGTCTGCCACGACATGCTGGCGGTGATCGTGAACAAGAACAACCCCCTCTCGAAAGTCACCAAGGACCAGATCGCCAAGATCTTCACCGGCCAGTCCAGCGACTGGTCGGAAGTCGGCGGCACCCCGGGAAAAATCTCGGTTTACACCCGGAACACCTCCTCCGGCACTTACAAGGACTGGCAGTCGCTGGCGATGGGCGGCCGCGACTATCCGTCGAGCTCGCAGAAGCTCGCCGGCAACGAACAGATCGTGAAGGAAGTCTCCGCCAACAAGAACGGCATCGGCTACGTCGGCCTCGCCTACGCCAAGGCCACGGGCATCAAGGCGCTCCCCATCGACGGAATCGCCCCGATTGCGAAAAATGCCAAGACCTACGTTTACGCCCGCGAATGCTACCTCTACACCTTGGAGAAGCCGAACGCCGAAACCCAAGCCTTCCTTGAATTCATCAAATCCCCCGCCGGTCAGGAAATCATCCGCAAGGTGGGATTCGTCGCCAACGGAGATCTCTGATTTCCGCCCGTGGCTTCGAGGCGAAATGGACAATCGCTAAGATTACGAAAAGACGCGTTCGGAGGGTCGCACTACGGGCGACCTGTCCGGCATGTCGAGCGGGCTGAATGATGGAAAATCCCGGGCGCCCGTCGACCTCGCGTTTCAATCCCATCACAGTTCCCGGCAAATGAGGTGACTCTCAATTCCGGGACACCATGTCATCGCATGATCCACGGGGATTTTCCCGCACGTAGTCCAGCCATTCAGGGCATCTTTCGAGCGCACGGAAGACGCCGTGAATGGCTGGACCACGTACGGACGCTCCGGCGGTTGCCCCGAAAGGAGCGCGTTCACTTGGAAGATGAAACGAGTGGGAAGCCGCATGACATCGCAAGGCGGTCCGCTTCAGGCAAGCGGAGTCAGGATGGCAATCCGATGCCGGAGGGTAGGACTACGGCCTACCCGAACAAGCCGCGGTGACCCACCCGCATGGTGGCGCGTCGGATAAATGTTATCACGAGCACGTCGTTTATCGCTTTGGCCCATCGCTTTGGCCCATCGCTTTGGCCCATCCCTTTGGCACGTCGCTTTGACACGTCGCTTTGACACGTCGCTTTGGCACGTCGATTCCAACGCCATCGATCCGGGTAGCCCGGAGTGCTACCCTCCATAAAAAAAGCCTGCCGGGAAACCCGGCAGGCTTTGGTGATTCAGACGCTTCTTACTTCTTCTTGCCGGGCTGGATGTCGGCGATGGTCACGTCCACATATTGTCCGCCGCCGGTTTGGTGGCAGTGGACCGCGATGACGTTCTTGCCGGGCTTGATGGCTGCCTTGCCGTCCTTGGTGAACGGGATGATTTCGTAGCCTTCATTGAATCCCGTGGCACCCGCAGCCAGGACTCCGTTGATGTAAACCTCGATGTCCTCATCGTGGTGCGCGATGATACCGATGCCGGACGGAAGCGTGTCAGGAAGAGTGACGGTGCGGCGCAGCCAGATATCGTCGGACTTCCACTCCGTGCGGGCCTTGGCGTTCGGAGTGCCGCTGGTGCCGAATCCGCCGGGATTGCGGTTCCAGAGGGAATCGTCGAAGTCCGCCTTTTCCCAACCTTCGGCGGGCTTCTTCGTGGTGTGGGTCCACAGCACGCTGTCATTCTCCTCCGCGCTGGGAGCGAGATTGGTGATGATCGGGGCGATGTATTCCGGCATGCTTGCCCAGCCCTTCGCCTTCGTCACATCACGATCCGCATACTTCTTCCAGAGCGGCTTGTCGTAGAGCGCCTTGAGGAACACGCCACCCACGACAGGGCGGGCGGTGAAACCGACCTTCTTCGCGGTCTTGGTTTGATACCAGTCCGTCATCGGCGAACGGTCGGGCGTCTCATTGAGGAAGCGGAAGACCGGGGTGACAAGAGCCTGGAAGTCCTTCTGATCCTCGGTAAGGGTGGCGCTCCAGAGGATCCAGTCGAGCTTGGAATAGTCCGCACGGTTGTCGAGTGCCAGGCCGTAGGTGTTCTGCGTCTTCAGGTAGAAATCCATTTCCGTGCGATACACGTCCGCAGGGAAAAGGTTCAGACCGAGGATCTTGTCCCAGACGAGGTTGTACTTCTGGCTCCAGGTGCCGGGGCGGTCGAAGGCGAGGCGGTAATGGTCGCCGTCCTTCGCGTCCTTGATCCAACGCTGGGCATATTCCCTCGCGGTGGCCATGTAGGAAGCGGCCTTCTCCTTTTCACCGCGCAATTCACAGAGCGTGGCAAAGGCACCGAGACCGCAGATGGCCTTGGCGCTCAGGTTCACGTTGTGCGCGAGATGGCCGGAGAAGTCATCGGTGCAGAGCTGGTTCGCGGGGTCGAAGCCTTCCTTCTTGAGATACTCCGCCCATTGTTCGAGACGCGGCCAGTAGAGGCTGGCATAGTCGGCATTGCCTTCCAGTTGGGCGATGGCGGCCATGAGAATGAGGACGTTTCCGCTTTCCTCGACAGGCATCTGGTTTTCCTCGGTCTTCTCACCACCGCCATAGACCTGGCCGTTGGCTTGCGGATAGGTTCCGAGGTCGTGCGGGGCGAACGGGAATTTCCAACGGTCGCTCTTCGCATACTCCATGAACGGAGCGAGGAAAGACTTCGCCAGGCTGGGTCCGAACAGCAGGAACTGCGGAGCCATCGGATAGAAAATGTCCGAGGTGGCGATGCAGCCGTTCGAATGGTTCTCCTTGCTGAACTGCAGCGGCTGGCCGTTGTCGTCCGCGACGAACTTGCCGGCGGCGAAGCACTGGCGGTAGGCGAGCGCGGTGATTTTCGCGTATTGTTCTCCGCCGATCTTCGCCATGTCGCCCATCAGCTCCTCGTCGAATGCGGCGCACTTTTTCTGCAGGGCGTCGTATTCCTTCGCGGAGGCGGCGAGCAGGTCCTTGGCTTCCCAGCCGTCCTTGCGCCAGAACGCGCGGAGGTTCTTGCGGTTGTACTGGATGCCGTAGATGTCGTCATAGGCGATCATCGCCCAGGTGGAAACGGGCTTGTCACCGACCTTCAACGCCTTCAGTTCGATACCGACACCGGCCTGGTCGGCACGTGCGGTTCCATCATTCTTGGCAAGCGTGTTACCTGCCGCGAAATTGGAGGCGAGTTTTTCCGGGCGGTCGAATCCGGTGGCGGCGGCGGCGCCTTGTGGCGCGGCGATGTAGGCGTATCCCCAGTCGATGCGGTGGTCGTCACCTTTCGAACCAAGGATCTTCTGGGTGGTGGAACCCATCTTCACCACGGAGAGGCCGGGAACGATGTCACCGGACCAGGAAACCGTCTGGTCGGGATTGTTCACCACCAGCTCGGCTCCGGCACCGAAGAAAACCGAAACATCGTGTTCCTTGCCGTCGGTGGCGCGGAAGTCGTAGGTCAGATAGGTCACCGGACGGGAAAGCACGGCGATGTCATCCGGCAGGGCGGGTGTGGTGAAGGTGAGATTCAGCGAGATCCCGGCACCTTCGAAGGTATAAATCGAACGGGTCGGCAGGACCGTGAGACTTTTCTGGGTCAGCGCGGGCACGCCGGCCGGCGAAGCCCCCATGACGCGGTGCGCCTGGCCATCGATGCGGATCACGCTGGTGAGCGGCTGCTTTTTCCCGGTCCAGTGGGTCGTTTCCACGTCCGTCAGCTTGTCGCCGGGCGACCAGACGCTGAAATACGGATCGCAGGAGATGAGAGGCGTGGACGGCGGGATGAGATCATTCTCGGTGGCTGGCTTTTCACGCCCGAAGGCGGAAGCGCTGAACAGCGTGGTCGCCGTCATCAGACAGGCGGCGGATCGGGTCAATCGTTTGGGCTTCATATGATTTGCTTGGTATGACTCCCCTTCAGGACCTGGGTGCGCCTGTTGGAGAGTCAGGCTCCGAGATTGGAACCTGCCGGGCTGGCGCGCAAAATCAAAATGCGCCACCGATCCACATGTGGATATTCAGGAAATCCCCGCGGCGCGGGACTCCCGCCACTGGCCCGGTGTCATGCCGTAGTGCTCCTTGAACAACCGGCCGAGATTTTTCGAACTTCCCAGTCCGGTCTCGATGGCGATCGGCTCCTGCTTGAAGTTCGTCTCGCGCAGCAGGTTCGCAGCGGCATCCAGCCGCCGCGTCATGAGGGCATCGCTCACGGTCGTACCCGTCGCCACCCGGAACAGCCGTTGCAACGAACGCACCGACATTCCGGAGTCCCTGGCCAGCGAGGTCACCGTGATCGGCTCCGAGTAGTCCCGGCGAATTTTCAGAACCGCCTTGGATATCCCCGGCACCGACGACACGAAGGTGGAGGTGGACCGGCGTTCCACCAAGCGCTTCGGCGGGATGACCTGACGGGGCGCGGTGACGGCCCCGCCGCGCATCATGCGGTCCAGGGTCTGCGCCGCCGTGTAACCGAGCAGCTCCAGGTTCATGTCGATGGAGGAAACCGGCACCGCCGAGCGCCCCTGCACCAGAGCAAGATCCTCACACCCCAGCACCGCAAGGTCCTCCGGGACCCGCAGCCCCATTGCGGTGGCCACGGTGATCACCTCCACGGCGAAACGATCGTCATCCGCCATCAGCGCACAAGGCAGGGGCAGCTTCTCCAGTTTCGCACGCAGCCATTGTTCACGTTGCACCTTGGGCAGGACAAAGCTGGGCGCGAGCTGGGGGTGATCTCCCGGATAATCCAGCACCGTCAGCGTCCGGCCGGCCTTGCGGCACGCGGCGCGGATCTGCGGCAGCAGCGCCTCCGACTCCCTCGGCTGGCAGTATTTATAAAAAGCGATGTTCGGCGTCCCCAGGGACAACAGATGCCGTGCCGCCAGTTCCCCCGCCTTTGTCAGATCCAAGGCCACCGTGTGGATCCCGTCCGGCGGCTCGTTGCTGGAAAACGGAGCCGCGTCCTCCAGCAGGCGGACCTTGGGTACGGAACAGGCGCGAAGCCAGTGCAACGCAGGGTCCGTCGCCGTGCTGCACAACACTCCGTCCGGAAGCCAGCCCTCGGGAAATCTCGAACCGTGATAGCCCCGGCAGCGCTCGTCATCCAGATTCCAATCCAGCTCGCGCGCCGCCCTCACCACTCCCGCGTGGATCTCTGGATAATAATGATCCATGATCAGGGAAACGACCAAACGCGTCTTCGTTGGCCTGCTCGTCTGCTGCATCGGCGGGTGGTTCAAATCCTTCTACGGTGGTTGGGCTGCGGCTTCACTCAGCCACAGCGATCGCGGCTCCGCAAGCCGCCGTTTACGGCGGGGATGACGCGGGCCTTTCATCAACCGCCCTATCACTTGCCGGAATCAAACATGGATCGCCGGTCCGACATTCTTTGGCTTTCCAAACCCGCTTCGGGGGCTATCACTAGCCCGGAACCCAACCCGCGTCCCCGCCCCCATCGAAAAGACCCGCTCCATCAACCGGCGAAGCCGCCTGGCCCTGTGCGTGGCGATGGCGGCCACGCCGATGACGTCCTACGCGGCCAGGATTCCCATGCGGTCCGTAGAAGCCAGCTATGCGGAGCGGCCGGCGGATGGCCTTCCATGTGTGATCGACGGCCAGGACGCCGGGCTCACCGGATGGTCGGTTTTCCCCCGCACCGACGAAGCCCACAAGCTGTTGATAAGGACGGTCTCGCCTGTGTACGCGGAGACGTTCGACGTGACACTGTGCTTTCTCTCGGGTCTTCCGAAACGTTATTTCGGAGATTTCACGATCTCCTGCACAAGCGATCCGCAACCCTCCTTGGAGGGAACGTGGCATCGGCTGGTCCCCCAACGCTTCACCGCCACCGGGACGGAACTCCGGCAGGGGGAAAACGGTCACCTGATCGCCGGGAGCGGTGACAACATGATCGCGGATGCGGTTTTTCAAGCGCGCTTTCCAGCCCCCCGCCAGGCGGTGACCGGGTTCCTCATCGAGGTCACCCCTTTCGTGAAACCCGGCTCGCCGGAACTCCGCGTCTCATGGAATGAATACCGCGATTTCTGCCTGACCGAATTCCGTGTCGAAGCCACGCTCCCCGGCACCACCAACATCGCGCTGGGCTGTCCGGTGACCTCCTCCCATCCGCTGTGGGCGGGGATGTCCGCGAACGTGCTGACCGACGGTTTTCCTGGGAGTTTCAATCACCCGGCGGAGGCCGGACACGGCGAGGCATTTCACTTCGGGATCGACCTGGGATCCGTCCGTGCGATCGACCACCTTGCCCTGCGCGGCAGGGCCGATGGATACGCGCTCGACCGGCTGACAAGGGTGCGCGTCCGGCTCTACGACCAACCCGCGGAATCGGGAGCGGCACCGGTTTGGGAAGCGATGGACCGGGCCGACGGTTCACATCCCAGCGCGGGTTCCATCGATGTTCTGCAGGTGGCCGGACATGCCCCCGTCCGGGGAAGGTATCTGCGGCTTTCCAGCGACAGTCCGGTACCGCTCTCCCCTCAATTGGCGGAGGTCGAGGTCTATGAGACCATCACTCCGTCCTTGGTCTCCATCAAGGTGGATGGACGTCCCATGCCCCATGAAAACAATCCGCGCGTTCCTCCGGGGACCTCGGTGATGACGGCGGCCCTGAGCATACCCGGTGCGGGACTACCGGAGAACCTGCCGATCCGCTGGCGGCTGCGCGGGCTGCACGATGACTGGCAGAGCATCCAGGGACTCAATGTGGAAGTCCACCGCCCGCCACCGGGTAACTATCACTTGGAGGCCCAGGTGGGACACTCGGACGGGAGGTGGGACAACAGCATGCTGAGCCTGCCGCTCACCGTGCTGGCACCCTTCTGGCGGACGCCGGTCTTTTATGGCTTGAGCGCGGCGGCCTGCCTCGCCACGGCATTCGCAATCCTACATACCCTCGCCCGGCGGCGGCGGGCGAGGGAGCTGGCAACCTGGCAACATCAGTCGGCCCTCGTCGAGGAGCGCCGGCGGATCGCCCGCGACATGCACGACGAAGTGGGCGCGCGGCTTTCCCAATTGGCGCTGATGCAGGATCTCATCATCCGTCAACATCCCATGCCCGCCGCCGCGGAACTCAGCCTGCGCGAACTCGCCGCCAACACCCGGCAGACCGTGGACGCCTTGGACCAGGTCGTGTGGGCGGTCAATCCCCTCAACGACACATTGGCGGGCGTCGCCGAATATCTGCCCTGCCTGGCCACCGGCTACCTGATACCGCTGGCGGTCCACTGCCGTCTGGACGCTCCATTCGAGTGGCCGGAAGTCGAGGTCCGCGCGCAGGTCAGACACGAGATCACGCTGGCTTTCCGCGAGGCGTTGCAGAACATCGCCAAACACTCCGGTGCGGGAATGGTGACACTCACCCTGCGCTACGAAGCTCCCGAGCTGGTGATCCGTCTCGCCGACGACGGGCGCGGCCTGCCGGAGACGCCCGCGGGTCCCGGCAAGGATGGACTGGCCAACATGCGATCCCGGCTTGCAACCATCGGCGGCGTCTGCGTCATTCGCGACCGTGAGGAAGGCGGCACCGAAGTCGAGATGCGCGCGCCCCTCATTCCTTCGAAATCGTGAACACCCCGATCCGTACCGTCCTGATTGAAGACGTGGCCTCGTTCGCCGAGGCCCTGCGGAAATACATCGAGGTCAGCGACCGCGGGGTGGAATGCACGGGCGTGTTCCACAACGCCGAGGACGCCCTGCGCCGCCTGCCGAAAAACCCTCCGGATGTGGCGGTGGTGGACATCAATCTTCCCGGCATGAGCGGCATCGAGCTTGTGGCACGGCTGAAGGATGCCTGCCCCGGCGTGCTCTGTCTCATCCTCACCACCTATGAGGACGGCGTTCCCATCTTCGACGCCCTCAAGGCCGGCGCTTGCGGCTACCTCCTGAAACGGGCTCCCGCGGAGGAGATCGTCAGCGCCATCATCCAGGTGCACGAAGGTGGTTCGCCGATGTCACCGCAGATCGCCCGCCGCGTCGTCAGATTTTTCCATCACGAACCGGCCTCCGACGAGCTCGGCGCATTGAGCGAGCGGGAACACGGGGTGTTGAAGCTTCTCGCCGAGGGATCCATGTACAAGGAAATCGCCGACCGGCTCGGCATCAGCATCGACACGGTCCGATCCCACGTCCGGAAGATCTACGAGAAGCTGCACGTCCATTCGCGCAACGGCGCGGTGCTCAAGTATCTCGGCAAGAACCGCTGATCCCGGCACGGAGGCCGGAGGACGAAAAATCACATCTTTATGCGGTAGAGGTATGCCGTGGAGGAATGGCAGGATGCCCGTCCTGACCGCGTGTCCGCGTGCCTGCCACCCAACCAGCCACATCCGGAAAGCGGCCATTTTTCCCATAACCCAATTTTTTCAAACCCCATGAAACCTACCCGCTCCATTTTCTCCCGGCCCGATTCCTCCGCATTTCCGGTGGTCGCCGTCCTGTCCGTCACTCTCGCATGCGCCAGCCACTCGTCCGCCGCGGATCTGGTCTGGACCACCAACGCCACGGGAGACTTCACCGACGCCTCGAAATATGTTTCGGCGACGGCTCCCGCCGCGACCGGCGACACCGTCGTCGCTAACGGAGCTTATGCCATCAATTATGTCGCCGGAAACACCCACCAGCTCGCCAGCCTCACCCTGAACGGCAGCAGCGGAGGAGGAGCCTTCAACCAGTCGGGTGGAGACCTCACGCTGGGAACCCTCTGGCTCGGCCGGACCTCGGGCGATGCGGGCGGAGCTTCCCGCATTCCCAACTACAACCTCACCGGAGGCACGGTGAGCGCCGGAGCGATCAACTGGGGCAATGGTTCGAACTCCCCCGGTGTCCGCATCTCGGTTTCCGCAGGAACATTCGGCTTCACGGGCACCTCGATGAGCATGGGCGGAAGCACCTCGGGAAGTTCCAATATCAACATGACCGGCGGCACCTTTGACGCCGGTTCCGCCACCACCCTTTATCTGGGAAATGGAGGAACCGGAAAAGGAACCATCAATCTGGCCGGCACCTCGGAATTCAACGCACCAGCCGCGACCCTCGTCCTCGGACAGTCCGGAAACTCCGGCAGCCTCGGCACCCTGACGCTTGCGGACAATTCGAAGATCACCACATCCACCGTCGTCCTCGGCGGAGCGAACGCCTCGTTCGCCACGAACGGAGTCATCAATCTGAACGGCGGCACGCTCGCGACCGGCTCCATCCGCAGGGGGGCCAGTTCTCTCGCCACCGGCACGACCGCCCTGGTCCTCCACGCGAACGGCGGGACGGTGAAGGCCCTAGCCCATGGCAACAACGGAGACTTTTTCCTCGGCACCTACGTGGATCTCGTCTCGGGAGGATTGAAATTCGACACCGGTGAAAACTATATCGCCATCTCCAACGCGCTCTCCGGCAGCGGCGGACTGACCAAACTAGGTCCCGGCTATCTCTCCCTCGGCAGCAACTCGCTTACCTACACCGGAGACACGGTGGTCACGGAAGGCACCCTCACTTTTACCAATGGCACGCTCCCGGACACCGCGAATGTCAGCATCGCCGGTGGGGACGTGGCGAAGCTGGACCTCGCCCACGGGATCGAAGACGCCATCGGCACCCTGACACTCGGCGGGGTCGTCAAACCGAACGGAGTTTACGGCTCCAGTTCCTCTTCCGCTCCTTTTGAAAACCAGGACGACACCTATTTCTCCGGTGCGGGAACCGTCCGGGTGGGTCCTCCCACGGCGGCGCCACGCAACCTCGCCTGGGATGGCTCATACAACCAGATCTGGAGCAACTTCGCGGATGACACGAATTTCCTCGAAGGTTCCACGCTCGTGGCCTTCAAGCCGTTCGACAACGTCACCTTCGGGAACGTCGCGAATCCGGATGAGTTCACGAACCTCCGTTCGGTTTACATCAGCACCGCCGTCCAGCCGACCAGCATCACCTTCAACAACGACACCGGCTTCGACTACACCATCAGCGGTGGATCCATCGGTGGGACGACGGGCATTGTGAAAAACGGCACGGGTTCGGTCACCTTGGGCAGCTCCGCCAGCTCCTTTCTCGGTCCCATCATTGTCAATGGAGGCCGCCTGATCCTGGGGCAGAACAAGGGCTTCGGCAACACCTCCGGCATCACCATCGCCAACCTCGCCCAGGTGGATATCAACGGCAGGACACCGGGCGTCAACCATGCCTACACCCTCGGCGGCACGGGCCCCGATGGCACCGGCCAGATCGTCAACAGCGGCGCGGATGTGGTGGGTGCCGGCGGAGTCGGTCCTGTCACGCTCACGGGGAACACCACGATCGGAAACGACGGGCAGCGTTTCGACATCGGCAGCGGCGGCGGCATCCTCACCGGGAACTCCCACACCCTCACCAAGGTCGGAAACAACAACATGGCCTTCCGTGGCAATGCTTCCGGAAGCCCCATCCACATCGTCGCAGCCGGAGGCAACATCTGGGCCGAAGGCACCGACGCTTTCGGAGGAACCACGGGAACACTCACGGCGAAGACGGGCACCCGTGTGGGCACCTACGGCACACGCTCCGTCACCACGCCGGCCACCCTCGAAAGCGGAAGCGGCATCAACAACCTGGGGAATGGCAAAGGCACCTGGAGCGGTCCCTTGTCGTTCGCGGGAAACATCACCATCGATTCCGGCGGCACCGCCAATGACCAGATCGATCTCACAGGTCCCATCACCGGCACGGCGGACGTCACCAAAAACGGCACCGCAAACGTAACCGTCTCCCATCCCTCTTGGAGCGGAAACACCACCGTCAACGGAGGCACGCTCGTCCTCTCCAATGCGGAACTCGCCGACAGCGGCAGCGTGTCCATCGCCGCCACCGCCTTCCTGAATCTGCCTCACGGGTTGGAGGACACCGTCGCCACCTTCTTCATTAATGGAACGCAGATGCCTGCGGGTGTCTACGGAGCCACAGGAAATCTCACCGCGGCCTTCACGACGGACCGCATCACCGGAGCCGGAAAACTCATCGTAACCTCCGGTCCGGTTGCGGGTGCCGCCTACGGGACATGGGCGGACGCCACGATCACCAACCCTGCCTATGCTTCCTTGAAAGGACGCCAGGACGACCCGGACACCGATGGATTCACCAACCTCCAGGAATTCCTGTTTGGCGGCGATCCGCAGGCAAACACAGGCACTCTCACCTCCATCACTCAAGGCGGGGGCAACCTCGTCCTGCGGTGGGTGCAGCGGGACAGCGGTGCCACCTACCAGCTCCTGCAGAGCGCCACGCTCGCGGATAACCCGTGGTCTCCGAGCGCCATCGTTCCCGTCAATTCGGTTGATCAAACCGGACTGCCCGGCGGCCATACCCGCAAGGAAGCCGCCATTCCGGTCGATGGCGACCGCAAGTTCCTCCGCGTCCAAGGAGCGGAAAACTGAACCGTCACCCTGACATCGACCAGACTCCCGGACGCGCTCCGGGAGTCGTTCATTCAATCAACACAAACCCGGAATCCCAAGCCATCCCCTCTCCATCGGGCTTCGATCAGGTGTAGGTTCCCAGGTAGCTGTGCACCCCTTCGATGGCGACGCCGCCCTCACCTACGGCGGCGGCGCAGCGTTTGACCGAACCGGAACGGACGTCACCGGCGGCGAACACGCCGGGGCGGCTCGTTTCGGCCGCGGCAGGCGGGCGGGAGGCCTTGACCCAGGCAGGCGAACCGGCGACGGCGGGGCCGGTTTTGATAAAGCCTTTTTCGTCACGCTCGATCTCCGGAGGCAGCCAGTGCGCACAGGGCTGGGCGCCGATCATGGAAAAGACCGCCGGGGTCTCGACGTGACGGATTTCACCAGTCCCGACGTTGTGGATTTCGACAGCCTCAAGTGTGCGCCTGCCGGTCATTTTACGGATCTCGGAGCGATAGAGGATTTCGATATTGTCCTTGGTTTCGACCCTACGGGAGAGGTAGCTGGACATGCTCTTGCCAAGCTCGGTGCCACGGACGACAAGGATGACCTTTTCCGCACATTCGGAGAGAAACATCGCCGCCTGACCGGCTGAATTCCCGCCACCGACAACAACGACCGTGGCTCCCTTGCAAAGCTGGCCTTCCATGGCGGTGGCGGCGTGGTAGACACCGAGACCATCGAAGTCCTCACGCCCCTCCGCCTCGATGCGGCGGTAGTTCGCGCCGGTGGCGATGATGACGCATCTGGCGCGCAGGATGGCGGAGGCCCCTTCGATGTGCAGGGTGTTCGGATATTCGCCATCGCTGAAAGTGAGCGCGAGAGCCTGCATGGGCGTGGAAAATTTCGCACCGAAACGGAAAGCCTGGAGCTGGGCCCTGCGGGTGAGATCTCCGCCGCTGATACCGGTGGGAAAGCCGAAGTAATTTTCGATCAGCGACGAAGTGCCGGCCTGGCCACCGGGGGCGTAGCTTTCGAGAACAACCGTCCGCAGACCTTCGGACGCGGAATTCAACGCCGCGGACAGACCGGCGGGACCGGCACCCACGATGGCGACATCACAGAAGACCTCGCTTTCGTCACCAGTGGTGAATTGGCGCATGAGTCCCGCCACTTGCGCGACTTCCCGCAACGAAGGACGCCGCAGGGGCGAGCCATTGGCGAGGAGCAGCGTGGGCAGGTCGCGCTTGCCGAGACCGAGGCGCCTGATGATGACGCCGCCATCTTCGGTATCGGCATCGATCAGGCAGTGCGGGATATGGTTTTTATCCAGGAAATCGTCCAACAGGCGGCCATCGGCACAATCGAGATGGGCGACGATGCGCATGCCCGCGAATTCACGATCACGCTTCAGGCGTTCACGGCGCATGATGAATGCGTTGACGATCGGTTCGCCAAGACCGGGCAGTTCCGCGAGGGCACGGCGGAGTTCGGGCGCGGGGACGACGAGGACCTCCGCTTCGTCACTGCTCACGCGGGCATCCGCATGGGCGACCGTGCCGGTGAGCATGGCCACGTCCCCGAGGAAATCTCTCGGACGGGCGGTGGCGAGGATCTGCTCCACCCCGTCACGATTTTCAAAAACCTCCACCTCGCCGGAAAGGATCACGGTCATCGGCACATCGCGCTGGCCGGAGCGGAAAACGCTGTCTCCCTTCGATATGACGCGCCGGGTGCCGATGGCCTCAAGCTGGGCGAGCTGGTGATCGCTGAGTTTGGGAAAGGCGATGGCTTCGGTATCGCGGTAGAATTGTTCGTCTGGATCTTCGTGGGAAACTTGCGGAACCATGTGGCGAAGCTAGTCATATTTCCACGGGAGTCGATCCGCTATTTCAGTGCCGCGCCGTGCGGCCATACGTTTCATCAAACGAAAGGGGATGAAGAATTGCCTTGTCTCCAATCTCCGGATCTTCCAACTCTTAAACTGTTAGGCCCTCGTGCGGGCCGGACTTGTTTTGAAAAACCCTTGTTCCCCATCCGAGTGAAACCACGCATCCTGCCCCGCTGTTCCATTTTCCAATTCACAGGAGCCATCCGCCTTCCCGGCGCGCTCGCGCTGGCAACGGCCTTCGTCACGCCCCTTCCCGCGGCCATCCTCGTCACGGGAAGCAACAGCCCGGCCAACGCGGACTGGGAGGACGGAGCGGTCATGAACGGGACGATAGGCGACAGCGGCATCGGCACCCTCACCCTTGACTCGGGCAGCACGCTCGGCAGCTCAAGCGCCACCATCGGCAGCGGCAGCAACGGCAAAGGCACCGCCACCGTGAGCGGAATCAATTCCGCCTGGCAGAACTCCGGCAACCTGTTCCTGGGTTCTTCCGCCACCGGAATCCTGACCATTGAAACAGGAGCGAAAGTCGTCACCAATGGGAACAGCTTCGTCGGTTACATGACCGGCGGCAACGGAACCGCCACGGTAAACGGAACCAATTCCCTCTGGCAGAACACGGGCAACCTTTTCCTCGGCCAGTCCGGCACGGCGGTTTTGAAAATCGAAGCCGGAGGAAAAGTCTCCAACTTCCACGCCAACATCAACTCGGGCAGCGCCACGGTCACAGGCACCGGTTCGCTCTGGCAGAACACGGGCAGCCTGGATGTCGGATTCGCCGGTACAGCCGCCTTGAACATCGAGAACGGTGGGAAGGTCTCCAACAGTGGCACCAATCTCGGATTCAGAGCCGGCAGCAGCGGCAGTCTCACGGTCACCGGCACCGGTTCGCTCTGGGAAAACTCCGGTAGTGTGATCGTCGGCTTCGATGGCACAGGGATCCTGAAAATCGAAGACGGAGGAAAAGTCACCACAACGCACGCCACGATCGGCTTCAACAGTGGCAGCAACGGCACCGCCACCGTCAAGGGCATCGGCTCCGTCTGGCAAAATGATGGGATGCTGAGCGTTGGGAACGATGGAACAGGGATTCTGAAGATCGAGGACGGGGGTAAGTTCACCAGCGATCTCGCCACCATCGGCAACCACGGCACGCTTTCGGTAACCGGCGCGGGTTCCCTGTGGGAGAGCACCCGTGACCTGATGGTTGGCTCTGGCGGTACGGGCACTTTGAAAATCGAAGCGGGCGGGAGGGTCGTCAGCCCCTCTGCCTACGTGGGATTCAACGCCGGGGACGTCGGCATCGTGACCGTCAGCGGCGCCGGTTCCATCTGGCGGAATGAAGGTGATTTGATCCTGGGATTCGGAGGATCGGGCATCTTGAACATCGAGGCCGGAGGAGTGGTGAGCGTTGGCGATGGCTTGGGCAACCTCGACCTCGCCAGGGATTTCAGCGACCCCAGCGCGCTCAACATCGGGAACAACAATGCTCCGGGACAACTCATGGCCGCGGAGGTCACCAGTACGGGCGATGCCGCCGTAAACTTCAACCACACGGCCGCCAGCTACAATTTCACCACGAAAATCTCGGGAAGCGCCGCAGTCAATCAGATCGGAACCGGCACGACCACACTCGGCTCGGTCAACACCTATGCCGGCACCACCCGTGTGACCGGTGGCAAGCTCATCATCACCGGCAGCATCAATGGGAGCACCGGCATCATCGTGAATGATGCGGAACTCGAACTGGCAGCCGGAAACATCCTGAAAGACAGCGCCTACATCACCCTGGAAAACGCCAGTCTCATCACCCGGGGAAACCGGGAAACCATGGGCGCCCTCACCGGGCTCGCGGGAGCCAATCTGCTCGATCTCAAAAGTGTCGGCAACATCCTGCATTTCGCCGATTCCTCATCCGCCACCTGGACCGACAGCCTGACCATCCTCGACTGGACCGGCAAAAGCAGTGGTGGCGGTGCGGACCAGGTTTTCTTCGGCAGCAATGCCGCCGGCCTCACTCCGGCCCAGCTCGCGAAAATCACGTTCCTCAATCCAACGATCAACGGCACCTCATTTCCCGGAATCTTTGTCGCCAACATGCTATCCAGCGGAGAAATCGTCGCAATCCCGGAATCATCCACCGGGTTGCTCGTGATTTGTTCCATACTTGGATTAGGCGTCCGACGCCGGAGGTAAGCGGGAGGGGCCCGCCTCTCATTTTTTCGGCACCGCTCTCGTCGCCCCCGTGGAAATCCCGCCGTCGATGAGCAGGAGCTGCCCGGTCATGTAGCGGCTTTCCTCCGACGCGAGGAAGACCAGCGGTCCATCCAGGTCGCCTGTCTGCCCGGGGCGCTTCAGGGGGATGCGGTCGCTCAGGTATTCCACCCACTCCTTGTCCTCATACATCACCGCGTTTTGGGCGGTCTTGAACCATCCCGGAGCCAGGCAGTTCACCGTGATGCCGTGGACGCCCCAGTCATCGGCGAGGCTCATCGTGAGCTGCTTCGTTCCGCCACGGCTGGCGCAATAGGGAGCGAGGCCCGCGTAGCCGGCGACGGAAGTGACCGAGCCGATGTTGATGATGCGCCCGTAGCCGGCCGGAATCATGAACTCCGCCGCCACCTGTTGGGCGACGAAAAAGGTGCCGCGCAGGTTGGTATCCACCACCAGGTTCCAGTCGTCCCAGGTGATCTGCGTCGCCGGTTTCCGCACGTTGCAACCGGCGTTGTTCACGAGGATGTCGATGCGGGCGGTGTGGTTCCTCATCTCCCTCACGGCGGACTGGATGCTCTCGAACGAACCGACATCCAGGGCCACCGGAAAAAACTTCCGCCCCAGTGCCTCGACCTGCCCGCGGATGTCCTCCATAGCGGCGACGTTTCTACTGGTGCCGATGATGTCCGCGCCCGCTTCGGCGAGAGTGAGGGCGAACCGCGCGCCCAGCCCGCGGCTGGTCCCGGTGACAAGGGCCGTCCGGCCTGTTAGATCGAATGATTTCATGATTGTAAAAGTAAGATGGGGCGCCGGCTTCAGGGCTTCAGCACCACCTTGAGAAGTCCCTCCGTGTTGCCCGCAAGCCTGGCGAACCAATCTCCGCCCTCCGCCAGCGGCACGCTCGCGCTCAGCAATGGCTCGACCTGGATCGACCCATCCCCAATACGCCGGATGGCTTCGGGATACTCGCCCGCACAAGCGCATGAGCCGCGCAGCGAGATCTGCCTCGTCACCACTTCCTGCAGCGGCATGGGCACGCTTGGCTGGAGATTGCCCACCAGCACCACGGTCCCCCCCTTGCACACACAACGGATGGCGAGATCCACCGGAGCTGCCGCGCCCACCACCTCGAAGGCGACCGCCGCGCCATCGCCGCCGCAGATGTCGCGGAGGTGGGAGGCCAGGTTTTCCTGTCTTGCGGAGAATGTGAGGGATGCTCCGAGTTCCTTGGCAAGCGCGAGGCGGGACTCGTCGAGATCCACGGCGATGACGGTTTTCCATCCCCGGGCCTTGAGCGACTGGATCACCAGCAGGCCGATCAGCCCCGCACCGATGACGACGGCGGGTGCTTCTAAATCCTCCGGTGCCAGATTCACCGCGTGCAGGGCGATGGCCACAGGTTCGGCGAAGGCGGCCTTTTCAAATGACAGGGAATCCGGGATGCGGTGCAGGATTCTCTCCGGCAGCACGATCTCCTCCGCGAAACACCCGTGACGGCGGTAGTCCCCGCAGGACACCCCCAGCACCTTCCGGTTCGCACAGAGATTGAAATTCCCGCGTTCACATTCCGCACACTCGCCGCAAAACTCGGTGGAATCGAAAGTCACGCGGTCTCCCACCTTCCAATCCACCACGCCTTCCCCGATCTCGGAAACGACACCCGCCGCCTCATGTCCCATCACGATGGGCGGGATGCGCCTGCCGCTGCGGCCGTCCATCCCGTGGATGTCGCTGCCGCAGATGCCGCACGCCTTCACGGAAATCCGCACCTCGCCCGTGCCCACTTCAGGAGCCGGAACATCGGTGAAATCAAAAGTGGACGGCGCGGTGAGCAGGAGGGCTTTCATGTGACAAACTCACTAGCAGGATTTTCCTCGAGACGGCAATGCCAAGTTGGAGGGCACGCTGTGACCGCCCCGGACCGGGAGAAACTTTCCGATCCTTATCTGGTTGAAATCCACCCGCAACGCTCCGAAACTCAGCGTCATGAAAAAACCGCGCGTCGTCATCGTCATGGGAGTCTCGGGCTCCGGAAAGTCCACCATCGGCGAGCTTCTGGCGGAGAGAAACGGCGGCGTTTTTCATGATGCCGACGATTTCCACCCACCGGCAAATATCGCGAAAATGGCGTCGGGCCACCCGCTGGACGATGAGGACCGTGCACCGTGGCTCGCCCGGCTGCGTGAGGAGGTGGTGGATGCCACGCCGGCTGGGAAATTCACCGTGCTCGCCTGCTCGGCATTGAAAAAGACCTACCGCGAAATATTGGGAACCCGCACCGGCGATGTGGCCCTGGTCTACCTCCACGGAACCGCCGAAACACTCACCGAGCGCCTTTCCAACCGCATCGGCCATTTCATGAAGCCGGGAATGCTGGAAAGCCAGCTCGCCACGCTTGAAGAACCGGCGGCGGATGAAGGACTGAATGTCAGCATCGAAGGCACGGTGGATGAAATCCTCTCATCCATCGAGTCGGCACTGGGCTTGCACTTTCCCTCACAACCGACAAACTCTCCTACGTAATGCCACTGCTCGACGTCCGGAATCTCACCACCCGCTTCCACACCCGCAACGGAGTCGTCCACGCGGTGGAAAACGTTTCGTTCTCGGTAGATCCCGGACAGACCCTCGGCATCGTCGGCGAATCCGGATCGGGCAAATCCGTGACCTGCTATTCCCTGCTCGGGCTCATCCCCCAGCCTCCGGGCCGCATCCACGCCGGACAGGCGTTGTTCGATGGCGTGGATCTCTTGAAAACATCTGAAAAGCAGCTGCAGAAGATCCGCGGCAAGCGCATCTCGATGATTTTCCAAGACCCGATGACCTCGCTGAACCCGTTCATGAAGGTCAGCGCGCAGATCACCGAACCCCTCGAACTGCATGAGAACTGCCACGGCAAGCAAGCGCTCCACCGCGCGATCAAAGCCTTGGAAGAAGTCGGCATCCCGGAGCCGGAAAAGCGCATCCATTCCTACCCCCACGAATTCTCCGGCGGCATGCGCCAGCGCGTGATGATCGCCATGGCTCTCATCACCCGCCCCGAACTCCTCATCTGCGACGAACCGACCACCGCGCTGGACGTGACGGTGCAGAAGCAGGTGCTGGATCTCATCCGCGACCGCCAGCGCGAGCTCGGCACCGCCGTCATCTTCATCACCCACGACCTCGCGGTGGTCTCGGAAATGTGCGACAAGATCAATGTCATGTATGCGGGCCGCATCGTGGAAAGCGCCCCGAAGGCCGAGCTTTTCCGCAACCCGCTGCACGCCTACACCCGCTCGCTGCTGAAATCCATTCCCGCGAGCCACCCGAAGGGCGAGCCACTTTACACCATTCCCGGCCTCCCGCCGGATCTCTCCCGCCCCGCGCCCGGCTGTTCGTTCCAACCAAGAAACCGGCTCGGGAATGCCAGGCTGTGCCTGACGGACAAGTCCCCCTCGCTCGACGAGATCGAACCGGGGCATTTCGCGCAGAACTGCCCGGGGTGTCTGGCTGGTGCATTAACAAGCGTTTGATGCCGTCAAATTTTCGGCTGGCTCGGAATCGGCTTCATGCTACAACGGTCCCTGCAAATGAGTGAGAATTCGTCCCACCTCCGATTCATCTCGGTATCCCCAGCCAATTGGGACGCGGGACAAATTTTGTTTTCTTTCTCGGGCAGGATTTCCCGCCTGACTTACTGGCTTGGGATGTTGGGGGTGTTCGCGTCCACCTTCGTCATCAGCGAACTGACCACGTCATTCATGCCGCGTCAGCCGGGATCGGCGATCGGGACCTTTGCCATCACCCTGAACATCGCGGTATTCACGATTTACACCTGGATCATTCTGGCGTTGCTGACCAAACGTTGGCACGACTTGGGAAAGTCAGGCAACTGGACATTGATCGGATTGATTCCATTCATCGGCCCAATCTGGGTGTTCATTGAATGCGGTTGGGTTCGAGGGACTCTAGGCCGTAACAAATATGGTCGGGATCCCTCTTGATTCTCGATCCACCCTGAGACCGTGATGGGCAAGCAATAAGCAAAAACGGGCGCGGCTTGCGGCAAATAATGCGGATTCCTCAATGCCCCGCGTCACGTGCGAGCATTTCCGCCTCCTCCTCGTGTGAGTGGATCTGGAGGGAAACCTGCACGCCTTCCCTCTCCGCAGCCGCCTTGAGCACGCTGCGGATGGCGGAGGCGGTGAAACCATTGCGGCCGATGAGCAACGCCACATCCTGCTTGGCGAGAATGAGCTTGAAGCGGAGCTTCTTCGGCCCCAGCTCCGCGACCTTGAGCTGGGCCTTGGCCGGTTCCTCAATAAGATTCACCGCCACGTATTGGAGGAAATTTTTCAAGCGATCTGTCACTGCCTGCATGATGGGAAAAGAGTGGGACGTTCCGGCGGATTCCGCAAGACAAGGTTGGCCGGCAGCCGGATGCGTAGGTGGAAAAGACTCTGGAAAGGGTGCCACCAACCCCTTTTACCCCTTCTCCCCTCCCGCCGGGCGATTTTATCCCGACCCGGCATTTTGCATACTTGCCACATGGCGAAGCGGTCGCCATTTTCCCGCGCATGTCACGCAGTCACCGCATCACCATCCTCGCCGGAGACGGCATCGGCCCGGAAGTCATGGCCGAGTCCGTCCGCATTCTTGAAGCCGTCGAGGCGAAATTCGGATTCACCGTCGCCCGCAGCGAGCACCTCGTCGGCGGCGCGGCCATCGATGCCACCGGCCACCCGCTTCCACCTGAAACCGTGGCCGCCAGCGAGGCTGCGGACGCGATCCTCTTCGGCTCCGTCGGCGGACCGAAGTGGGAGACCCTGCCACCGGACATCCAGCCGGAGCGCGGCGCCTTGCTGCCGCTGCGCAAGCACTTCGGCCTTTTCGCCAACCTCCGTCCCGGCGTCTGCCTTCCCGCCCTGACCCACGCCTCGCCGGTGAAACAGGAGCTCATCGCCGACGGATTCGACGTCCTCTGCGTGCGCGAACTCACCGGCGGTGTCTATTTCGGCACGCCAAAAGGCCGCGAAGAGCGCAATGGCGAGCCTGTCGCCTTCGACACGATGGTTTACATGAAGAGCGAGATCCAGCGCATCGCCCGCGTGGCGTTCACCGCCGCGATGGGCAGGAAGAAGCAGCTGCTCTCGGTGGACAAGGCGAACGTGCTCGCCTCCTCCGTTCTCTGGCGTGAAACGGTCGTGGAAATTTCCAAGGAGTTCCCTGAAGTCGAGCTCTCCCACATGTATGTCGACAATGCCGCGATGCAGCTCATCAAGCGCCCCGGCTCCTTCGATGTCCTGGTGACGGAAAACCTCTTCGGCGACATCCTCTCGGATGAGATGGCGATGATCTCCGGCTCTCTCGGCATGCTGCCATCCGCCTCGCTCGGCAAGCAGCGCGAGGACGGCCTCTACTTCGGCCTCTACGAACCATCCGGCGGCTCCGCACCGGACATCGCCGGCCAGGGAATCGCAAACCCGATCGCACAAATCCTCTCGCTCGCCATGCTGCTGCGCTTCTCCCTCGGGGAAGTGGAGGCCGCGGACGCCATCGAGGCGGCGGTCGCGAAGACCATCGCCGACGGCTTCCGCACGGGAGACATCGCCACCAGCCAGCCGGGCGAGACGAAAGTCGGCACCAGCGGCATGGGCGACGCCATCCTGGCGAGGCTCTGAAAATCTTCCACAGGCCCGCCGGATGCGTCGGGCCTGACGGGATATCATCAAAAACAGACAACCCGCTGTGAGAACAGCGGGTTGTTTCGTATGGAGCCACAAGGAGTGGCGGACTCCGATCCGCCACAGCCTGAGGTGACAATGCCAAAAGTTCCAACGCGATTCATTGGCGACACACGGGCAATGGCGATCACGTATCGCCGCTCCTCGGCTGCTCCAGATCTGGCGGGTCGACCGACCCCATGGCCATGGAGCGGCGGAACGCGTCCGCCATGCCCATGAAAGCCCATGAGAGGTGGTTTACCTCCCGGCATTCGCTTCTCATGGGCGAGGGCGATTCGGCGATCGCTCCTCCTTGATTGCGTCAGGCTCCCTCTTTCCGCACCGCCGCACTTTCCAACAAAAAACAGCCAGCCGGTTTCCCGACTGGCTGTTTTAAATCAAGAGCAGGCGCAAGCGCCCACCCCAAGCTGATCAATAGCGGTAGTGGTCCGCCTTGTAGGGACCTTCAACCGGGACGCTGATGTAGTCCGCCTGGGCCTGCGTGAGGGTCGTGAGCTTGGCTCCCACCTTCGCGAGGTGAAGACGGGCGACCTCCTCGTCGAGGTGCTTCGAAAGCACGGTCACCTGGCCGGCCTTGTAAACGTCCTTGTTCTTCCAGAGATCGATCTGTGCGAGCGTCTGGTTGGTGAAGCTGTTGGACATCACGAAGCTCGGGTGGCCGGTGGCGCAGCCGAGGTTCACCAGACGGCCTTCCGCGAGCATGTAGATGCTGTTGCCGGTCGGGAAGGTGTATTTGTCCACCTGTGGCTTGATGTTTTTCTGAACGACGCCGGGAGCGTTGTTGAGCTTGTCGATCTGGATCTCGTTGTCGAAGTGGCCGATGTTGCAGACGATGGCCTGGTCCTTCATCTTCTCCATGTGCTCGAGACGGATGATGTCGAAGTTACCGGTCGTGGTGACGTAGATGTCGCCCCAGCCGAGGGTGTCTTCAACAGTGAGGACGCGGAAGCCTTCCATCGCGGCTTGCAGCGCGCAGATCGGGTCCACTTCGGTGACGACGACCTGGGCACCCTGGCCGCGGAGGGCCTGGGCGCAGCCCTTGCCGACATCGCCGTATCCGCAGACGACGCCGACCTTGCCGGAGATCATCACGTCGGTGGCGCGCTTGATGCCGTCCACCAGCGATTCGCGGCAGCCGTAGAGGTTGTCGAATTTCGATTTGGTGACCGAGTCGTTGACGTTGATCGCCGGCACGAGGAGCGTGCCCGCCTTCGCCATTTGATAGAGGCGGTGGACACCGGTGGTGGTTTCTTCGGAAACACCTTTCCAGTCCTTCACGATGGTCGCGAAGATGCCGGGTTGCTCGGCGTGGATTTTCTTAAGGAGGTCCTTGATGACCTGTTCCTCATGGCTGCCGGACGGGGTGTTGACCCAGTCGGAACCGTTCTCGAGTTCGTAGCCCTTGTGGATGAGGAGGGTCGCGTCGCCACCATCATCGACGATCAGTTCGGGACCGAAGCCGCCGGGGAACTGGAGCGCTTCCCAAGTGCACCACCAATATTCCTCAAGGGTCTCGCCCTTCCAGGCGTAGACCGGGATTTCCGCAGCAGCGATGGCGGCGGCGGCGTGGTCCTGGGTGGAGAAGATGTTGCAGGAAACCCAGCGCACCTGCGCACCGAGAGCGACGAGCGTCTCGATGAGCACCGCCGTCTGGATGGTCATGTGCAGCGAGCCCATGATGCGGACGCCCTCGAGAGGTTTCTCAGGACCGTACTTGGCACGGGTTGCCATGAGACCCGGCATTTCATGCTCGGCGATCTCGATTTCCTTACGTCCGAAATCGGCAAGACCGATGTCGCGAACCTTATAATCTGTGAAGCTCATAGTAATAGTGGTTGGTTGGATGGAATGAAGCGCGGGACCCGGTTTTCAGATCCCGCGCTTCTGAAGAGTTGTCAGCCCACCGCCTTCTTAAGCGCGGCCGCCTTGTCGGTGGATTCCCAGGTGAGATCCGCGTCGTCTTTGCCGAAGTGGCCGTAGTTGGTGGACTTGGAATAGATCGGACGGAGCAGGTTGAGCTGCTTGACGATGTCCGCAGGCTTGAAGGAGAAGACCTTGAGGATGCCCGCGAGGATCTCGGCATCGGACTTGATTCCGGTGCCGAAGGTGTCCACGTGCACGCTCACCGGAAGCGGGTGACCGATGGCGTAGGCGAACTGGACCTCGCAACGCGACGCCAGACCGGCGGCGACGACGTTCTTCGCAACCCAGCGGCCCATGTAGGCGGCGGAGCGGTCGACCTTGGAAGGGTCCTTCCCGGAGAAAGCACCACCACCGTGACGGCCGGTGCCACCATAGGTGTCGACGATGATCTTGCGTCCGGTCAGGCCGGAGTCGCCTTGCGGGCCGCCGACGACGAACTTGCCGGTCGGGTTGATGAGATACTCGGTGTCCTTGGTGAGCATTTCCTTCGGCAGGACCTTCTTGATGACCTGCTCGATGCAGAATTTTTCGATTTCCGCATGCTCCACATCGGCGGAGTGCTGGGTGGAGATGACGACGTTGACGATGCGGGTCGGTTTGCCGTCCACATATTCGACGGAGACCTGGGACTTCGCGTCCGGACGCAGCCACTTGGCGAGCTTGCCGGCCTTGCGGATGCGGGTCAGCTCGCGGCCGAGGCGGTGCGCGAACATGATGGGCGCTGGCATGAGCTCCGGAGTTTCATCGCAAGCGTAGCCGAACATGATGCCTTGGTCACCGGCACCCTGCTCCTTGTGCTTCTTGCCTTCCGCAGCGGCGGCGTCCACGCCTTGGGCGATGTCCGGGCTTTGCGCGGTCAGGTAGTTGTTGATGAAAAGCGTGTCGGCGTGGAAGACGTCGTCATTGTTGGTGTAGCCGATGCCACGAACCGCGTCGCGGATGATCTTGCCGATGTTGATGACCTCATCCAGCGGCTTGGTGGTGCCCTTCTTCTTGTCCTGAAGCGACGGGATCGTGATCTCGCCGCCGACAACGACGACGTTGCTTTTCACGAAAGTTTCGCAAGCCACGCGGCTCTTCGGATCAAGGGTGAGGCAGGCGTCAAGGATTGCGTCCGAGATGGTGTCGGCGACTTTGTCCGGATGGCCTTCGCCCACGGACTCTGAAGAGAAAATGAAGGTGCTCATGTGCTTTTAATTTTTTCGTATCGTCAAATCGTGATGCGTTGATACAATCGCCCCGCCATGCCGTCAATGCTCAAATCCTTGAAGCTGCTGTCCGATCCCACCCGCCTGCGGATCCTGAAGCTGGTGGAAAACGAATCGCTATCAGTCGCTGAACTTCAAGAGGTCCTGGGCATGGGTCAGAGCCGCATCTCCACCCAACTATCCCAGTTGAAGCTGGAGGGTCTCGTGAGCGACGAACGCAGTGGCAAAAACAACATTTACACCTGCACCGCCGATCCGGACCTCATGGATGTGGCCCGCCTTGCCGCCGCGGAGGTTCCGGAAGTGGCTGCCGACGAAGCCGCGCTTCGCCATCTTCTCAGGAAACGCAGGGACACCTCGCGCGCCTATTTCGACGAACTGGCGGGTCGGTTCGGCAAGGACTATGTCCCCGGCCGCTCCTGGAAAGCTCTCGCCGAGGCTCTCATCAAGGTGCTGAACTACCGGGTCGTCGCCGATCTCGGCGCGGGTGAGGGAACGCTCGCCCAGCTCCTCGCGCAACGTGCGGAGAAGGTCATCGCGGTGGATCTCTCGCCAAAGATGGTGGAATTCGGACAAGACCTCGCCATCCGGAACGGTCTCACGAATCTGGAATACCGCATCGGCGACATCGAGGAGCCGCCGATCGAAGACAACAGCCTCGATCTTGCGATCCTCAGCCAGGCACTTCACCACGCGGAGCATCCGGAACGTGCGCTGGACGCGGCATTCCGCATCCTGAAACCCGGTGGACGCATCATCGTGCTGGATCTCCTCCAACACCAGTTCGAAGAAGCCCGCGAACTCTACGCCGACCGGTGGCTGGGATTTGCCGAAAGCGAGCTGGCCGCCATGCTGGAAAAGTCCGGCTTCACCAGCATCGAAACCATCGTTGCGGACCGGGAGACCGCCGCGCCGAAATTCCAGACACTGCTCGGCATCGGCGCGCGACCGGCATAAGTTTCAAGCGGAGATCGCCCGGTTGATGCCAACGGGCACATCTTGCCGACTTTGTTTTTTCGTGCGCTTGCGGGTGCCATCCATTCCAGGCATGCTTGCAATCCCCCACCCCGCATGCGATTCATCCTCATGCGATTTTTCATCTGGCCGGCGGCTTTCCTCTCCCTCACCGCCTGTTTCCCAGCGAAGCCTCCCGCCGTGAAACCTTCCGCACCGGGAGCTGCGGTTGCAAAACCTCAGGTAGCGGCAGCCTCTCTCCCACCCCCGTCGGTTTTGCCGCCCCCACGTCCTGCCTCACCCGTCACGCCACCACGGGTCACCATACGCGAAATCTCCGGCATTACCTTTGAGGGAGTGTCATTCGACTCCCGCAGCCACCGCCTCCGCGTGGTGGACCAGCCCGGAGGACCAACCTCCCGGTTCGCGGATTCTTCCTCGGCCGCGAAAGCCAACGGAGGAATCGCCGCGGTGAACGCCGGATTCTTCACCCCCGAGGGTGCGCCTCTCGGTCTCGTCGTATCGGATGGGAAAATATCAGGAAGCTGGAACACCTCGTCGCTCGGCAGCGGGGTGTGGTATGAAGCACCAGGTGGCGGCAATGCCATCACCCGGCGGGAGACGCTCGGACGCCCGGGTGCCGCCGCCATGAGCGGGCTCCTCCAAGCCGGACCGCTTCTCATCGAAAACCACCGCCCGGTCAGCGGACTGGAAGCCACGAAGCCAAGCGTCCGGATGCTCATCCTCTGGGATGGCGGAACCGGTTGGTGGATCGGCCGTGGCTCCACCTGCACCCTCGCGCAGCTAGGCAGCGCCCTCGCCGGCGGCTCCCCCGCGGGATGGCCCATCCGCTCCGCGCTGAATCTCGACGGCGGCAGGTCTTCGGACTTGTGGATTTCCGAATCCGTCTCCGGCGGCCCCCTTCTCCGCCGCTCGCCATGGAACCGCCCGGTCAGGAATTTTCTCGTGCTGGTGCCGCGCTGACGGTTCCGTCACGAAACCAGAATTGGACAGCATCATTATTGGTGATAAATTCCATGCCGTCACACTTGTATGAAACCCATGTCGCTCCCCGCCATCGTGTCCACGCTTGTCGTCACACTCGGGTTCGTCTCGTGTGGGGCGATCAATAAAGTTGGTGAAGGTTCCGTAGCCTTGGTGAAAAAAACCACCACGGCGACCACCACCGGAATTGCCTCCCTTTCGGACAAAATCCGCCCGGCGGGCATCAAGGTCGTGGAAGTCCGTGAACAGGATCTCGAGAAACTGCCTACGGGACACGACCGTGCGATCGCTTTCCAAAACACCAAAAAGAACAGCTTCTGGCTCTTCGACGGCCCCGTGGATTTCGTGGAGCCCCAGCTTCCCGAGCCCGCGCCCGGAGACGATCAGGTGGAGATTTTACTGCCTCCCAAGGACGAATGACGCGGGAGATTCCCGTATTCCCGGCTTGAAGATCCCGGCTTCCTGAGAATGATCCCCGCATGTCACGCCTGTCCTGTGTCCATCTCGCCGCCCTCGCATTCACTGCGGCGTTGATCTCTTCCTGCGGTGGAAATCCTCCACCTCCCATCTCCCGCGCCGGCCAGAATCTCCCATCGGAACAAAAGCCAGGCGCGCCCGTCCACGTCGCCGCCATCCCGCAAACCCCGCCTCCGCCCATCGCCGCGGAGAGCGCCATCGTCATCGACGTCGCCAGCGGTCGCGTGCTCTACGCGAAGAACGCCGATTCCCCGCGTGCCGTCGCAAGCACCCAGAAGATCATCACCGCCCTCTGCGTGCTGGATGCCGGAGACATCGACAAGCCCGTCACCATCCAGCCCTCCGACACCGCTTGCGAACCCACCAAACTGAATCTCAAATCGGGCGACGTCTACACCCGCCGCGAACTGACCAAGGCCCTCATGGTGAAGAGCGCCAACGATGTCGCACGCTCGCTCGCCCGTGATGTCGGCGGCAGCCAGGAGGGGTTTTCCGACCTGATGAACCAGAAAGCCGCCTCGCTCGGCATGCGGAACTCCCACTTCATCAACCCGAACGGGCTTCCGCAAGCCGGCCAATACTCCACGGCCCGCGACATGGCCATCGCCGCGCGCGCCGCCTACCGCAGCCCGCTCATCCGCTCCTTCACCGCCACCAAGTCGATGACCTTCCGTTTCAATGACGGGCGCACCCGCGAACTGGAAAACACCAACAAGCTTCTCAAGACCGTTCCGTATTGTGATGGCCTCAAAACCGGTACTACCAATGCGGCAGGCCGCTGTTTGGTTGCAAGCGGCTCTCTCAACGGCCGGTCGGTGATCACGGTCGTTCTGAAATCCAACACTCCGAACATCTGGAAAGATTCGAGCAAACTTCTCGCCTGGGCGCTCGAACGCCCGGCGTCCGGCAGCTGACCTCCAATGGTGCCGGCCACCCTCGGGTGCGGAGGCAAAGCGGCCGGAGCTTCCACTTCCGTCGTCCTCCTCTCTGGCTCAACCAATCGCCGCCACATGGCCGCCAATCCTGAAGAAACCCTCCGCCAGCTCGCGGCCGAGGGATTGTTGCGCGGACAACGCCCGCTGGATTCCCCGACCGGGACACGGATCACGCGGGAAGGCAGGACTCTCTGGAACTTCGCGTCAAACGACTACCTCGGACTCGCCCGCCATCCTGAGATCGAGGCAGCCCTGATCGAAGGAGTGGAACGCTACGGCGCGGGTGCCGCCGCCTCCCGGCTCGTCTGCGGCACCCTGCCCCCTCACCGCCTGTTGGAAAATGCCATTGCCCGGGCCAAACAAGCCGAAGCGGCGCTCACCTTCAGTTCTGGCTTTGCCACAGCCCTGGGAGCCATTCCGGCCATCGTTGGGAAAAACGACTTCGTCATCCTCGACAAGCTGTCCCACGCCTGCCTCGTGGATGGCGCACGGCTCTCAGGCGCGACTCTGCGGATCTTCCCCCACAACGATCTGGCGAAACTCGAACGCCTGTTGGCGTCCTGTAGGGAAAAATCCGCCTCCGCCAGGGTCCTCGTCGTCACGGAGTCGGTATTCAGCATGGATGGCGATGTCTGCCCGCTGCGCGAGATCGTCGAGCTGACCGAAAGCCATGGAGCGCTCCTTCTGCTTGATGAAGCCCATGCCTTCGGAGTGCTGGGCGAAAACGGCATGGGTCTCGCCGAACAGGAAAATCTCCAACACCGCATCGCATTCCAGATGGGAACCTTGAGCAAGGCCGCCGGCTTGTCCGGTGGTTACCTCGCCGCCTCCCGCGCCTGGATTGATCTGCTCGCCAACCGCGCCCGTTCCTTTGTCTACACCACCGCTCCCCCTCCGGCGCTGGCGCACGCGGCCATCCGCTCGCTCGAGTTGATCGTTTCGGACGAAGGGAAATCCCTGCGCGCGAAGCTGCGAGCCAATATTTCCCGGCTTTCGCAAGGCAACACGCCCATCGTCCCGAAGATCCTGGGAACGAACGAGGCGGTTCTCGCCGCCGCCGCCGCTCTCGAAGGCGCCGGTTTCCTCGTCCCGGCCATCCGTTATCCAACGGTCCCCCGGGGTACGGCAAGACTGCGGATCAGCCTCTCCGCGGCACATGCTCCGGAAACCATCGATGCGCTGGCGGCAGGTCTGGCCGGAATCCGTTAGCGCCGACGGATCTTTCCTGACTTTCCACCCTTTAGGAGATTGTCGAGGGCTTCCCGGACGATCTCTTGTTGTGACCGGTGCATGTATGGCAGACTCGAGGAATTGGCATCTTCCAAGACGACATCGGTCTCGGGTTCACGCAGTTTCATATCCAGGCGCAGCATGCGGATCGTGAAACCCCACTCCCAGCGGTCCAGATAAGTGATGACCCCGTCCACCGGGTCCGGAGGCGAGACCGCCGGCCCCGAAGTCGCCTGATAGCCCATTTCCCGCAGTTGGGAAACGACATCCCTTCCGAGGTTGTAGTCATCATCCGGGTGAGTACGGACGTAGAAACTGCGCATGCCGGCGATACGGGCCTTGATGGCCTTCTCGTCCCCAGTCTGCGCATTCCGGTGAAAACAGCCGACCGAGGAAAGCAGGAACAGGACCGCCATCCCCAGCCGGGCGTGGCCATTCAACCGTTTCACCAGAGGATGATTCATGTTCACAATGGATTTCCAATCACAGCCCGTTGGACATGACCATCACCATTTTCCCCAAGGGGAAAATCTCAGCAGGAAACCAGCGGCGACGGGACGCCGATGACCTGCATTCCGGCACGCTGGGCGGCGAGAATTCCGGCCGGCGCGTCTTCCACCGCAAGGCACTTGGTAGGCGCGACGCCCATGAGTTTGGCAGCTCTCAGGAAAATGTCAGGAGCTGGCTTTCCCTCCGCCACGTCATCCGCCGTCACCACTTCCTCGAACCAGTCTGAAATGCCGACGACCTGAAGGGTCTTCTCGATGACCATGCGCGAGCCGCCTGTGGCGATGGCCATCGGCACCTTGCCACGAAGGCTTTCGGCGAACGCGGCGACCTCCTCGATCAGGGTGACGGTGTTCAAGCGCTTTAGGAAAGCCTCCCGCTTGGCCATGGCCACGGCGGTGGGATCGAGTTTCAGGTTGTACTCGTCATTCAGCTCGACCACGATATCCAAGGTGGGTCGGCCGCCCATGGCGAAAAACACGTCTTCCTTGAAGACGCCGCCCGCCCCGTAGAGGGCGAGAGCCTCGCACCATGCTTCGAAGTGCGCGGGCATCGAGTCGACGAGCGTGCCGTCGCAATCGAAAATTACAGCGTCATAACCAGAGGACGGGAACGAGAAGGGACCGATACTTGCCATTTCGCCGCACGGCTTATGCACCGATCCGCCAGTTGGCAAGAGCGTGTCTTCAGAAAATTTCAAAATGTCCAAACCAGTTCCGAAATGGTAACGTAAACGCCAAAAACGTGCAATTAACCCACCTCTCCGGACAGATCGGCGTCAAAGTCCGATCGTCTGATCCTTATAGGTTCCGGATCTGACGATCAGGCGTTCGGGTGTTGTGTTATGAATCTCCACATCTCCCTCGATGACAACACCTTCCTCGAAATGAACCGGGCCGGTGATTTTCAACGAACGGCAGCCGATCAATCCCGGCACCCCCAACGGATCCAGTTGATCCACCAATTTGTAGTCATCCGACAGGATGATGTTGGGCGGAACCCCTTCCCGTTCAGCGGCAAGCCTTACCTGGCCATCCTCCAATACCTCGTAAGCATCTGATCGTAAGGCAAGCAGATCGGAAGTCGTTTTCACCGGGGCGAAGCGGCTGCGCGGCACGTCCAGCGCGGCGGCACCCTCGAAGCATTCGATGGCGGCTCCCATGGCGACCTCCAACTGGACCACCGGGGTGGATTTCTTGTCGCGCGGATCCACGGTCTTATTGTTCCGGATCATCGGCAGCGGCAGGACGCCCGAATCCGCGGCAAGCTGCTCCTTGAGCAGGTCCAGTCGCAGCCACAGGCTGTTGGTGTTGAAATATTGGTGACGCTCGATGTCCTGGAACGCATCCACGTCCTCATCCGGACACTGGGCCACCTCCCGCAGGAGCAGGCGCCCGTCGGACTTTCTCACGGCCAGATGGCCGCCCTTGCGGTCAGCGGCGGTGCGGCGGGTGACTTCCATCAGGAACGGCGAGCCGGATTTCGCGAAATAGGTGAGAATGGCGGGATCGAGGATGGCTCCGAGGTTGTCGGAATTCGAGACGAAGGCGTATTTCACTCCTTCCGCCAGAAGACGGTCCAGCCAGCCGCTGCCGACCAGCGCCGGGTAAAGGTCGCCGTGCCCCGGCGGACACCACTCCAAGCCGGGATCCGCAGGCCACTCGGCGGGAGCGAACGTCGCGGCGTCGATTTTCGGGATCTGGTTCTGCATCAGCTCCACCTCCGAAGCTTCCGAAAGGCCTTGGGACTGGTAATGCGTCAGGTGCGCCAGCGTGCCTTCGCTGGTGTTGAAGCTGTTCATGAGCAGCAGGCGGACGTTCGTGCCGCTGGTCTTGCGGAGGTCGAGGATCTGGCGCGCCATGAGATCGAGGAAGTTCACCCCTTCGCGCACGGAGAGCAGGCTTTTCGGACCTTGGAGTCCCATCCCGGTGCCAAGCCCGCCGTTCAACTTGATGACGACGGCTTGAGAAAGCAGGGATTCGTCCGCTTCCGCATTGGAAATATCCTCGAAAGAGGGCAATCCCTGCGCCGGGGAAATCGTTTCTTCGGGGATAAGGCCCGTTTCATTGCGAAGGAGCGCTTCGTAATTCCGGCGGAAGGCGCGGATGGCGGCGTCTCCCATCCCGGCGGCGGTCATCTTGATCTCGAAGGCGTCGAAGTTTCCCATGTTTCAAAAAGTAAGTTCGCCCTGAAAATGCCGCGCCAGCGCCCTGCGGTCACGTCGAAAAACAGTGATTCTTCATTCGGGATGGAGACCACGGAACACACGAAACACACGGAAACCAAGAGCGTTGAAAACCAGTCCGCCCAAGCAGGCAAGACGCCCATCCAGCGCTTGATCTTCAGGTCGCCCGCCTTCTCATTTTCGGTGTATGCCGGGTATTCCGTGGTCCGATCTTCTTTTTCGCGGGTTACTCGTCGCCACCCCGGATTTCCCTGATAACTTCAGCTCATCTTACGGAATGCCATCCAGGAACCTCCAGATCACCGTCGCATGGATACTGCTCGCCAGCCTCATCATGGGCATCGCTCTCTGGCAGGCGCAGGTCGTCGTGGCGCGTGAGGCAGCCTCACAGCACAAAAACCTCCCGCCACCGACCAATACCCGCCATGCCATCCGGGCCGGACCGGCAACCGCCGATATCGACCCGGTCGCCGACTACATCGCCCGCTGTGAAAAGGGCATGACGGTTCAGGAAATCCGTTGGGTGCTGACGGATTTCGAGAATGCGGGACTGGCGGGCGGAAAAACCAGCGATGAAATGACCGAGGCTGAAGCAGCGGCATATCACAAGGCACAACGACATTGGTACCTGAGATGTTTGGCACAGGGCCTGAATCTGAGCAGCGAGCAAAAGAAGGAGGCATCCGACATGATGGTAAAATTGGCCCGAGAGACATATCGTTCACATCTGGAATACCTCAAGAACGGTAAGGAAACCGGAGAGCAACCTCTTCCGGATCACACGATCACTATTGAAGGCATCGACCTGAAATTTTTAAACCTGACCATGGGTCACGAGTTCGGCAGGAGCAAGGCTTTGCAGTCATGGCTGCCTTGGAAATTTTGCAAACTGACACCTCCACAGGCGAGTTTGACATGGAAGTACGGGCATGACATTGCATTCCCCGATCAATCCAACCCCAACAGGATCGACGTGACCCTTGACCAGCCTGAATTGTCAGATCCACACCAGCTCGCAAAAAAAACGGGGGGCCCCGTGTTCCATGTTTCCAACCCGATCAACAACTCATCAATCGGAATTCCCATCTGGCTTAATGCGGCAAACAAGATCCACCCCTTGCTCGCCACCCAGAAATTGGCTGACAATTCCGACAATCCTGATGCTTTTTTCGAAGAAATGGATCCCAAAAAATTTATCCCACAACTTCGGGCGCTTCATCCGGTTCAGTTGAAAATGGCCCTTCTTCTCGACGCCGATATCTCAGGAAAAATCCGCGAGGCTCTGGAAAGCTGCGGATTTTGAAAAGTCCTTGTGCATCGCCCGTATCCCACCTCCCCCTTCCGTCACAAAACCGCACCCGTTTTGCAGTTGACCACAGGGCCGCATGACTGTTGGACGCACACGCATTTCCGACATACCGGTCTCCGCGACTCCTCCCGCATGAAAATCCTGATCCTTTCCCGCAACCCGAAGCTCTACAGCACCGACGCACTCGTCACCGCCGCCGCCGCGCGGGGCCACGAGGTGCGCGTGGTGGACTACCTGCGTTGCTACATGAACATCACCTCCCGCAAGCCGCGCATCTACGTGGACGGTGAGGAGCTCGTCGCGGATGCCGTCATTCCGCGCATCGCGGCAAAGCATACGTTTTATGGAAACGCGGTGGTCCGGCAGTTCGAGATGATGAACGTCTTCACGCTCAACGAATCCGTGGCGATCGCCCGCTCGCGCGACAAGCTGCGTTCTCTGCAGATCCTCGCCAAGCGCGGGGTCGGCCTGCCCGTCACCGGCTTCGCCCACCATACCGAAGCCACCGGCGAGCTCATCAAGATGTGCGGCGGCGCACCGCTGGTGATCAAGCTGCTGGAAGGCACCCAGGGGGTCGGCGTCGTGCTCGCGGAGACCGCCAACGCGGCGGAGTCCGTGATCGAGGCATTCAAGGATCTGAACGCGAACATTCTCGTCCAGGAGTTCATCAAGGAAGCCGATGGAGCGGACATCCGCTGCATCGTCGTGGGCGGCAAGGTGGTCGCCTCCATGAAACGCCAGGCGGCCCCGGGCGAGTTCCGTTCGAATCTCCACCGCGGCGGCACGGCACAGAAGGAAAAGATTTCTCCGGAGGAACGCGCCGTCGCCATCAGCGCGGCGAAGGCGATGGGCCTCAACGTCGCGGGAGTGGACCTGCTCCGCTCCAATCACGGCCCGGTCGTCATGGAGGTGAACTCGTCGCCCGGCCTCGAAGGCATCGAGCAATCGTCCAAGAAAGATGTGGCGGGCATGATCATCGAATTCATCGAAAGGTCCGCGGTGAAGCCACCGAAACCAACCAAGTCCACGGACAAGTAAGCGGCCGGGGAAGGACGGATGCCGTGCCGGCGCCCCCGGGCCACCGGCAGCCTGCCGATGGCGGTTTCAACGGGGCGGATGAGACGCCGGCCGGGGCAAAACTCCTCCGGCGGTCACTGCTTTTTCTCCGGCTCCGGCGGATGGACGGTCTGCATGATGACTACAGCGTTGCTGCATCCCCACGCATGCCTCGGACCCGGAGGGGTGGGCTTCGGCCAAGCACACCAGGAAAGGTTGTCCTCCGTGCGGCGGGCCTGCCATGCGGCCTCCGCGTTTTTCTGGAGCCAGGGTTCGAAGGTGGCCTGCTCGCGCTGGTCCTTCATGAAGCGTGCGATCCAGCGCACCCCGATGCCGTTGAACCCGCCGCCGTCGCCGTTTTCCCCGGAAGCCGGCAGATAGCCGTCCCTGCACAGTTTCTCCATCGTGAATTTCGCGGCAAGGCGGGCCTCGTCATTGTAGCCCAGCAGATTCGCCGCGCCGACGAAGGTGCCCTGGTTGTAGGTGAGCGCGAAGTTGTGCACCTTGCCGTTCTTCTCGATGCTGTCGAAGATCCGGCCGGTGCGCTTGTCGAACAACGTCTCGCGTTCCCACAGGAAAAGCTCGCGCGCCTTGGTGGTGTAGGACGTATCCTTCGTCGCGAGGCCCAGCAGGAATGCGGCGATGGCTCCCGGTCCGTTCACGCAGGCGTTCTTGGATTTGTTGTCCGTCTTCCACCACAGGCCGCCTCCCAGATCCTTTGAAATGGCCCGCGCGTAGCAGAGATCGAAATTCTCCTTGGCCACCGCGAGATACTCCTCATTCCCCGTGGCGAGATGCGCCCTCGCACAAGCGATGACCATCCACATGATGTCATCGTTGAAGTCGTTTTTTTCCCACGTCCTGCCGTGCTGGGCGATGAACCCGTGGAACAGCTCGTCGAACATCTCGAGCTGTTTCTTGCTCTTCGTCCGCACATGGACGTCGAGCACCATCTCCAGCATCTCCGCCTGCATCCAGAAGTCCGCCTTCCTTCCGCCCTCGGTCGTCTTGAGATGCCAGCCCTTGCCGTTTTCCACCCGGTAGAACGCCTTGGTGTGGGCCTCGAAAATCGTGTCCGCATCCGCGGTGGTGAATGCCTGGGCGAGGCCGCAGGTCAATGTGCCGAGTGCCATGGCGATCCCGCAGGCCAGGCGCGTTCGGATTGTCATCGGGTTCCGGTCGGATGCGGATGTCGCTTTCATGAATGCTCCGATTTACTCGGCACAACGGGCGATCCTTACATCAATCGGACCGGGACAAACATTACCCTCCATTCGGGTGGGGAGGACCGGCAGCCCATGAAAAAGACTGGAGGAAACACCGGCCCGCCATGAGGACAACGATCAGAAACACCCATGCCGCTTGCGGGCCGGGCCGGACGGGGTTATCACTCGCCCACGATGCCTTTCCGACTTGTGAGTGACTACCAGCCTGAGGGAGATCAGGCACAGGCGATTGCGAAGCTGACGAAATCGCTCGCCACGGGAAACCAGCACCAGACCCTTCTCGGGGTCACGGGATCCGGCAAGACCTTCACCATGGCGAACCTGATCCGGAACCACGGGAAACCGACGCTGATCATGTCGCACAACAAGACGCTGGCGGCGCAGCTTTACTCGGAGTTCAAGAACTTCTTCCCGCACAACGCGGTGGAGTATTTCGTTTCCTACTTCGACTACTACCAGCCGGAAGCCTACATCCCCAGGAGCGACACCTACATCGAGAAGGATTCCGCGATCAACGACGAGATCGAGCGGTTGCGGCTGAGCACCATGGGCTCCCTGCTGACCAGGCAGGACACCATCGTGGTCGCGTCGGTCTCCTGCATCTATGGTTTGGGATCGCCGGATGATTACCAGAACATGATGGTCCCGGTGTGGGTGGGACAGAAGCTGACGCGCGAGGAATTCCTCGGCTCGCTGGTGAGCATGCTTTTCGAGCGGAACGACATCGCCTTCGGACGGGGGAAATTCCGTGTGCGCGGGGACGTGGTGGAGGTCCATCCGGCCTACCTGGACGAGACGGCGATCCGTGTGGAGTTTTTCGATGACGAGGTGGAGCGGATCACGAGCATCCACACATTGACCGGCCATGTGATCGACCGCCTGGAGAACCACACGTTTTTCCCGGCGAAGCAGTTCGTGACATCCGGCGACAAGATGAAGCGGGCGATGACGGCGATCCGCGAGGAGGCGAAGGAGCAGGTCGCTTTTTTCGAAAAAGAGGGCAAGCTCATCGAAGCGCAGCGCTTGAGGATGCGGACGGATTATGATCTGGAGATGATGTCGGAGATGGGATTCTGCCAGGGGATCGAGAACTACTCGCGGCACATCACCGGCAGGGAGCCGGGCGCGCGACCTTACACCCTGCTGGATTTCTTCCCGAGGGATTTCCTGCTGCTGGTGGACGAGAGCCACGCGACCATCCCGCAGGTGGGCGGAATGTATGAGGGGGACAAGAGCCGGAAGACGGTGTTGGTGGATCACGGCTTCCGCCTGCCCAGCGCGCTGGACAACAGGCCTCTGCGGTTCGAGGAATTCATGCAGATGACGGGCCAGCGGGTATACGTTTCGGCGACGCCGGGCGCGTTCGAGGTCGTGAACTCCCGGCCCGAGAACAAGACCTTCATCCAGGTGAAGGGCAAGGATGACAAGGGGAGGAGCATCTCGTTGTTCGATCTGAAAAAGGCCCGCATCAAGCCCAGCGGAAACGAACAGGCGGTGGGCGACTTCCACCCGGAGCGGCGCGGAACGGCGCTGGTGGTGGAGCAGATCATCCGTCCCACCGGATTGCTGGACCCGGTGCTCACCCTGCGTCCTCTGAAGGGCCAGATCGATGAAACCATCGAGCTATGCCGCCAGCGGGTGGAGCGGAACGAGCGGGTGCTCATCACGACCCTGACGAAAAAGACGGCCGAGGACCTGAGCGAGTATCTGCTGGGAACCGGACTCAAGGTGCGCTACCTGCACTCGGACATCGACGCGGTGGAGCGGGTGGAGATCCTGCGCCAGCTGAGGGCGGCGACGTTTGACATCCTCATCGGCATCAACCTGCTGCGGGAGGGATTGGATCTTCCGGAGGTGTCGCTGGTCTGCATTCTGGACGCGGACAAGGAAGGGTTCCTGAGGAATGAAACCTCGATGATCCAGACGGCGGGCCGGGCCGCGCGCCACGTGGCCGGAGAGTGTGTCATTTTCTGCGACAAGATCACGGACTCGATCCAGGCGCTGCTGGATGTGACCGAATACCGGCGCACCCGCCAGAAGGAGCACAACGAGGCTTACGGAATCACGCCCCAGAGCGTGAAGCGAGCGGTGCAGCAGAGCCTCCACACCCATGAATTCGCGAAGGAGCATGCGGACAAGCTGAACAGCTCGCTGGTGGCCGACGATGTCGCCGCATACGACAAGCTGCGGGTGATCGCGGAGCTCGAGGAGGAAATGCGCGAGGCCTCGTCCCGGTTGGAATTCGAGCGGGCCGCCCATTTGCGCGACCAGATCAAGTCCCTCAAGGAGGATGCTCCCGCCCAGATCCAGAAGCCGGTCAAATATCCGACCGGCCGGAAGGGGCGATCGAAGAAATGAGCGTTTGCTTGACCCGGGGACGCGTTTGAGGCACGGGAAGGTCCGTGTTTCCTGGAAAAAACGACCGTCCTTATTTCGACGCCTGGCTGCGCCGGACGGGCCGGCAGTTCGCGGTAAGCGGGCGGCTGACCGAAACGGCGATGGCCCTCGCGAAGTCCGAAGGAGGCACCGTGGACGAGTGGCGTGCCCGTCTGCGGATCATTTTGGAGGGGAATGAAGTGCCGTCGCTGGATCTGCTGATGCTCATCGACAAGCTTCTGGCACGGACCTCCAAGAACAAACCTGCCGGAGATTCCCAGGATTTGTTGTTTTGAGGAAATCAACCGACGTTTTTGTCATTCGCACTGCTACATCGCTCCCCGGGTTGCTTAACTGCCGCCGTTTGGGACGCTTGTAAGGATATTTAAATTTTCCAAGAGAAAAGCACTTGCGAAAAATAACAGCGGCTCGAAATTCTTTCCTTTTACAAATCCATGCATCGTTTCCAGACCAAATCCGCCATCATCCGTTTGAGATTCGCGGCATTTTTTCTGGGACTCCTGTGGATCCTCATTCCTGCGGCAGGCGGCATATTGGTCTATTCCCTCGTCGAAAATGACAAGACCCTCACCTTGGTGGCCATGGGGGTGGCGCTGGCGGCGATCTGCGTGATGATCATCCAGTGGATCCTCGCGGCGAGGACGCGTTGCCCGCTCTGCCTAACGCCCGTGCTTGCGGTAAAGCGGTGTTCCAAGCACCGTAACGCGAAGAGACTGTTGGGAAGCTACCGCCTGCGGGCGGCACTGATGATTCTTTTCAAGGGGAGATTCCATTGCCCCTATTGCAACGAACCCTCGGTTCTCGAAGTGCGTGAGCGCCACGCGAGGGGACGATCCCACCACCGTGGGTGAAATTTCCGGAAATTCGAGGGATTGACAGAGGAGGCTGATCCGACGAGCTTCCGCGCATGAATTTCATCACGAAATCCTTGCGATCCATGATCCCGCACGCGGCCGGGTTGGCACTTGCAATTTCCGCAACCGTCCGCGCAGAACCCGTCATGCCTGAAACACCATCCGATGTAGCCGCCGCACCCGCCGATGCCGAGAAAACAACCTCCGGCCTTGCTTCCAAAGTCCTGCAAAAAGGAAAAGGCGAAGCCCATCCCGCGGCAGCGGATACGGTGACCGTCCATTATTCCGGCTGGACCACCGACGGCAAGCTCTTCGACAGCTCGGTGAAGCGCGGCACCCCTGCGAGTTTCCCTCTCAACGGCGTCATCAAGGGCTGGACCGAAGGTGTCCAGCTCATGGTGGAAGGAGAAAAGCGCCGCTTCTGGATTCCTGCGAATCTCGCCTACGGTGAAAATCCCGGTGGCGGACGTCCCGGCGGACTTCTCGTTTTCGACGTCGAATTGCTTGGCATCAAGCCGGCCCCAAAGCCACCCGCCGTCCCGGAAGACGTTGCCGCCGCTCCTGAAAGTGCTGAAAAGACAACATCCGGCATCGCCTCCCGGGTTCTGAAAAAAGGAACGGGCGAAGCCCATCCCAAGGCCACCGATCAGGTGCAGGTCCATTACTCCGGCTGGACAACCGACGGAAAACTTTTCGACAGCTCGATCCTCCGTAACGAGCCCATCGTCTTCCCTCTCAACCAGGTGATCCCCGGCTGGACCGAGGGCGTCCAACTGATGGTCGAAGGCGAGAAGCGCCGTTTCTGGATCCCGGGGAAACTTGCCTACGGCGACAGCCCGCCTCCGGGAGCACCTGCCGGCACGCTTGTTTTTGACGTGGAGCTCCTGAAAATCGTCAAATAACCATGCTTCGGTCGATCTGGCTCGTGGTGCCCGTCACGCTCGCAATGGTTTCCTGCGCCACGCCGGTGCGGAAAGCCCATGAGAGCAAGGAAGAACATTCCGTTAAAAAGACGGCACCCAAGCCAGTGCGGATGAACGGACGTGGCAAGATCACGTCCGTTTCACTCACCGACGCCTTCACGCTGCAGCAGTCCGACAAGGCGCTCATTCTCGATGCGCGTCCGGGATTCTTCTACGGCCTCGGCCACCTGCCCGGCGCGTTGAGTTTCCCCAAGTCGGACTGCGACGCCCTGATCGAAAAGCACGAAGGCGAGATCAAAGCCGCCCTCGCAGCGAAAAAGACAATCATCGTTTATTGCACCAATCTGCTCTGCCCGGACGCCCGGACGGTCGCCACCCACTTGGCCGATTCCGGCTACTCCTCATCCGTCCTCACCGGTGGTTGGGAGTCTTGGAAGGAAAGCGGGCTGCCGACCGAATAACCATTTCAACCCATCCCAATCCAATTTCATCATGAGTTCCTCATTTTCCAACGTCACTGTCGATGCCAAGGCCAACGTTTATTTCGATGGCAGCGTCGTCTCCCATACCGTGCACTTCGCGGACGGCACTAAAAAAACCCTCGGACTGATTTATCCCGGAAATTTCCATTTCGGCACCGCCGCGCCCGAGCGGATGGAGATCATCGCGGGTTCCTGCGAAGTCATTCTGGACGGCACCACCGATGTGCTGGCTGTCGAAGCCGGATCCGCCTTCGATGTCCCGGGAAACAGTGGTTTCAACATCAAGGTCGTTGACGGCATTTGTGAGTACATCTGCTCGTTCCTCCCGGCCTGATGCTCCAGCGGGGACCATACTTTCACACCATCGCCGCTTTGTTGGCGGTTGTCGCATTGAGTTCATGCGGCATCCGCCTGCCGGACTCCCCCGCCCCAACCTATGGAGCGGGCGTTGTCCCTGCGAAACATGATGCGGACCAGACTCCCGACGTGCTCGTCTGGCTCATCGCCGACGAGCTGCATACCGGGATGGTCTTCGAGTACGACTGGCTGCTGGAGTCCGGCTTCGTGCCTCCCGCCGGTTTCGGCAGACCGAAATATGTCACGTTGAGCTGGGGCAACCGCACCGCTTACATGGAAAAAGGCCTGCACAGTCCGGGCAAATTCCTTGCCGCGATGTTCACACGGAGTCCGTCCGTGATGGAGCTGATTCCGGCGAACTGGAATGTCGTGGAGGTCTGCCCGCACCAACGGATCTGGCGGAAACTTGTCCCACGCGGCCGGGGAAAAGATCTCGCGAATTTCCTCAATGATTGCAGCGACCGGGGCTCCGATGGAAGGCCCATCGTCTGCGGCACCTCAAGCTGGGGGGGTGGTGTTCTCCTCGAATCCCGCCACGTCTATTTCCTACCCCGCGTTTGCAATATCTGGACGGTCCAGGTGATCGAGGCGCTGGGAGGCGAGATGCATCCATGGTTTGCCATCACCGCGAACGGGCTGATCCGTCAGGCCAAGAAACCGCCAAATGATTTCGAGCAAATCTGGTGGGGCGGCGGGTTGGCTCCGGATCGATAAACCGATCTCATGGCTCCGGGGCATCAGTCGAAGGCGCGGCTTCGATCAGTTCGCTGAATTTCCTTCGCTCAGATGCCTGCAAGGAATCCCAAGGAAATTCCGTGATCGAAGGATCTTTTTTCGACAGGCGCCCGTTGAGCACCTGGACGGTGAGATAAACGGCACGGTAGCCCGGAGCCAGCTGCTCCGGCTTCAATTCCAGCGAATCGAGCAATGCCGTCGCCTTTCCGAGCTGATCGTCGCAAAGGTAGACCGTCGCCAGCACGCACTGCACCGGTATTTCCTTTGGAACGGCTTTTGCGATGGGCTCCAGAACGGTCAGGAGGGTCTTGGGTGCGGCCAGATTGTTCAAACAGGCGAAGTAGGAATACTGCGTGACGATGACAGGATTGCTGGGCTCGAACGTCAGATAGACCGAGCAAATTTCCATCAGCGTGTTCTCCTTTCGCTGTTCCGCCAGTGAATTGAGCAGCGGCATCAGATCCTTGTAGAGAGGGAGCGGACCACGTCCCACCCGTATCCCTTCGACTAGCATCTGCTCGGCGATGTCCGGAATGTCCGCATCCAGAGCAATCTTGCGGAGTAAGAGGTAGGGATTCAGGGTCTGGCTGTATTTCGCCTCCAGGATCGCCGTCTGCCACTTCTCCAGTTTATCAGACGCATCTCCCGTTTTGGTCGCAATGACCGCGAGATAGGCGAGTTTCTCGAAGTTCGGCAGAGAGACTCCGGGAGCATCGAGCAAGACAGCCATCTCCGGCCACGCGCCCGTACGAAGCATCGCCTCAAGCAATGGTGCGAAAAGCGCGGGCTTCGCCTCCAGCGCGCTGACGGGGATGGAATCGAGAAGTTTCTGATGAAGGCCCAGCTTGGACAGGAAGCCGGCCAGCGCCAGAGGATCTTCCGACTTCCACAAGCCGACGGCCTTTTCGATCACCCCCGTGCGGTCCGCCCCTGCCGCGGCATAGTCCAGGCGTGCCATCGCCAAGGAGGCGCGTGCATTTTTCAGCAAGGATGGACTTGCCAGTATCGACCTGACGGGCTCCAAAGCCGCACGCTCCAGGTGATCGATCGGAATTTCTTCAAGCAGGTCAAGCCATCCGTCCGATTCACCTCCGGACTGCGGAAATCTGGCAGCCAATCTTTTTTGAGCTTCATCGTACCCCTGCTTGTCACCCCGGGCGATGAGGATCCGGATGAGATTCTGTTCGACGCCGGCATTCCTCGATTGCTCAGGCACCTGCAGGAGCACGCCCGCCGCCTCATTGAAATGCTTTTCCTGAATGAGGCGTTCGGCGAACAGGACCGCGAAACGAGGTTGTTGGCGCAGATCCGGCGAAAAACCCACCCACGCCTGCCCCACCAGACCCAATGGAGAAGTGGCGGCGAGTCCGTTAAAGCCGTTGAAACGATCTTCGTCGGTTCCCTTCGGATGGGAAACAAGGGCGATCGAGACCTCGCCATGCTGGGGATCACCCAACCCGGCCGTCGCCTTTTCCAGAATCCGCAGGGCCTCTATTCTGGACTCCCCCGCACGCAGCACGGCGAGCGAAAGATCACGCGCCTTGTCCATGCGATTCTCCTGTACGGCGACTTGGGCGGTTTCAAGATTCTGCTCCAACCGCCATCCCTTGAAGAGGCGGTAAGCCGGTTTCACGATCAGCAGGCCAGTGATGCCCAAAACGGCGATCACCACCAGAAATCGCAGGAACGCGTGGGTATTCGCCCAACGGTCCCAGACAGCACTTATCAGATTTCTCGGCATTGGATCATAATGAAAGCGGACTTTCCGTCAGGGTTTCACGGTTCTCAACACAACGCGACGCGAAAATGCGGCCAATCTGCCCGATATCAAAAAGAACAGCACCCCGCTGACGAGGAAGGCCAGCAGGCCCAGCCAATCGTGAGCGTTGTCAAAAGCTTCTTTGCCGTGTTCGAAACGAATGTGTGCCAGGGCGTAGGTTCTCGCCATGTTCACGAGGAACGCCACTACGCAGGAACAGATGAGCAACACCAACGCCCGCGTCAGCGAGAGCCGGTAGAGTTCCGTGAAGAACCAACTGGCCATGACGAAGCTCTGAAAGGAGCGTACCCCGCTGCATCCGTCGGTCACCTCAACCGTGATATCATGCAAGATCAACTGGTCACCAACCACCTCCACAGGTGTGCCGAAAAGTTGGAACAGCTCCGCCGCCGCAGCGATGACCCCTTGGGTCAAATGATGGATGAGACCCTTCTCCACCGCGAAAAACCAAGGCAGGGCGGACAGCCATAACAAGGTGATCCACAGATAGCCCGCGGAGAACCTCCAGCCCCGTGTCATGCCGATCAACACATGGCCGCAGATCGCCGCCGTGAATCCCAGCGTCCCGATGGGCAGGCGCCACGAGGGATCGGTATGGTTGAGTATCCTGAGGAGCAGAATCCAGGGAAACAACAAGGCGGCTCCAATAAGAAGCGCCCTCCGGCCAAGTGGAATCAACGGAAAACGGTCGTCCCGCCAACGCCGTATGGACAGCAGGATCGCGGCGGGAGGAACCACCCAGCCATAGTCATAGTAATCTCCGTATTGCCAGATGTAGGAAGCGGCGATCATCGCCGGTGTCCACAGTGCGAACACCAACACCAATGGCACCCACTGGTCTGAGGATCTGGTGATGTCGGAACTTGTTTTAATGACGATGCTGGGAAATTAATCGTGAGCCGTTTATGCAGTCCATACAATTTTGCTTCCAATGCGCTTTGGGACCGGGCGAATCAGAAGGAGCGCGGGCCTGAGAGGAAATCGAACCTCTTTTCCGATCACGACTTCAGTGCCCCCCTTGGACGCATGACCGTAAAATACGAAAAGGCGCGAAAAATCCACCAAAGGAGACCACACCAAGCCGGCATCTTCTCCCGATGGATTTTTCGCGCCTTTCAGGTATCGAGAACGTCGGGGGATGGTGAGAAGATTCCGCCAGCTCATCGCGCATGCGGAATACCGCTCGCGGGCAGATCGGAACACCCTGCGGATTCCGCTCTTTCCCACTAATAAGCTGTTTTCGGCGGTTTGATCATGCTGATCCCGGTCATGGCGACAATGCCGAGATCCATGGCGACATCCCAGTGGGTGACGTAGAAATTGTCCAATCTCGCCCTGTTCCGCAGGTCCTGAGGCTTGCAGATCTCGCCCCGGAACCCTTTGACCTGGGCAAGACCGGTCACACCCGGTTTCACATACCGCCGGACTCCGTAGCGTTCGAAAATCTCACGGAATTCGAAGTCGTGCTGCTCCATGTGCGGACGCGGTCCCACAACACTCATGTCGCCCATCAGCACGTTGAGAAACTGGGGCATCTCATCGATACTGGATTTGCGCAGGAAGTTGCCGCCTTTGAAAATTCTCAAGTCACCCTTGGTCGCCTGTTGCGTCTCGTCAGGATTTTTGACGTGCATGCTGCGGAATTTATACACCTGGAAAGGCAATCCGTTCCGCCCCACCCGGCTCTGCTTGAACAACAATGGACCCGGAGAGTACATGCGGTGGATCAGCGACACCACCAGGCAGAGCACCGGCAGGATGGTCACCACCACGAACGAGGCGAACACCACGTCAAACGAACGCTTGATGAACTGGTTCGACGTATTCTCCAATGGTTCGACGGGTGGGGAAAGCACATCGAGGCACCCGACTTTTTGCAATTCGAAACGGCGTCCGTAAGTCCTGGTGAGCTCAACCGGCAACCAGCAACGGAATCCGAATCTGTCCCCACATCTCAGAAGGTCAATGACGGTGGCGTCGGGCAGGTGCCTCGGAGGCATGATCAACAGGTCGATCGGCTGCTCGGCCACCAAACGCGCGTATTCGGCGGTATTCCTCTCCTTCTTGTCCGTCGCCTCCACCCTCGTGATGTCGAGCATGGAATGGATGGTCTTGATCTCGGGAATGATCGACTCGCACCAGTGTTCCGGGCCAAGGATCAGGGTCCGCAACCTCAATCGGGAAAATTGGGTCGCGCAAAATGTGGACAACCAGCGAATCAGGAAGCGGTTGCTCGCGAAAAGCGCCAGAAGGGCCATGACGGCGAAAATACCGATGAACGCACGCGAGATTTCCAAATCGCGGGAAAACACCAGCAGGATGGTCATGCTGGAAAGCATCCAAACCCACTGCCTGCGCGCCACGGACAGCGCGATGTGTCTCATCCGGCCCGGAGTGGGACGCAGATGGTTCGGGCGCGAAAGAGCCTCAAGGGCGATGGTCACGATCGCGACCAACCAGTATTTCACATAAGAAAGCACGTCGACCACCCCCCGCTCCGCAGCGACAAAGCTCAATAGGAATGCGAGCCAGTAAACGGCAGAAATGACTGCCATCTGGAGACTTACGAGGATTTGGAAAAATCCTTTTTCGCGGGCGGAGATCATGGAAACGTTCGGGGGGCGCTAAAATTGAGGTGGTCCGGCAGAGTTGACTGGATTCAACGATGGCGTGTCACGGATATGTCCTCGTCTGTAGAGCAGTTGTCATCGTGATTCAACAAAAACCTGTTAGGCTTTCTGCATGTTCAAAATGACACCCGATCGCTCTCGGACATGACTCCTTTTGCCACGGATGCATTTTTCATGCCAGCCTAACCTTCGCAAAGCCGGATATTTTTGGATTTCGAAGGTCGGTTCGCTTCCAGCGATGCCAACCGGCGACTGTCCGGCCGAGGTGAAAGAAAGCGGCCCGGGAAGTGAAATGCCGCGAAGACAACGGGTTGACCGGGTTCACTCCGTCCCCTTTTTCACAAACAAGCTCCCACGCCGCTCCCAGAGCAAGAGGGGAAATTCGTAGGCAGCCACCCAGTAACGTGGCAGAAAAACCTTCGGAGATGAGGTGATACGGAAGAACCAACCGAGATACAAACGATCCGCCCACGTCGGGATGTTTGCCTGCCCCCCCGATAAGAACGCTATCGCCCCGCCGGTACACAATATCACAGGCCCCTTCGGCCGTGATGTCCCTTCGGCTGATGCCTCATCCGGCCCCTCCGCTTCGAGGCCTGATTCCGGACTTCCAGAGCTCAGACTTCTCAGGAAATGGCCGAGCTTCTCCTGCTTGCCGCCCGCGATGCACAGGATGATCCAGTCAGGCCGCACCTCGGCGACTTTTGCGGCCAAAGCCTCGTCTTGGAAATCTTCGGTCTTCCGATAAAACGGTGCGTAATACCAATGACGGAGCTGATGCGGGAATCCCTGGTCCTCCAGATAATAATCGATCCTGTCCTTCTCCTCCGCGGTAGGCACGACCCAAAGGATCCGGCGCTCGTGGAAAGGGATGGACCGCCGGCTCTTCTCTCCCACCAGCCGCTGCAGTATCTGCAGACCGGAGATCCGCGGCAGATGGCGACCGAAACACATGCGCAGCACCAACGCCACGTATCCGCCGTCGACAACCGCCCAGTCAGAGGCCTGGTAGGCGCTCATCAAGTCCGGATCCCGCCTCATCTGCGCCAATGACGGCGCCGAGGGCACGGTGAACAGCCCGCCTTCACAATCCGCAGATTTCAAAAGGTCGCCAGTGGAACCGCTCCAGAAATCGATTCCTAGAAAACACTTTTTTGACATTAGTTTCGCTTATGGCTGGTTTCTTCCATCTCTCTGATCTTGCAATACACTTGGGTGAAATAGGCCATTTTCAAGATCGCGAAGGCCATACCCCGCCCTCCGTCCCGAAAGCCGCCCATCACCACAAAACTGCCGATAAAATATATCGGACCTATCAACGGGCTGCGTATCAGCCGGTACTTGATTTTCTGCTTCCAGGTCCAGGCGGCTCTCACCTCGGGATCGTTGGCGGTCATCAGGAAACGGTGCGCTTCCCACGAGGAGTATTCGTTGTGCTTCGCCACATAGTGGTTCACCCCACGAAAATCCTGGTGATCGATTTTCGCCGGGATCACGCCGATTTTGCCGGTCAGCACAGGATGCTCATGCACCTCCATGTCCAGCTGGCTCCATTGGCTCTCGTCGATTTTTTCATATTCCCCCGCCCCTGTCTGGAACAACGCCAGCTTGCGCAGCGGATAACCCGCCTTCAGCTCCCGTCCTAAAAAATAAATCGAGTAACTGAGCCAATAGCCCGTCTTTCCCACATCCTCGAGTGCGGAAGGCAACTCCGCCTTGAAGGATTCGGTCAGATACTCGTCGGCATCGAGAAACAACACCCAGCGCGTTGTCGGCCGGTGGTTGCGGAGGTACCAGTTCCGCTTCTTGGGGAACCGCCCGTTCCACTTGAAATCGATCACTTCCGCACCCCAGTCGAGGCCGATCTGCCGGGTCGCATCCGTGCTTCCGGAATCGAGGATCACCACCCGGCTCGCCAACCCTTTTCCAATGGCATCGAGACATCCTGGCAGATTGCGCTCTTCATTGCGGACGGGGATGGCGATGGTAAGGTCTAGGGGCGACATAGGATAGGTTCACAAACTGGCTGTGCGACTGCGAATCACGCGGGCTGGATTCCCGGCTGCGACAGTATTGGCAGGAAGGGACTTCGTGACAACGCTGCAGGCGCCGATCAGGCTATGTGCGCCTATTTCCACCCCAGGCATGATAAAAGCACGCGCCCCCACGAATACATGGGCCCCGATGACGATTTTCGCCGTGATCAGATTCAGTTCGGGACGGTCAAACGCATGGGTTCCGGTGCACAGGTAGACCTCTTGTGCGATGGTGGCGTGTTCAAACAGTTCTATTTCGCCAAGGGTATAAGCGTTCGCACGGTCTCCCAAACAAGCCCGGTCATGCATGGTGAGGTTCCAAGGGATCTGGATCCGCGCGCGCTGGTGAACGAACGGCCTGCCATAGAGCTTGGCCCCGAATAGTCCCAGAATGAAAATCCGCCAGCGGTTGGCCGGCTTGGGCGTCCAGGAGCAAAGAAGGATCCACACATATTCCCAAGCGACCATCAGCACGCGCTGTCGCAAGGTCCATGGACTCGAATAGGGGGATTCTTGTTGGTATTCCATCTTGATCAACGTTGCTTCAGACGATGAAAATCCTCTAGAAATTTCACTGCCACCGACTGGCTTGAGTAGTCGTCCACCACCCGCCGGGCCGTGCCTGACAGCCTTTCCAACAGTTCTGGATCCGTCATCAGGCTCTTGAGCCATCCTGACAGCACCCCCGGCTGGTCCTTGGCCAGATGATCGTAGCAGATTCCGTTCACATCGTGATGGATGACATCCCCGAAACACGGCAACTGCGACACCACGGGGACCGCGCCGTAAGCCATCGCCTCCCGGGGCGCGACGGGAGCGGCATCGCCACTCCCTTCCTGGGCGGGATAACAGAAAATCGAAGCTCTCGCAAAATAATCCTTAAGCAGGCGGTCGTCGAAAACCGGACCGGTAAACTCCACATCCAGTCCTTCCGCACTTTTCACCAAGGCGCTTCCGAACTCCTCTCCCCCTCCCCCGTCCTTTGTTGCGGAAGGTCCGACGACGATCAATTTCCAACCGACATTTCCCTCCTGAACCAGAATTCTGAAAGCATCGATCAACACCCCGACACCTTTTTCCGGATGCAGCCTGCCAACAAACAGGATCACCTTTTCTTTGCCCACCCCGGTATCGACGACATCGAACGGCACCGGATTTGGAACGTACGATACCAAATCGTGATCGCCATCGGGAAGCTCCCGCTTGACGGCGTCACTGATCGCCGGAGAGCAGCCCCGTAACATTCCGACGTGCCGATAAAATTTCATCTGTCCCCTGGGGACCCGTTGAACATCCACATACACTTTTTTCCCGAGACGCCCCCGAAGCAGAAATGGTGCCCAAAACGTATTGGTCACGACCACGTCACACTCACGCGGGATTTTACGGATCGCCCGGATGGTGTAAATCAGATCCATCAGCTTCAAGACGGCAAGCGATGACGGCGTGTCGAAACCACGGACCCGTACATACCTAACGCCATCGGCCACCTCCGCATCCGCCAACGTTTTGTCGGCTTTTCCGATGTGACAGACCGCATGGCCATGCTTTGCGAACTCAACTCCCATCCGATACCAAATTTTCTCCACCGCCCCTCCATGGATCGCCGGAACCGGCAAAAACGCCCCCTGAATGATAGCTATATTCATCTTTTAGAAACTTTGGATTAACTTGCCGGGTTTGGGATATAAATCGCCGGACTTATTGGGAATCCCGCCGGCCTGGCAACGCGCGGTTGCCGTTTATCGTTGGTCGGGCCCGGCTCCCGAACATGCCCGGATCAGAGAGGAGCGGATTCCGCGTGGTTTCCCGACGGGTTGCTAAGGGGTGGCGGATAATGTTTCCGCGAACGTTTTGGCGACGTTCTCCATCCGGTAATGTCCGGTGAAGCACTTCATCGCATTGCCAGCCATCTCCTTCTTTTCAGCATCGGTCAGAGAAAACCAGCGGGACAGGGATTCCTTAGTGCCCTCCACGGAGTCATCCGCCACCATACCGGCCCCGGCACCATCGATCTCCCGCCAGATATTGACCTTGTCGGAGATGATCACCGGTTTGCCACACGCCAGCGCTTCGACCACCGCGATGCCGAAATTCTCCTGGTGGCTGGGAAGGACGAAGGCTTCGCAACCGTAAAACGCGCCCCATTTTGCATCCCCCTGCAACATTCCCACGAAATGGATCCGCGGATGGGATTCCCCCGGGGGCAGGCCAGCGAGACAGTCCGCAGCCAACGCTCTCATCTCGTCGGCATAGATCGAGTCCAAGGGGCCCGCGATCACGAGCGATGGAATTCCCTCCAACCCTGCGGAGCGTTCCTTCACCAACGAAGCAAAGGCATGGATGAGCAGATCGACGCCCTTCTTCGGGTGGATTCTGCTGAGAAAGAGAAGGTAAGGACGGTCGGCAAGCCCGGCGCCGGCGGCTTGGAATGAATCCCTCTGTGTCTCGCGGAACGACGGTGGTGCGGCAACCCCGTAGCCCACGTTGATCTCGCGTTTCGGGGAATAGTTGCGGAACGTCTCACGTGCCAGCCTCAGCTCCTCCTCGCAGGTGAAAAGGACACCGTCGGCCTCAGCCACATTCTTCGACTCCATCAAGTTCCAATAAAGAAGGTTCCTCAAGGCCTTGAGCCTGCGGGATGGGTCGCGCTGGAAATAGGGATCCAGCATTCCATGCGGCATGACATACATGCGGGGGACTTTCTCCGCAGGTTGTCTTCGCCGGATGACCGAAAGGGCCTTTCTCACCGCGTAGCCGTGATGAAGCCAAAGTCCGTGGACGATGACCGCCTCGAACTTTGGCAGATTGTCCACCAGCCAGGGGACGAGGGCGGCTCCATAACCCCACGATCCCTTCGCCGGTCCCACGGCGTGGATCGGAAACGGATCATTGCCGAGAAAAGGCGCGGATGGCGGATCGAGCGACACAACCTCGTTGGCGACACCAAGTTTCGCGAGGCTCGGAATGGAATTCCGAATACCCTGGCACGGTCCTCCGTGGACCGGATCCATGCTTGATATGACGCGGAGGAGTTTCACAATCCGGTTGGATCAACAATTGTTCAAACAGGGGCTTCGTCCCACTTCATCTGCCGGCAAGCACGCTGGAGTATATCCGGGCGATCTGGTCCAGCGCGGCTGCGGAATCAAACCGCTTCGCGTTGGCAATCCCCCGGGTGACGACGTTTTTCCGTTCGTCGTCCGACAAGCTCACCAACTTCTGAAGCACGTCGGCCGAACGCGCCGCCCATGTGGCTGTCTGGCTCTCATCCTGCGGACGCCGGGGAATCAGGAAGGCCGCTTCACCAGCCACTTCGGTCATTGGCGCCTCATCTGTGGTCAGAACGGGACAGCCGGATGCCATGGCCTCGGCGATGGGCCAGCCGAAACCCTCCGCAAGCGAAGGAAAGATGAAGGCAGCGGATCCCGCATACGCGAGCCGGACGGCCACATCGTCCAGTCCGGCCAGAAGGTGGATGTCGTCCCTGAACGGCGAAGCGTCGCGCATGGCTTGCAGGTCGCCCGAAGCCTTCGGGCCGATCATCAACAAAGGCAGTCCCGGGTTTGTTCCAGCTCTCCACGCATTGTAGATTTCAATCACCCCGATGCGGTTCTTATACCACTGGTTGCCCCCCACATGCAGCAGATATCCTCCGTCCAGGTCGATCGAGGTCAGCTTCCGCAGTTCAGTGCGGGCGTATGACGGGTCAACCAAACCAAATTCCTGGTTCAAGCCGTTATACACCATTTCGGACCGCTCCACCCCGCCATTCACGAAGCGGTTGAGATCGGAGCGGGTCTTTTCCGAAACCGAAATGAAATTGCGCCCCTGCCGGAAACCCTGCCGGATATAGGCTTGGTACCACTTGCCCGTCCTTCCGGTCGGATTTTCGGGAATTTCTCCCAGAGCGGACCGCTGTGCGAGGAAGTCATGGCAGTGGATCACATGTGGTCGTCCCGAAACGACCGGCACCCAGGGCCCCAGCGCCTGATCGGCGAAAACAAACAGCGTGTCCCGAGAGCTTTTCCCGAGGCGGTTGCGGATCTGTAGCGGAAACACCAGGTACTGGTCCAGATAACCCACCCACTTCCGCAAAGGAGCCGGCACGGGAATTTTCAAAAAGAACTTCTCGCTGGTCCAGACTTCGACGTCATGGCCCCGTTCCACCATTCCGCTTTGCAACATCGCCGCGAATCTCGGCATGCTCTGTGATGGCACGAATTTCGGGTGTGTGAATAAAACGATTTTCATCATCCTGCCGATGGCTCAGCCATCCAGTTTGCCCATTTCGGCCAACAAAGCGGAAGCTGTCGCCGTGATCGAATACCCCTTCAATTCCTCATCCGCCCAGTCGAAGGAACGGGGGTAAACCGAGAGTTTCGCAATGCGGTCCGCCAGTTGGGTCGCATTTCCCTCGTCGAAGATTTCAAACCGCTCCAGTGCATTGAAGTCCGCTCCGGAGCCGACGGCATTGCTGACCACGACGGCACACCCGGCCTGCATCGCTTCGTTGGCCACCAGTCCCCAGGTCTCTCCACTCCTACGGGAGGGAAGCACCAGCAGGTCCATCGCCAGATAATGTCCCGGAAGTTCGGACTGGTTGGCAAAGCCTGCGAAATAAGTCGCCACACCATATCGCGACCGTGCGGATTCAGCCAATTCCCGCAGGTCGGCCTCCATTTCCCCGCTGCCCAAAAAGTATAAGGCAACTCTCGCACGGAGCGTCTCATCCAGATGGTCCAGCATCGAGAACAACAGATCCGGATTCTTTTTGGGGATGAATTTCCCGGAAAATCCGACGACAAAAGTCCCGTCCGAAACACCTGCGGCGTCGCGCTGGGATTTCCTCAGCCTGCTTTTGGTTGAAGAATCCAGCGAGGCGAAACGATCCACCGTGCCATAGCGCGCCGGAAACAATTGCGCGTCCCTCACGGCATGATCCTCGTAGTGCTGGCGGTTGAGATTGCCAATGTAGAAGAATTTGTCGATCAACCGGTAGATGTTCCGATAAATGAAATACCGGGCGAGCTTCTTCGAATCGCTCCGGTTCACCGCTTGATCCTGTGTCTCGCATCTGAGCCAGACAGGGATCCCCCTCAGCCGCGCGGTCACGCAGGCCACCAGATCATAACGGTAGTTCAGACCGGTCAGCAGCACCACGTCCGGTTGGAGACGATCCAGGACTTCCTTCACCCCGGCACCGGTCAGGGATCCCCAACCGGACAAGGGCTTTCCTTTCTCGCAGTTGAGGATTGTGTTTTCGTAGTCCTCCAGCATCGGATCATCCCACGCCACCATTCTTCCGAAACCACCGTCCATGTGTCCGCGCACGGAACAGTCGGAGGCATACACCACATGGACCGAGGACGGCGAGAGCTTCTCCATCGTCTGCCAGATGGGCACACGGTACTGGACCGGATGTGAATCAAAAACCACCAGCCTCATGGCGTCTCTTTCGCTAAATTGGGATTCATTTCGTCAAGTTTCCTTCCGGGTTTTCGTGAAATCCCGCGTGATCGACCGAGGTTGGGGGGGCGCAACAATTTCCCCTCGCCCATGAATCTCATCGCCGCCAGCACGAGTGCATACAAAAGCAGGACTTCCCAAGCACCTCTGAAAACGAAGCCGGTCGAATTCGTGATCCCATCCAGGGAGATGTCGGTGAACACCTGGAACGCCAGGATCATTCCCAGCGTGGACACCCTGAAGAAGGCGAATTTGTTGGAAACTATCCCGGCGAGGATGATCCAGATCATCATGTAGACGAGAATGACAACCGCGGGATACCACCATCCGAAAATAGCGAATATCTGGGCAGGGATGGAGCCGGTGAGACGTCTGCCGAGCACCGGGTTTCCGCCAAGGCTTTCCATCAGGTCTCCGGTGGAAAAGGAATTGACGAACTCCTTGTCGATTGAGATTCCCAAAGGTTTGAGAAAAGGGCCCGGGATCAGGGCGAACATCTTGTCCCTGCTGATGGTCGTCAGGCTCTGGATGTCGTCCGGAGTATAATGTCTGACCCTCTTCAGGCAATTGTCGTCGAACTTGATCTGGATGAACCGGGCAAGAATGGGATTGTCGACGTAGTTCTCTTTCCACCCGCTTCTCGCCTCCTCGACGTCCCGGAAATAGGTCCTGTACAGCGCGAGCCTGTCCTTATCAAGGAACGTGTCCCATGTGGCGCCCGCCTGCGCGGCCAAACTTCTCGCACCACGGCGGTCACGCTCGATGAGCATCGCGGTGGAGAAATCCACGAACTGGCTCATGACCACCAATCCCGCGATCGAACTCAACGCGGCTTTCCTCATCCAGCGGGCATCGACGACCAGATGGCCGGAAATCAAACATACCAGCCATGCGGAGGCCACGGCGGCGAGCGGGCCGACAAATCCCATGCGGCTGTTCGTGCCGGCTGAAATTCCGGCCTGAAACAGATAGAGCAAGGCCAGCGGCCAATAATCGGTGAGAGACTTTTTCCTGTCGAAATAAGGGGGGATCAGGAGGATGTAGGGTGCCCAGTTGAGGAATCCGACACCGTCCAGGATCTTGGTGACCAGACTGGGCAAGGGCAGGAACTTCAAGAGGCCCGCACCGATGCCGATGAAACCGATGATCCACACACTTCTGACGGAAAACAGCTTCGAGGTGCCGAGCGAGCGTCCGAGTCCGACAAAAATGTTTCGTACCGGTGACAGCCAGAGTGAAATGGCAATCAGGTAGGCAGCGAGCAAGGATACTCCGTACACCGCCCTGTGCTGGAAAACCGCGACCGGATCCGACAGACTGAATGACAGGGGTTTGCCTTCGAGGAGCGTCCCATAAAGCGGCGCGATGCTGTTTCCGGCAATCATGAGGAACACGATGGTTCCTGGCAATGGGGCACCCGCGCATGACGTCGGACGACGGAACACGATCAGGACGGCGGCGACGAACGGAATCGCGGCCAGAATGCTTGCGAACGTATTCCGCGTGTTGGCGAACACGAGCGCCTGGGCCACCACCGCAATTCCCAATACGACAAGCAGCGCGCCACGCACCGTCGCAAGGCTCTCTCTATGTTCCGAGGGTGTGATCATTTCAAGGACATGCGGGCCGTTTCCCGGATGGAATTCAGGAATTCCCGCATCCTTTCCTCCAAAGCCCATGGCTTCGAGCAAATTTTTTCAGAACCGGCGGATGCGATTTCATCGCGGCGGCCTTCATCCGAGAGCAACTTCTTCACCGCGGAAGCGCATTCCTCGTTGTCGGAGAACAAGACGATCTCCCTGCCCTCTTCAAACCACTTCTCATGAGTGGGTGTCCTTTCGGCCAGAAGCAGGCTGCCACAGGCAGGCACCTCGTAGGTGCGCATCGTCCATTCGTCACGGTTGGAATGCGACACCAGGCCGAGGCAGATCCCCGACTGTCTCAGGACGTCGGCATATTGTTCCGCACGAACCGCCGGATGGAAGTTGTCCGGATAGCGTTTGGGCAGATCGCTGCGTTTTTCCCAGTGGGTGCCGAACACATGGATGGGAAGCCCCTGCTCGAGGAGGAGTCCGACGAGTTTCTCGCGCCCATCCATGCAGGTGCCGACGAAGCTCACAGGGTAGGTTTTCGCGCCTTTGCCTTCGCCGGGGTGAAACAGCGGAGAATAGGCGCCGTGCTCCCATAGCCGGCTCGCTTTGCCGCCCAGTTCGCGGATCCGGTCCTTGTCCTCGGGTCTCTTCACCAGGTGGATGTCGAACTCGGGAATGATCTTGAAATACCGCTTCCACATCCATTGATCGGCCGACCGCTCTCCCCATGGGTTGTCATCTTGGAACGAGACGAGGAACGGAATTTTCGGAAGCTCCCGCAATTTCCTGAATAGGGAGGATTCGAATTCCTTCGGCCATTCCATCCAGATGAGGTCGGGCTCCGTCTTTTTACAAAGCTCGATCAGGTCGTGTTCCAGATCCCGCCACCTTGAGGATAGCGATGGATTCCTGGAAAGTTTGATCAGCAGGTTTTTCAAACGTCCCGAATTTTTCCGATAAGCGTCCTTGTCCAGCGACTCGACCTCCACGCCGCACTGCCGCAAGGCCCAAAGCCGCTGCCGCCCGGAGGCGCCCGCACAACCCAGATGCGCCACAAAAACCGCTTTCGGGGTATTTTTATTTTCGGAAGGCATTTCTTACCACCAGTTGCAGCGTTTGCCGATTTGTGAAGCCCAGCCCTGCTCCACCGGCAGGTCTTTCAACAGCGCGGGATCGGGATATTTCTCCCGAATGCCGGCGATGTGATCAATCAGTCCGGAGGAAAACTCCCCGCTGCTGTTTCCCGTGACATGGGCCCAGGGGTTGTCGGCCAGGATTTCGGAAATGCGCGATTCCCTGTTCAACACCACCGGCACATTGCGATACAGCGCCTCAAGCACCGGCAATCCGTAGCCCTGGCGGCCCGGCACGAGGAAGACGTCGGTCGCCTGAAATGTGTTTTTCAACTGATCCGCATCCAGGAAGCCCGGGAAGCTCACGATTTCGGTCACCCCCAGCTCCCCGGCATGCTTCTTCAGATCCTCAAGTGCCGGTCCCTTGCCTGCGATCACGATTTCAAAACTGTCGAACCATCGCGCGATTTCCGGTGACTGTTTCAACCTGACGGCGGCGTCGACAATCCAATCGAGATGTTTCGAGCCCGTCAGACGGCAGATAGAGAACAGCCGCAGGACCGGCCCCTGGCAACGTTCCTTGAACACGACTTCTCCCTCGGGCAGGAGACCGCCTTGGTAGATGACATCGAAAGGATGGGAATAACAGCGCTCGAGCTCCTCGGCGTTCCAGCGGGTCATTGTAAGACGGACACGGGCATTGGAGACCCCGCGGGAAGTGATCTTGTCGGAGAGCTTCGACCGGAAGTCCCCCAGCAGCTTCATGACACCCTTGCGGTCCGGTCCTTTGCTGAGAAGGCTCGGCGGATCCGTGTAGTGCAGGGCATAGGCTCCCATCGCGGCGAGACCTCCATAGAAACCGGCTTTTCCGCCGAAGAAAAACGGAAGTCCGAGGATCTCGTGCCGGTGCGCGTCCAGCCACTGCCTGACTTTCCGGGCCTTGGCAAACGGACTTCCTCCCTCGCCCAGTTGGACGACGGAGATTCCCGGTCCCCATTTCTCCATCTGTATCCGGTCGTAGAAACAGAGCAGCACCGGCTCACACCCCATCGCGATCGCTTCGTCGGACAGCGCGATGATGTTCCGCTCGATTCCGCCATATTCGCCGATATAGGGATAAAAGATGATGATTTTGTTATTAGGCGTCTGCTTCACTGCTGGTTTTGAAAGATAAGTCTGCTGAAGGGGTCACTCATGCCGTCGTGGCGATCATCTCGATCTGGTCTGTTCCACGACATTCAGAAACCCGGTCGTGTATTCCTCCCAGCCCCCCGAAGATCCGGTGCCGCTCGCGATGGCTTCCCGGCAAGACCTGTTGAATGCCTCATCGGTCAACAGGCGCTCGATGGCATCCCGTAGTTCCTCACGCGAGGTCGCGTCATAGACGATGCCACCACCGGTTTTCAGCACCACCTCGCTCGCTCCGCAGCAATCCGAGACGATGGCCGGGATTCCGGCGACAAATGCTTCGGTAACCACCCTGCCGAAGCCATCCTCCACGCTGGGCAGCACCAGCGCATCCGCGTGGGCAAGCTCCTTCATGACCTGTTCACGGGGCAGGGCGCCCTTCCATACGACGCGGGGATCATCCTTGAGCGCCGCAACCACTTCCGGATCCACGACGTTCCCGATGACAATCAACTCCTTGACCGCCTTGGACGTGCGGAGCACTTCGGCCAGGATGTGGAAACCCTTGCGCACGGACAACTGCCCGACGTAGATCAGCTTTCCCTGCAAGGCGCGGCTCTTGTCCGCGACGTCCTGTCGTGGTGGAAGAGGCGGAGCTCCGAGGGAAATCACCGATATCTTCTCCGGGTCCACCCCTCTTGAAACATAGGTTTTCGCCGCCACCGCGGATGGCACCACGATGCGGTCCGCGAACGAATATTCATATTCCTCCTTTTCCAAATAATAGGCGGCCAGCCTTTTCCGCCTGATTCCCAAAACCGCATACTCGCGGTCGAGGAGATCCTCCAACCAGGTGATATGCGCGGATCCGCGCTGGAGGATGCATTTGACCGGCTGCTCCAGCCGTCCGTTCTCCCTGGCGCGCAAGACCCCCTCTCCCGAACCGGAAAGGAAACAAACGGTCGTCCCCGGAACGATGTTGTCCGGCACGAATCTGACGAAGTTCCTGTCCTTCATCAGCTTGAGGGCGGACGCGAACTTTTTCTCCAACGCGGGAGAGCGTGCCAGACCGGCTTCCAGATAACGGTAGAAGCTCCGGCTCCTGATCAGCTCCGCCGGAATGCCGGACTGGGCCGCCTTCCAACGGGGATTTGTGGTCAGGTATCGCGCGAGCAAACCGCGTTTGTGCAGCTCCCCGGCCAGCTCCTTGCGAAAGCCGCCCCAGTCCACCACCGTGATTCCCTTGTCCGGTTGAGTCGTCATTTATTGATCATCGCGTCCATGCGTTTCAGCGGTAACGCCAGTGCACGCCGGTGCTCCAGAGAATGCCACGTGCCACCGTGCGCCAGATGCGCAGCGCCCCCACCCCTTCATCCGCCAGCACACGACCGGCCGTGATGCAGCACACGAACGCCTTCAAACGGTCGCGCTCGGCAATGCGGGAATTGATTCTCTCGCGGACCTCTTCCGTCCGCCAATGCGCGGCGGCTTTCAAAAGTTCGGCACGCTTCGCGCTCCAGCCGGGCTTGTCCAGAAGCTCCACGCATTTCAAATGACATTCACGGAAGCGGTCCGCGAAATATTTCGCGTGCCGGAACCCTCCCCGCTTGGTCATCGACTCTCCGTGAACACGATAAATCGTCAGGGGGGCGGGGATGAATTTGTCTCCGAACGCCTTGCCGATGATGTGGAACGGCAACTCGTTGTTCACCGGCAGAACGTCCAGCGAGGGAGCCTTCCTGAATCCGATCGTGCTGGTCTGTCCCCCTTCGCCATACACGCGCTCCGGACTGTCCTCGGTAATGACCTCATGACCGTTCACCACGAATTCAGCCCCGTTCCTGAAAGCGGCATCGAAGAGCTCGAGCTTGTCCGGGAGGAAATAATCATCCGCATCCAGCAGGATCACGTACTCTCCCCGGGCCTCCGTGACAGCGCGTCCCAAACTTGCCGGGAACCCCTGGTTGGCGGTACGTGACACGCGGATCCGGTCTCCGTATGCGGCACAGACTTCCGGTGTTTCATCCGTCGAACCGTCATCGATCACCAGAACCTCATACAAGGATGCGTCCAAAGTCTGGTCGAGACAGCTGTCGATCGCCTGTCCGAGAAAACGCCCGTAGTTGTAGCAGAGGATCGCGCAGGTGATCTTGGGTGAAGTCGAGCTCATGGAAAAAATGTCGTGGCCTGGCAATGGGGAGGCCTTGTCACGGGGAAACCTAGTAGCCCGCCACCTTCTTGAGAAAACCGGTGCATTTTTGAGCGGCCTTGTGGGAAGGTTTCTCCACCGCAATATAGAACAGGAATGTCGCGATGTGAACCGCGATGACGATAATCAGCCATTCCAACAGATAACCTGGAAAAGAAGGACCGGCAAAGAAACGCTCGATGTGCCAGATCACACCGATATGGACCAGATACAGGGAATAGGACGCCTTGCCGAATTTTTCGAACAGGGCACAAACCGGCCGGTTGAGGGTATTATGATAGGCGACCTCGCGCTTGAGCCACATGAAGGCGAAGATGCCATAGAGCAGCAGGGTCGTTTGGGAGGCGAAGGGAAGTCCCTTGATTGGATCCCTGACAATATCAAGATAGAGTCCGATCCGGTAGAGAGGGAATGTCGGAACAGACAGCAGCACCGCCGCCATTCTCCACTTCCAAATGGAGGCGCGGGTTAGTTCCGCATGCCAGTCGGGTGGTGCTTTTGAAAATTGTTCCGCTATCAGGAGGCCGGAAAGCCAGCAAGGAAGCGCCAACAGCGCCGTCTTCCAAAAAAACAGTCCGCCCATCCCCCCCTCCTGGAAATTCATCTCCCTCTGCGAGCCGAGAACGATGATCATTGCGAACGAAACAACGCTCGAAACGAGGATGAGAGCCGGAAGCCACCCTCTCTTGGTCATCTGTAGAACTACGGGATAGATCGCATAGTAGATCGCCTCGCAAAACAGGGTCCAAACAGGAACCGCGTAGAGCCACCAATGATGTTTGTCATACCCCGACGACCGGACCAGAAAAAGGCATATCGCAACCGGCAGTCCCAGGCGCAGGATACGCCCGCAGTAGAAGGATATCACATTGATTTTCTTCCTGTGGATGTTCGGATAATGGATGCAGAGCCCGGAGATGATGAAAAAACCGATCACCGCGGCCTGGCCGTTGACACTCCACGCGTAAAGCTTGTCGGCCCAATCCCATATCGCCGCGCTGCCGTGCCCTTCGAGAAAAGGAGGACGTCCGCCGTGACACAGGAAAACCCAAAGGGCCAGCACGTAGCGCAATTGGTCGATTCCGACCATGCGCTGAGCCCCCGTCGGCTTCTTATCTACTCCGGCGTTTGATGACTCGATCATATTCCCAATTCCACTGAAAACCGCGCCGCATGCCCGGCTTTCCACCACCCTGCGATCAGAACGATTCCATCGCCGCCTTCATCCGGGCCGCCAGATTCCGGCTATGACAACGATTATGATACCACGTTCGCAACGCGGCCGGATTCAGTTTCGCGGCATCTCGTCCCTGCTCTGCCTGATTCAAGAAAACCAGACCGGGATGGCCGGACGCGGTCATCCATCCCAACCCATCCTTTGGAGTCACTGTGATCACTCCATGGGAATTGGCGGCGGCGAAGGTGCCCGACTTGAGCAGCATGTCCAACCAGGGCTCGTCCATGTCCGCGAGGTAATCGGTGAAGAAGAACTCGCTTTTTTGAAAGACGGCGCTCACTTCCGGAGCCGGCAGATTGGGCAGGACCTCCACCTGCACCCCGAGGTCCGATAGCTTGGAAACCTGTGCTGTCAGGGCTTCCATTTTCCGTCCCCCGGCAACCACGCGGATGACCGAGGGTTTCAATGCCAGCTCTCCGGCCTTCACCATGCGTTCCAAGCCCCGCAGGGAATTCCTCGCCCGGTCCGCCGAGCCGAAGATCACCCACGAACCCGGTTCCTTGCCCCCTGTGTCGGAGGGATCAGGTTCGCCAATATTCGAAAAAATCGGAGCCACTTCCGGAGTGGCGCCCGGACAGATCCCGGCGATGCGTTTCGCGTAAACCTCGTTGTTGGTGAAACAATGCGACGCGGCACGGATCAGGCGTCGTGCGGCGGCAACCTGCACCGGCCGCAACCAGCGGTGGAGTCTGCGCGGAGCACGCGACGGAAGGAATTCATGGAAAAAAACGAACAGCGGCAGGCCGAAGCTTTTTTTCAACGACCCCAGAAGGGAGTTGAGATGGAAGTGCAGTCCGTGCGGATGAAACCCTCCACGGTTGAAGTGAAGCAACAGCGCGATCCTGTCACCAGGATGACGGCTGCGATGACGATTGATTTCCGCTTCGATCCTGGTGCGGTAGTCGGTGAAATCCGAAAGCTGCCGGTCGTTCTCCGTCGCTCCGGTTTCCCTCATCGGAAGCAGGGCGTTGGAACAGGCCCCGATTTCCTCAAGCCTCCGGGATAATATCAGTGCAAAATCACCGATGCCATCAAACGCGGGAGGAACCCTTTCAAGAAGATGGATCAGATGCATGATTGTGGGCCACCACCCGGCAAACGGGTGTCTGATGGAGATGGACAGAAGATCTTCAACTGGTGAACACTAAAACCGCAGCTTCGTTTTCCCTATCGCTTGCGGGGCTGCAAACACTCCTCAAGGCTCGCCGAAGATTTGTCTCCCACCCTTCTCGCGGATTCCGAGGCCATCCTCGACATGGAACGAACTTTCTCCTGATCCTTCAACAACAGGATACATGCCTCCGCGAAGGCACCAGGATCATCGCACGCCATGATCCCGTCCGGATAGAGATCGAGCAACCCCGAGGCTCCATGTTTGGTCGTTACCAGCGGCCGGGCGTGGAAGAGAGCCTCCACGGACTTGATTTTCAGGCCCGTTCCACCACGCACGGGATTTACCACGAACGAACATTGGTTATAGAAGTCCACGCGGTCCTTCACAAAACCGATCTCCACCACGCCGGAAGGCGCTGGCACACGACCGCAGATGCTGCCCGCAAGCACCATCTTTGCTCCCGGGACCGCGTTGGTGATTTTGGGCCAGATGCTCTCGTAGAACCACGCCAATCCTTCGAGATTGAAAGGGTTTGGAGAACCGATCAGGCCAAAAACACCGGGGCTGTCCGACGCATCCGAAACGACCGGCAATTCGGACAATTGCTCCACCAGATGCACGGCGCTCCGACCGGCGGTCAATCCGCGGAAGTAGGCGGCCTCCTCCTGTTGGATGGCGATCACATGATCCGCCCTCAGCAACGCCTTGCGTTCTTGGCTTTTCGTGAACGACAGCCAAGGCAGGATCCCCTGCCTTCCGATGTTGCTGTTCCTGTCGGTGAATTTGTCATGCGTGTCGATGATCTTGATGACACCGGAGTCGAACTCATCCAGGAAAGCCGATAGAACCGCGTATTCGCAGACAACCGCTTCCGGTTTGAATGCCTCCACCACCTCACGCAGTTTGCCGCCGGCGCGTCTCGGCACCCAACGGTCGGCTCCTCCGATCACGTCGGACAACGAATAGAATGACGGCCGCAAGCTCCTTGGAAGCTTGTGGCCCAGTCCGAGTATCTTTCGATAAAGGGCATATCTCGGTGTGATCGCAGGCCCTTTGCCCTTGAGGTTGCCGGACACTTCCACGTGGGCGACCCTGTCGGGCCAGGCCTCGTACAGGGCATCCAGATTTTTCGGTTTGCTGAAGGATTGGATCTGGAAATAAAGGAGGAATACATCGTGCCCCTCCTTTTTGAGATGGGTCATGATTTGGAAAACCCGCTCGGTGTTCCCCTCGTCCTGGGGATGGCTGCTTATCGGGCTGATCACCAATATACGCATGAATAATACTTGTAACGAACCCGCGGCCCCGTCCTTATTTTTTCCCGCCAGCTTGGAGGGCGAGAAAAGCCTGCTGTGTCATTCCTGAACCGAGCATGAGCCGGCCCCGCGCGTATCCCCGGTCAATGGCCTCGTTCAGCTTGCGGTCGATTGCGGATTTCCCACGGTTCCGCCACCGTTTCAGCTGCCGGCTTTTCCATCCCGGAGGTGAGAATGATTTGTCGATTTGTCCCCATTTGAATTGGAGGAAAGCACCGCTGAACATCGTCTGGTCCACGAGCCGCTCCAGATATTCCTCTGTCAGCCGGCCGGCGGGAATGAGGTGATCCAGCTCCAGCTCCGGTGTCACGGCATAACCCATGTCCAGTTTCACCGAATGATAGGCGAGATCGAGATCACCGCAGCCCAGCAACAGGTCGCCGCAACGGTCCAGTTTCAGCTCGTCGGAGTTTTTCTGCTCCTCCGCATAGGCAACCGCCACCGCGCGGCGGACGCAGAGTCCCGCCCCGATGGGAGAGCATTTCGCATTGCAAGGAACGTTGGTCCAATTGAAGCGGTCATGTTTCTTGACACCGATATATTCCGCCCACTTGCCAAACCATTCCGGAGGAGTGACCTCATAGACGCCCTTGGTGTTGCCGCCCCAGGCTCCGAGGAATGGATGCTTTTCCGCGATCTCCACGGCTTTTGCGAGATAATCGGGACGAAGGACGTTGTCGTCATCCACGAAGACCAGCAGCTCTGACGACGCGTTGGCGATCCCGCACATCCTGGCGGGGGTGAGCCCCAGCTCCTTTTCCAAAAGGTGCCGGCCGTTCGGATGCCACGACAGGTCGTACCTGCCGGCAAGGGGATCCGCCGATGAATTGTCGATCAGCATCAGCTCCCACTGGTCACGGGGAAGAGTCTGATCTTTCAGCGCCTCCAAGGTCCTGGTGATATAGCCGTCCTTGGGGTTGTGGGTACAAAGCAAGACTGATACTTTAAGCATGGATGTCCGGGTGGAGGATGTTTGCGTGAATCATCTCATTCCTATGGAACGAGCCGGGTCTTGAGCTTCGCCAGCAGCCGGTCAACCCGGTGGGCGATCTTGAACAGCGGGCCCTCCAGCTTGGCGGCAACCCGCGCGGATGACTCCGCCTCGGCCTGAAGCAGCCGGGACTGCATCTGGATGAAGAACAGGATATGCTTGCGGAACAACACCTCATGAAGGCGCCGCATTTTTTCGGGATCGCTGGTCGCCGCCTGCGGATGCTTGCGATAGCGGCATGTCGCGGTTTGGAGCAGCTCGAACCCCGCCTCGAGCTGGGCGAGCCTGATCCACAGATCATAATCTTCGATATGCTGGATCTCCGGCGTGGTGTCGAATCCCGAAATCCTATCCAGAAAATCTTTGCGGACGACCGCCGCGGACGGCTGGATGAAATTGTGATACACCAGGGATGCGGGAAAACTCTTGATTTTCCACGGCGGTATCCGCCAGCGGACGATTTCCACACCTTTCTCATCCTCGGTGAACGCCTCCACCTCGCATGACACCACGGCGGTTTCCGGCTTGCTCTTGAAAACTTCGACGGCGGCCTGGAGATGTCCCGGAAGCCAGTAGTCGTCCGGATCGAGGAAAGCCACCCACTCCCCCTTCGCAGCCGCGATGGCGGTGTTCCTGGCCTTGCTGACTCCTCCGTTCTGTTCGTGACGGATGAGCTCGATCCGGCGGTCCGGAAAACGGGCGGCAAAAGCTTCAAAAATACCTTTCGTGCCATCCTCCGGTCCGCAGTCATCGACGGCGACGATCTCCCAGTTGGCGTAACTCTGCTTACCGATCGATTCCAACGCGTCCCCGACATACCGGGCCATCCGGAAACAGGGAATGACAATGCTGACAAGATTGGGTTCGGACATACCGAGGAAAATTCGCGAAGAGGCGTGGGATCGACCGATCACTGATGAGGGAAGACGGTCATGACAGGAGTCGGCGCGATCCGGCCAGTTGGGGACAGGTTGTGGATCGATGCATGGAGTTGAGGAAAACTTTTTCGAGAACTGGCGAAAATTGCCACGATCAGGACATCGCCTTCACCGGGAGGGATGGCTCAAGGTTTGCTCTCTCCCAAAGCGAGTTCGAAGGATTCCATCAATGCGGGATAAGAATGCCTTTTTTGATAAGCCAAACGCAGATCATCATCCGAATCGCCGGGCTGGGATTTCTGATTCAGTATGGTAAGGACAGCCTCCCTCATCTCTCCGATATTGCCTTCCTCGACGATCTGCCCGAGTTTGAAATTTCTCACCCTCTCAGCCATCAGGTAACCATTGCTCACGATGACGGAACGTCTCAGGAAGGCCGCTTTGGTAAGAATATTGCTGCTGTTGGGGAAATCCGTATAGGCGGCCATCACGATGTCGGAGACGGATATCAGGGCATTGAGACCGCTTTCCGTTCCCACCCGCTGGAGGTGGGCATAAACGTTGGGCGCTCTTTCCCAAATGGCCCGGACTTCCTCGCGCTCCTTTTCAGGGATCTCGACCCAATTGACCTCTCCCCCCAGGAAAAAGAACACATCCTTCATGGAAGGATCTTCCGCGAGCCTGGTGAATTGAACCATTCCCTTGGTCCTTTGAAGATGACCTACCAATGAGATGATCGGCCTGCCCGCCGCAAAGCTCCGGATCTTGTTCGCCAGACCCCAATCCGGATCGCCGGCGGGCGGCAGGCGGGTGTCCGACAGATCCGGAAATCCGACCACCTTCCGGCCATTGGTGATGGCCCCGAGCGGCCCGACCGCTCCTTCGTCCAGAACCCCGGCCGAATGCAGCGACCCAATCGAAAAAATCTTTTCAGGACAGGGCAAGCTCCCGACATAAGGAATGGGAGAACCCGGCATCCGGAAGGAGCGTGCGTGGAGGTAGAGACCCGACCACCTGAATCCGAAAAATCGCTCACCGAGGGCGATGTTCGCAAAATCGAAATCGTAAACACACGCGAAGAAAACCAAATCGATCCGGGCGGAATTCTGACGTTCCCAAGCACGCAATTGATTGCCCAATCCACCGAATTTCCGGATCGCATGAACCGCGGGCCGGAACCGGGCGGGCCTCATACGGGATGCCCGTGGAACCGGAACACGATCCGCGGGTTCGATTCTCGCCATTGCCGCGGAATCCGCCACAGGCGTCTGCGCGATCAGCGCGGGGAACTCTTCAGGAGCCGGACAGAAGGGCACAACCCGGCATCCGATCTCCGCCAGCGCCGAAGCGAACAGCGCGAAATAGACCGGATGATGGCCCGACCAATGCCACTCGACCAGCGCGACTGTCTTGAACTCCGGCATTCGTTTGATAAATTGAGACCAGAAGGGCCGATTTCAGCGGCTTTCCAATTGCGCCAGGATTTCATCCAAATCGCCCCGCGGAAAGGCCTCCAGGTGCCCGCCACGCGTCGCATTGATGATCTGGATGTTGTTCTCCGCCGCGAAACGCTGCGCCGTTTGGTAACTCTTGGTCATTTCCTTGATCGGGGCCACGTGGACCACCTCCCCCTTTTCCCAATAGTTGGGAATGAAATGATTCGACTTTTCTCCCACCGCAATGACCTGTTCGGCTTCTACGGAGTCTTCCCCCATATAATAATGATCACAGCCAATCACATAAATCGGGTTCAATCCGAGATAAACGGCCAGTTGAAGATTTTCGTAGGTGACGGTGTAGCCGCCATAAGCTCCTTTCGTAAAATCCCTTGAGAAGGCGATCCCCTCGGCCGGTGGGGAAACCGCTGCATTGCCCAAATATCTGAATGTTTTGATGTGCTTCGCCCCTCTTGTCGGAGCATCCAAATACGTAGGAATGATGACGGCTTGAACAAACCGGCCCACCACCGAACGGACTTTCTCCCAAATAAGGGGATCAGCGACGGTGTAATAATCCGGACGCCATGCCGTCTGATCAAAGGCGAGATATACTTTATTGGATGCGATGCTCACGATTCCCTTAAGCCTGTCAAGATCTTCAACACGCAGGCTCGGTCCGTTCCCAATCACGAAGCCCGGTTTGCCAGCATGCTTGTTTCGAAGGGATTCGAAAAAAGCGAGACTAGAACGAACCCTGCGGCCCTCCTTGTCGGGCTTCTTGAAAACCGCCCTGAAAAGCCTGCCTAATACCTTCCGTGTGAACTTAACCATAATTTTTCTATGGAATCGATGTCTGTGCGACGGATAGCTCGCTGTGGAACGTCACAAGCGCTGTCATGTTTTAAGCCAACATGAGATGCCAGTGAATTTCCATATTTATGTCTCTGTCCGGGAACCAATCACAATCGCTCCCCAAGACACCCCCCCGCCAAACGAAGCGAGAGCTATATAGTCCTCCTGGACCGGGCTAATTATTCTCCTGCACCACATATTTGTGGTGCTCCTGGTCCTGAACAAGCTTGATCTCACGCCCGGTCAGAACCTCCGCCTTACGGACATCTGCGACGAACGCGGCGAATTCGCCGTTTTCCAAGTCTACGGCCACCTTGTCAAAATGAACCCATTCGACGTCACCCAGTTTGACGTGCTTTTCGATCATCTTTGCACCGGCCGCCACGGCCAACATGGAACCCAACGAACCAGAGTCATGGCTGGAATAGCCTGGAATGAGATTGGGATGTCTTTCTGCCAGGATCCTGTAGTGCCGGATTACGGCCAGTTGGCATGCTTCTGGCGGGGTCGGATACGCAGAGGTGCACTGCAGGAGGAAAAGCGGCGCCGCATGACCGAACTGATCCAGAACATGCTGTTCATACCCGGAATCGGTCATGCCGGTCGATACTACAAAACCGCCCTGATAGTTCCTCACAATTCCGTCATGGTACCTGTGATGATTCGATATGGTGGACGGAATCTTGATGAGTTGCGGAGAAAACCGCTCCAAGGCCCTGTAGGATTGGATGTCCAGCACCGAGCAAAACCAATGGATATCGTTGCGACGGCACTCATCTTCCAAGGCTTCCAAAGCCTCATCGGTAAGTTCGACTCCCCTCCGATAGTCACCCAAGGTGTTGCCAAATGGCGACCAATAATAACTGTCGAGCTGGTCTTTTGAATAAAAACTGTCCACATCCCTCTTTTGAACCTTGATCAGGTCTGCTCCCGCGCTTTTGGCAAGCTGGACCATTCGGCGCAGACGCTGGATGTCGCCCAGATGATTGTTCGTAAGTTCGGCGACGACCCAGACCGGCTCGTCGGCCGCTTGGGCATAGCTCGTGGGGAGCTCCCGGCGTTTGCCTGCTGCCGTGCCATATTCAGACAAGAATCGTTGGACATTGATGCGGCTGTATGGCTTTCCGCCAACGTGGACGAGTTCGCCATAGCCCTTATCCTCGAAATAATGGCTGAGCTGCACGAACATGCTCTCCTGAGACACAATGATCGAGCGTCTTACCGAAGCCTCGGCACTTTGTTCCTCGCTTACCGCCGTGGCGTGCTCACCCACGCTGAACCCGAAATCAAACCCAAGAAAGACCAGCTTCTGCGGAATGCCGGATATCATCGCCAGATGGCGCCCGATCTTGACCGATGTGGCAATGGCAACTGGCTCGGCATAAAGTTGAGGGTCCTCGATTCGGCGAATCAACAGGCCATCTTGAGAAAGGGGGCCGGGGATCGATTCCAGAAGCCTCTCGTTGGGAAGTCCCTGCAGATGATTTACAAGGTATAGCTCGGCCTTCGCTCCATCGTCATCAAGCCGCTCTGCCACCCATGGCTGGGTCGCGATCGCGATATGCGACGGAATCGCCAGCTCCGCGTCGTTCACGGACAACGTCAAACCATCGGGTCTGAAACCCGTGGGCAAGCTGTCCAGGGAAGCTCCCTTGCCGATTACATAAATCGGTTTACCGCGAAATCTTGAAGCGATACTTTCGATTAGGTTCCAAGAATCTTCCTTCATAAGGTTGTTCGTTCACAGTGACATTAAGACCAGCTTTGCGGGCGATGTTCAGAGCCCCGAGAATATCCCATATCCAGGCACCTTTGGGATTCTCAAAGGTGGCGTAGGCACCACGCAGGACGTTGATCATGTTATACACGCAGCAACCCATTATCCTGTATTCGTAACCGGGTTCCAAGCGCAACAGATCTTCCCTCGTGAGGGAGGAAGAGATTCCAGCGATCCGTGAATACTCGATCGCGCTCCTGTCGCCATGACGGACTTTCAATCCCATTTCAGGGCAGAAGAGGAGAGAATCAAGGTGTTCGCCATTCTCGTAGAGGCAAAGTGCGACGCCCCATTCGGGCAAACCCGAAGTGAAATTCTCAGTTCCATCGATCGGATCTACCACCAGTATTCGACCGGTCAACCAATCAGCTGGAAGCAGCGGCATTTCCTCCGAAAGCAACACGAGGCCCGGTTCCTGTTGTTGGATCAGGTCCATCACCAGACGTTGCACGAGCAGGTCGCCCTCGGTGACGAACGAGCCATCGTCTTTTTGGACGCGCTGGTTCCGCAGGGAGAGGATCTGCGGGAGATGCTTGAGGACCTCCTCGTAGATGGAATCCAGAATGTTCATTGGGGGCTAAGAGTTGTTTCCTGATCCATTTTCCGCTTGCGGAGCAGATATTCTGCGAATTCGAACTGCTCCGGAGTGTCTATATCGAACGCTTCCTCGTGACTGAGTTTATGAAGATAGGGCTTCAGGCCGACTATCGCCTTGCGGCGGATGAGATTCTCTCTGTGCATAATTCCAGCAGCCCAGTTGAACGCCAAGACGTCAGGCAGATCTTGCGAATGGGGAATCGCTTCAATTCCAAAATTCAACGGAGCATTCCCAAGCCAAAGAAATTCCTTCACGTCGTGCACTGTATTGAGCGAATCATATTCAGCAGGATCAAGGCCAAGAAACTGCGTGATCAACTCATCAAACGTGGCACTGGTGATCAACGGACTTGTGGCGGGAGCGTGCACGATCACATCAGCGTCCGTCGTTTTCGCGAGGTATTCGTAAACCTCATTCATGGGGACCGTGGCACTTGCGAAATAGGGATCCCTCTTCTCAGGTCTCGCTCCGCAGTTCGCCGCCAGTTCGAGCATCTCGTCGCTGTCGGAATTGACAACCACCTCGCTGATGTGAGCACACGCTTGGAGTTCACGGATCTTAAGTTCAAGAAGGCTTGAACCCGCGAAAGGTTTGATATTCTTGTTCTTTACCCGTTGTGAACCGGCACGAACCGGAACAATTGCTTTGATGATCATGGATTTTACCTTTCTGGGGTTACTTGAGAAGCTCCCGGAGCCGACTCGTGGACAATTGCGAGTTATTTCGAAGCCTTGATCGGAATCTGGCAGTCAGAAATCGCGGCGGGATGAGAATCCGTCACCCTCACCACGTGTTGCTTGTAGGACCAAACGACCAGCTCTCCTGCAGGATCGATCAGATTGAGCGCGAAATGGTATTTCCCAGCCTTCAACGGCACGGACGAAAGCTCCACGTTGACCCGATTTCCACCGGGCTGCAGCACAGATTCCTCGTCGGACATCTCCAGATTACCATCTGCAGCAAAACCGCCCGAGGCATTGTAAAACATCACACGGATCGTATACCGAGGAACCAGTTCCAGCGCTTCGATTAAAATTTCGAACGTCAAACTTTGTCCAGAACGCAAGGACTCGGTAATATTCCGGATTTCAAAACCGTTGATTGGAGGTGAGAATGAGAGGAATGAATCATCACCTGAGTTTTCGTCCTCGTTCTCCGCTTCGTAGGCGCGGACCCCGTCGGCAACATTTCCGATATAGTGAACCTGTCCTTTTTTCAGCATGAGGACCTGGTCACAGATCCGTCCGACTTGTTCCATGGTGTGAGACACGAAAATGACCGCAGCGTTTTTACGAAGAGAGCTGACCCTCTTGTAACATTTGTTTCGGAAGGACGCGTCACCAACCGCAAGAACCTCGTCCAGAATCAATATATCCGGCTCCAGAGTCGTTGCCACAGCGAATCCGAGGCGCACCTGCATGCCCGACGAATAACTCTGGACGGGCGCGTCAATAAAATCGCCGATCTCGGAAAACTCGATGATATCATCAACTTTCGAATCAATCTCTTCCTTTGTCAGACCGAGAATGGAGCCGTTCACATATATATTTTCCCTACCTGACAGGACCGGATTGAAGCCGGCACCGAGTGCGATCATCGCCCCGACCCTGCCTCTCATTTCAATGTGTCCGAAGTCCGGCTTTATCAATCCGTTTAAAATCTTCAGGAGGGTCGTCTTTCCGGCACCGTTGCGCCCGATAAGCCCCAGACATTCTCCCCGGCGCAGTTCGAATGTTACATCCTTGTTGGCCCAGAACTCTCCCGGGCGAAGATCGGGTGCGGAGCCTGACGATGTTTTCTCGAAGGGATTTAGTTCGGAAAGAACGTCTTTCGTACCATACCACAGGGACTTTTTCAGATCCCGGCAAAACTTTTTGGATACGCCTTCAACCCTGATGAGAACTTCGTTCGCTTGGGCTTCGTTTGGGTGGTGAACTTCCATGATTGGTCGTGTCTGAGGAAAATGGAGAAATGGAAACGAGACGCCCGGAAATTTAACCTCCCATACGCGCGATGAGGTGTGGCATCGCGATCCGGAAACCCACGAGACCAACAAAGGAGACAACCAGAGCACAGATTAAAATCAGGAAAAACGCGGGCAGATGGGTGAGCTCGTGTCCCGTCAGGCTCTGCCTCGCACTGATGATCAGCGGCGAGATGGGGTTCCAGACGGCCAGCCAGCCGGCGATTCCCTCGGTACGGGCGGGATAGACCACCGGGGTCAGCAACATGCCGAACGATGCCGCCATGGGAATGGCGCGTGTGACGTCACCATAAAATCCGGAGATGGGGGTGAGCGTGAGGCCGATGGCAAAGCCCGCGGTCATCAACGCGGCCATGGCCACGGGAAAGAACATCACGGTCGCCGACGGGGTCACATTCCAATAGATCATGACGGCCGAAAGCAGAACCATCCGGATCATGAAATTGAAGAGAACCATGTAGAGACCCGCCATCAGGATCGCTTCGCGTGGGAAATTGATCTTTGTCAGCATGCTTTTCGCCCCTCCCAAGGCGGCGGGAGAACTCGTGATGGAATCCACGAAAACCTGCCACAGAAGCGTCCCCATCATCGCGAAAGCGGGGTAAGGAACGCCTCCGGTATCGACTTTCACGATGCCCTGGGAGTCCAGGAAGATGAAGGTCATGGACGCCACCAACGGCGGCAGGAAGGCCCAGATATACCCAAAGAACGTCTGCCGGTATTGCGCGCTCAGATCCCGGACGAACAAGCGCCAGGCGAGCTCCCTTCCCGCCATCAGGTCCTTGGCGATGTTTTTGACAAGTGTCAACGGGTGCCCCAGAAGCGGCTCCGGTGAATAGGTCCTCACCGGAAGCTCGCGTGTCCGGGAACCGGAATCCGCGCCATGCGGGATGGTCGCATTTCTATTAGATGCAGTCGATGACATGATGAATGGAATTTAGATGTCCCAGGAACATCCGGTTTGGCTGGTGGCCGCTGTCATTTGGTTGGCGGCCATGCTCCATGAGGGTCACATTCAGGACGAATGTTTGACGAACTTGAGATCGCTCAGGGTGACTTTTTCAAAAAGCTCCCAGGCGGCGGCCCCGCTGGGAACTCCCCTCACGGCACCTTGGATGACACGGGCGTGGGCGGGGCGGTAGCGGGACAGCGCGCTCTTGAGACGGATGGGGCCGAGACGTTTCATCTGATCGCCCAACAAGCCCTCGCGATAGTCCGTGCCATCCATCCCCTCGACCCATACGGCGCGGAATGTGTGCACTTGTTGGGAATAGCCGACTCCCCTGCCCTTCAAAGGCTCGCGGAAGATGATGTGGTCGAAGACCAGCGACCGGCCATCGAGCTCCCACGTGATGGGCTTCTCCTTGGAGACCAGCTCCATGCCCAGTGATCCGAGGCAGATCTCCGGGGTATGGCGGAATGCCTCCAGAACGCTACCGGTATCCGTCCCATCCCATTCGAAGTAAGCGATATGGAGGCCGGTCCGATCATCGAGCTGTGCGTGCAGCACCTCCCCGCCGGAGCACCGCAATTTCGGGGCGGATGTCTGATAAATTTCCGGCAGCGGCGTGAATATCGGTTCCTTACGGGCATCGCCAGCCTTTCCACCCTGGGTGGCGGCATTGTCCTTGGACGCTGTGGATTGGTGCGTTTGGTAAGTGAGGACAGGATAAGAATCGCCCGAGTCCCTCGGATGCATCCACCACCAGGCGATCGCTTCTATCGAAACGAGCAGGACGGCAGCGCCGCCGATAATCAAACCAGATCCGGGAATAGCCATGGCAATAGGGAAGGTTACTGATTCAACTGACGTTTCAATCCCAAAGAGAAGCTTTCTCCTGTCAAAATCTCTATACGCTGCCGCCCTTGGTTGTCTCACCAGTTGTCAGAGAAAACCACGAAAACAGGGTATGTCGTTATTCGTTCGGGGGGAACAAGGGGGGGACCGCCGATATTCAAGGAGGCGCGGTCAACCTGCGCTGAAGCTGATAGACCGAAAGCCTAAGTTCAAGAAAAAATGAACAAACTTTGCCAAAACGGTTTGCAGCAGGCCTGAAAACATCATCACAAATCGTTGAAAACCAGATCACAATCCACCAAAAATAATCCGGACGTCCGATTCCCGAGCCGAGGGATGGAAAAAATACTTCGGATCATTTTACTAAAAAACGGGCGTTATTCATGGGGGCCAGGGACGCAAGTTTCCGCTCGATTTGCAGAATTTGATTCCCCGTCACTCCGATAGCACAAGCTGCGCCAAAACCGCGCGAGTTCGACGCAGGTTTGAAAAATACGGCATTCCAAAAAGCAGGCCGCCACCCATCCCCCTTCCTCCCCGTGGTCCGTTCAGGGGTGGTGCCGCTTTCTCCATCCGGGGTAGTCCTTTTCGAGCAGATCCCGCGGCCAGCTTCCGTACCATGAATAACCGTTCCTCCGTTCACGGCCGATTTCCGCCAACGAGGATTTTGGCGCGCCGTCCCGGTCGCAAAATACGGGCTGTTGTGTCTCCAGATCATAAAAACGCGCCCAGAGCGGTGGAGCGGCGGGATCGCCAATGACCACCAGATCGGCGGCATTCTGCGCCTGAGGATCGGACTGTTTCACCAACCGGATGCCCGTGAGCCTCGCGGCATCCATCCAGGAGACCGCCCCCTCCACGGCGGCGACAATTTCAGGAGAAGGTTTGTCGAGCGACATGAGCAGCCGGGTGATGGCCACGGATTCGGCACCGCTGAAGGAGGCCGGTTCGAAGGTTCTGGCCGGGCGGGGCCTATAGTCCAGTTCGTCATGCTGGGCGCACCAGACGGTGGGCTTCCCATCCACCCGGATCTGGCATTTCAGGATGCAGGAGACGCCATTTTCAAACGCCCTGCCCGCGGATTGGCGATCCACAGCGGGAACGAAGGAGTAAATCCCGGCGGTGTGAACCTCGCGGAGGAATTCCAGCAATCGGACCATCGCTCCATCATTGAAGGTGATGTGACGATGATACCCCTTCCCCGGCGGATAAAACTGCGGCCAACCGCCATTGGGATATTGAGCGTGGAGAATGTACGCAAGCCCTCTGGAGAAGGCGGCGCGCTCCGATTCCCGGCCGGTGCTGTTGAAACTCCGCGCAAGGAAACGAAGCTCATCGGTGGTGGCACCGTTGTCGAAGGTGGGTTTGAGATTCTCCCGATCTCCCGCATCGGGGTTCCCCGTGGTGTCCGTGTTTTTCGGCCAGCCCCCGGCAGCGGATTGGAACGACAGAATGTTCGCCGCGATCCGACCGCACTCTGCGGAAGCAAACCATGCGTCGTTTTTCTTCAGGTAATCCGCCGCGCCGCCCGCAAACGCACATGGCGACGGGGCAATCATGCAAACCGCTGCCAATGTGGAGGTGAAGTAAGGAAATGTGGACATGCCGGGCAGAATGGTATTTCCCGCCCCGGAAATGCGCCATAACCTATTTGGCATGCCACGCCGCTACCTGATCGCCCCGGACAAATTCAAAGGCTCGCTCTCGGCGCCGGATGCAGCGGCGGCCATCGCGGCGGGCATTTCACAGGGCGAGCCGGATGCCACGCTCGATCTCTGCCCGATCGCGGATGGCGGCGAGGGATTCATGGACACACTGGCCGCGGCCCTGCACGGAAGATGGATTTCCTGTCCCGCGGTGGACGCGCTGGGGCGGGAGATCACCAGCCGCTATGTGTTGGCTGTCACGGACGACGGGCCGATCGCAGTCATGGAAATGGCGGAAACCGCCGGCTTGTGGCGGCTCGGCCCCGGAGAGAGAGACCCGCTCGCCGCGACCACCTTCGGCGTGGGCATGCAGATGGCGCACGCGGTTTCCGAACACGCCGTGACCCGCATCATTCTCGGCATCGGCGGCAGCGCGACAAATGACGGTGGCAGCGGAATGGCTGCCGCCCTCGGCGTGGATTTCCTGACAGCATCCGGTGGCAAGGTCCGCCCCACGCCATCGAATCTGGACGATGTCTGTGAGGTGGATATGACGCGCCGCATCAGGCTTCCGGAAGTCATCGCCGCTTGCGACGTCGAGAATCCCCTGCTCGGACCACAAGGAGCGACCGCTATTTTCTCCGCACAAAAAGGCTCCACCTCGGAAACCCGGCCACAACTGGAAACCGCCCTCGCACACCTCGTGACGATCAGCGATGGCGAAGAAGCCGCACTCACGCCGGGGGCTGGCGCGGCGGGCGGGCTGGGCTTCGGTCTGCTGCATTTCGCCGGGGCGGAATTGATCTCGGGGTTCGACCTGCTGGCCGGACTGCTCCACCTGGAGGAAAGAATCCGCCAGGCGGATGTGGTGATCACCGGTGAAGGTTCCATCGACCACCAGAGTCTTTCTGGAAAAGGCCCGGTGGCGCTCGCCCGGCTGGCCGGAAGCCATGGCGTCCCGGTCATCGGCTATTGTGGCATCGCGGATGATGCCGCGCGCGGCAGCGGCGTTTTCCACTCCCTCCACGCATTGGCGGACGGCGGTTTGCCATTCGAAACCCTCATTTCCCAGGCCGGTCCGTTGCTCACGGAGCTGGTCGCCGGGAATCCCCCTCTCTGAATCATCTTATGAAAACTCCATTCATCACCGAAGCCGAAGCCATGAAGGAAGACTTCAAGGGCCGCACGAACTACTGGATGTGCCGCCCGGAAATCACCAATGCGGAGGGACTGCAAGTCTGCCGCGCGGTCCTGCCCGCGGGCGAGGGGCACAATTTCCACACGCATCCGGAGCTGGAGGAGGTCATCTATGTCCTGGAAGGCGAGGTGGAACAGTGGGTGGGTGAACAAAAACAGCTCCTCAAGGCCGGGGAAGCCGCGCACATGCTCCCGGGCGTGGTTCATGCGACGTTCAATCTTTCCGACAAGGATGCGGTGATCCTGGCAATCCTGACGCCTGGCTCGCAGGTGGGTCCGTTCATGGTCGATGTGAGCGGCGAGGAGCCGTGGGCCTCCATCCGCGGCTGATTTCGCCCGCAGAGCGCGTGATCCCGCTCATTTCCCGCCCTCCGCAGGAAGCTTGTCCTTCGCGTATTCCCTCACCATTTTCGCGAAATGCTCCACGGTGGCGGCGTTCTGCGGGAGATCGGCGAGATTGGTGAGTTCGTTCGGATCCTTGGCGGGGTTGACCAACATCCTCCCCGCCCCACGGCCGAAGAACTCGCCGTAGCGCCACTGCTCGGTCCGGACGAGGACGCCGCTGAAGGTTTTGCCATCCTCACTCCACACGGTGTAGGCGGGATGGTTCCATTCCCGGTCCGGGTTTCCAAGCAGAGGAGCAAGACTGCGGCCTTCCACGCCCATGGGCGGTGCCAGACCACAGAGCTCGGCCAAGGTGGGATACAGATCGATCATCTCCACAACACGCGTGCAGGTCCTCCCGGCGGTTTGTTCGCGGGGATCGCAGATGAAAAACGGCGTGCGCGCGCCTTGTTCCCATAGTGATCCGGCCTTGGACCACTTGCCTTTTTCCCCGAGCTGGTAGCCGTGATCCCCCCAGAACACGACGATGGTTTTCTGGCGCAGCCCGAGCGCGTCGAGTTCCGCCAGAACCCGTCCCACATTCCAGTCCATGAATGCGGCGGAGGCCATGTAGGCGCGGATCATTTCACGGGCCTCTTCCGGTGACGCGTCCCGCCCGATGAACAAATCCGCGTTTTTCGGACGGATGGAACCCGCGGGAAATCCGTCGGGCACGGTCGGACGCGTCGCGAAGTCCACGGGCAACGGGATGTCCTTCACCTCCCACAGATCATAAAACGATTGCGGAGCTTCCGGCGGGCTGTGGGGTTTGACAAATCCGCAGCCCAGGAAAAAGGGACGATCCTTGTTTTCCCGAAGGTATTTGATCGCCCGGTCCGCCGCCTTGTAGTCGCCGTGTTTTTCACCCTTGCCCTCCAGGACGATGCGGCTGTCGGATTTACCGTCCCGGACCTCGGGCGGAACCTCTTTCACCACATCGTCCGGGTCGGCTTCCTTGGTTGGCTTCGGAGCATCCTTCGGCACTCCGGCGAGCGTTCGGATCTGGCCGTCGATGCTCCACGCTTCTGTATCGTCGATGCCGCCGTGGAAAATCTTCCCCACCCGGATGGACGTGTAGCCGTGGTTCTTGAAATGCTTCGGCAGGCTGACCACCTCGGGATGCGCGTCGCCGAACCACGTCCGGTTTCCGATGACGCCGATGGTCGCCGGATAACGACCGGTCAGCATCGAGGCCCGGGAGGGACCGCACAGCGGGAACTGGCAGTACGCCCGGTCGAACTTCACACCGCTGGCGGCGAGGCGGTCGAGATTCGGTGTCTTGGCCAGCGTGCTCGCGTAGCAGCCGAGTTGGGTGCGCATGTCATCCGAGATGATGAGCAGCACGTTCATCTTCTCCGCCGCGCGGAGGCAGGCGAACGAGGCGGCCAAGAGGATCAGGATTCGTTTCATGTGCGTGCTATTCCGCGTGGAAAACCTCCGTCAGGGGGACACAGACCGGAGAGTTGTCAGGATTCACCTCCATGATGTCCGCCATGTGGTCCCACCACCGGCGCACCACCGGGTGACCCGGCAGGAAATCCGCGCGATGCCCATCCGCCAGTTTTTGCACGGCGAAGAGCGTGAGGGTTTCCTCATCCAGGAAAATGGAATAGTCTGAAACCCCCGCAGCGCCCAGGGCGTCGGAAAGCTCCGGCCAGATCTCATCGTGGCGTTTCCGGTATTCCGCTTGGTATCCCGGCTTGAGTTTCATTTTGAAAGCGTTTCGCGTCATGTTTTTTTCAAACGGAGGATTCTGTGCCGGAGCGTCGGTTCGCCGCCATGCGAATCGATTAACCCAACCGGGTTGCTGGAAATACGGCGCACGGGCGGCATAACGTTCGCTTCATGGCATTCCCATCGCTCCGCCTGTCTCTTGCCGCAGCCCTGATGCTGGGATGTCCTGGCTCCATCGTTGCGGCGGACTTCCCCGCCGATCCGCTCGCCTGGCCACCCGTCACCTCCACGAACAAGCCATGGACCCGCTGGTGGTGGCTCGGCAGCGCGGTGGACAAGAAGAACCTGACGCGGCAGCTCGAAGACTTCGCGCGGACCGGGCTCGGCGGTGTGGAAATCTGCCCCATCTACGGAGCGAAAGGCGCGGAGGACCGGTTCCTCAAATTCCTGTCACCCGCTTGGATGGAGGCGCTGGGCCATACGACGACCGAAGCGAAACGCCTCGGCCTCGGTGTCGACATGACGACCGGCACTGGCTGGCCATTCGGCGGCCCGCAGGTGACACCGGACATGGCGTCGGTCGGCCTCAAATGGATCCGGCAGGAAGCCACCGGTGGCACGCCATTCAAAATCGACCTGCCGCAGGGGAAAGTCGTTTGCCTCCACGCCTATCCGGAATCCGGCGAGGCCGTTGATCTGATGGAATCAACCCATGAAGGAAAATCCGGCTGGCAGCCACCCGCCGGAAAATGGACCGTTCTCGGCCTTGTCGCCCATTCGCCCGTCCAGCAGGTGAAGCGTGCGGCTCCCGGCGGCGAGGGAAATGTGCTGGACCCCTTTTCCGCCACGGCGATGGAGCGTTACCTCGGGCGCTTCGATGAGGCGTTCGGAAATTTCGCCGCACCGATGCCGCGCGCGCAGTTTCATGATTCCTTCGAGTATTACGCGGCGGAATGGACACCCGCGTTTTTCGACTCGTTCGTGAAAGCCCGTGGCTACGATCTGCGGGATCAGCTCCCGGCATTCTCCGGGCAGGGCGATCCGGATACGGTTTCCCGCGTGCGTGCCGACTACCGCGAGACACTGGGCGAACTCCATCTCGCCTACCTGAAGCGTTGGCACGACTGGGCGAAATCCCACGGCGGAATCACCCGGAACCAGGCCCACGGTTCGCCGGGAAACCTGCTGGACCATTATGCGGTATCCGAAATTCCCGAAACGGAAATTTTCAAGCACGTCGAGGAAGGCCAGATTCCGATGATGCGGATGGCCGCCTCCGCCGCCCACGCCAAAGGAAACAACCTCGTCAGTGCGGAGGCGTTCACCTGGCTGGACGAGCATTTCCAGGTCACTCCGGAAGAACTCAAGGAGGCCGCGGATTTCGTTTTTCTCAGTGGAGTGAACCACTTGTTTTTCCACGGCATCCCCTACTCTCCCGAAGACGCCCGGTGGCCGGGCTGGCTCTTCTATGCCTCCACACACATGGGCCCGAACGGCGGTCTCTGGCGCGATCTGCCGGCTTTCACCGCCTACATCCAGCGATGCCAATCCATCCTTCAGGAAGGCCGGCCTTCGCAGGATGTCCTGATCTACTATCCCATCCACGACATCTGGCATGGCAACCAGGAAAAGCTTCCGCTTTTCACCCTGCACAATCAGGACACCTGGCTTGCCCCGACACGTTTCTACCAGACCGCGATGGAGCTCTGGAACAATGGGATCACCCACAGCTTTGCCAGCGGTGACATGCTTTCGGACGCCACCGTCCTTGATGGGAAAATTGTCCTGGGCGGTCATGCCTATGGCGCGTTGGTTCTTCCGGGCGTGAAACGCATGACACCGGAGACCCTGGCCCGGATCACGGACCTCGTCCGCCAAGGCGCCAGGCTGGTGGTTCAGGAGGCATTGCCTGCGGAAGTTCCCGGATTTCACCGCAAACGGGAACGCGGTGCGGAGTTGTCAGCGATCGCGGAAAAACTCAAGACACAGGCCACGCTGATCCCCCCCGGAGGATCCATCGTTTCCGCTCTTTCACCACTGGTGCGCCGCGAGACAATGACCGCATCCGGCCTGCGCTTCGTCCGCAGGGCACATGATCAAGGGTATCATTATTTCATCGTGAACCGCGGCAATGAGACCTTCGACGGTCCGCTGCCACTCTCCGTTCCCTTCAAGAGCGCCGCGATTCTTGACCCATGGAACCCCGGACATACCGTGACCGTTCCCGGGAATGAAGGAAGCGTGCCGGTTCGGTTGGAACCGGGAGAGTCGGTTGTCATCCGCACTTTCACCGACCGGATCGTGGAGGGCAAGGCTTGGACAGCGGCACCTCCGGGAGCCCGGGAGGTCACCATCGGAGGACCTTGGAAAATCGACTTCATCGAAGGCGGTCCGTCCCTCCCGCCTCCCTCCGGAGACCTTCCGCCGGGAACCTGGACCAAGCTCCCCGGCGCGGCGGATTTTTCGGGCACCGCCCGCTACACCACCACGTTCCAAGCACCGCAGGATGTTACGGACGATTGTCTGCTGGATCTTGGAAAAGTGGCGAACACCGCACGGGTTTTCCTGAATGGCGAAGCCCTCGGCATCTCTTGGTGCGCGCCACACCACATCCGCCCCGGCAGGGCTTTGCGCCCGGGAGAAAACCTGTTGGAAATCGAGGTGACGAACCTTGCCGCCAACCGCATCGCGGACCTGGACCGCCGCAAGGTCCCTTGGAAACAGTTCCATGAAATCAACTTCGTGAACATCGATTACAAACTTTTCGATGCCGCCGGCTGGCCGGCCTTCGATTCCGGCCTGCTGGGCCCGGTCAGGCTGATGGTCCCGCTCCCGCCCTGACCGGTCGCTCCTAACCGTATCGGGCAAACCCTTCAACGATCCACGCCAACGGGCGGTTCTACGGAACCGCCCGTTTTTTTGGCGGCAAATGTCTCGAAAAGTGTCATAGTTAGTTAGCAAAGTTAAAATTTCACTTGATCTTAAAGGATATTTTTGAAAAACCTACTGCATCATGAAACCGCACCTGCTGTTTGCCACCCTTTCCCTGCTTCTCGCGTCACCCGTCGCGTTCGGTAAATCCGAACTGGAGACCTTGCGTTTGCGGTGTTCGGAGCAGGAACGCCAAATCCACCTGCTGGAGGATGAGAATTCCAAGCTGCGGGCGAATGGACACGAAGCGCAGGCCGCCTTGGCCAAACGCGCGGCCGCTCCAGCCGCTGCCTCGCGGGCCGACGATGCTTCAAGCGCTTCAACTGCCTCGTCTTACACCGTCAAATCGGGCGACAACTGGGAAAAGATCAGCCGCAAGATCGGCTCGTCCCCTCAAAAACTGGCAAAAGCGAATGGCTTGAAAGTCAGCTCTGTCATCCACCCTGGCCAGAAACTGAAGGTTCCGGCAGCCGCTGCAACCGGCGGATCATCCGCTGCGGTGGCAGCTCTCTCCACCCAGGAAGCAGCCTCACCGGGAGGTTCATACACGGTGCAACAGGGAGACACATTCTCCAGCATTTCTAAAAAACATAGCGTGAGCACCCAGTCGCTCATCGCCGCGAATCCGAAAATCAAACCCTCGGCGCTGCAGCCCGGTCAGGTTCTGCGTCTCGGCCGCACGGCTTCCGGCACTACCATGATCGCAGCCTCCAAGCGCCCCCTGGCGGCCGAAACCGATTCTCTCCCGGCGGTGAAGGCCCCGATGGCCCATCAGAACATCCCGGTTTCCATCGCGGAGCCGCTGGCCAAACCGGCCCCCACTCCGAAACCTTCTCCCGCACCAAAACCTGCCCCGACGCCGAAGCCCGCTCCCACCCCCAAGCCAGCTTCCACGCCGAAACCCGCTTCCATTTCTGCTGCGGTGGAGAAACCAGATCCGGCCCCCGCGAGCCAGCCAGTCGCGGAACCGGAACCACCCGCCCCACAGGAAAACAAGATCCGCGCCATCACGATCAACGGCGAGATGACCTACGGTGAATTCGCGAACCAACACGGAACCGATACCGCACGTCTGAACGCCCTCAACGGCCTGGATCTCACGACAGCAACCGTTCTGGCGAAAGGCTCGGAACTATACGTACCCGCCCAGCCATAAGCGAGCCGGGCCAGCCAGAATAAGAAAACCCGTCCGGTTTCCGGGCGGGTTTTGCTTTTTCTAAAAACGAAAAATTTCAACGATACATGATCGGCATTCCGTTCCGGTAGGTGACGGACTCCACACTGCCGTCCCCTCCCCGGTTCATGGTCCACGGTTGTTGCCGATCATGGCTTTCAAGATCCCTCTCGCTGCGTCTGCTGGGAGCGTGGGTGATCACAACCGGTGTGCCGACACTCACCACGTCGTACACCAGGGGTACGAATTCCTTCGGCAGACGGATACATCCGTGCGAAGCGGGTTTTCCCGGCTCGGGAATGAGGCCACCATGCATCCCGATGCCATATGAGGTCAAACGCATCCAATAGGGCATGGGGGCCGGGACATAAACCATGCCTGCCGGGACCTTGTCGTTATATTTCGCGTCGCCATCGGTGACGTTGCCATATTCATCCTCAAACCAACCATAGCGGTTGGAATACTTGTCCTCGATTTTTTCGGTGATCTTATAACTTCCGTCGCTGGTTCCGTGCCCCTCCTTGCCCGTGGCGACGTAGCACCAGCCGATGTCACGGTCGCCGCGTTTGAACTCCGCGATCTGGTCGGTCAGGCTGATGCGCACGGACACCTTTCCCTCGCCACCGTCATCGTACCACTTGTAGAGTTGTTTCTTCGGTTTCAACGATGCCAGCGGAGCAGGGGCGGGGCCGCCGACACCACATGAGGATGAGACCAGAGCCAGAACCGCACTTGAGAGGGCGAGGAGTGAGGAGGGTGAAACGCGCATGAATCAAATATCGGCTGTGAGTCGGACAAGAGCCGCGACGAATTCCGCATTTCCCGCCCACACTTTTTTTCCTGCTGATTCTATAGGAGTGAAAATCCCTTGGGTCAAGTGAACGGAAGAGGTATCTCGTGTCCGGCGGTGTGGACGGATGACACACATGGAAGGATCCCCGGGATGTTGTGGCGGATGGAGGGACACCCGCCCCTCGCTACCGCGCCACGATCTTTCCACAAATCCGCTCTGGACGAATCCGAGATCCGCGACGACCGGGTTATGATCATGAGCGAAAACACGGCCCGCAACATCAGCATCGACCTCACGGACGATGAATTCGTCAGGCTTCACGCGGCGGCTTCCGCGGATGGCCTGGAGGTGAATGACTTCATCGTCGCCACCTTGAGGAAGCATGCCCGTATCGCCGAGGAAATAGAAACCCTCCGGCAGGACGATTCCGCGCCGGAAACCTGAGGAGCGCGCCGGGTCACCGCAGCTTGATTTGATATCCCCTGCCGGCGGGAAGGTTCACAATTCTTCATCTTGGAAAAAGTCTTCCGCCTTGAACTCAAACCGCAGCCCGCGGTTGGGCCCGCTGACGATCTGGCAAAAACGGCCTCCGGTCTGAACAGGCCCCGGACTGAGATGCACGCCGATCTGGCACAACGTCCCGGCACCGACCGACAATCCCGGGGTATCCCGAAGCACATAGGTTCCCCGCGTGTTCCGGATCCATATCTTGGAGGGTGAGATGTTCCTGCCGAGCCGGCGGAACATGGCGTCCTCGTCATCGAGGAAATCGAAGCGATCCCTGGTTCGCCGAACGGGGAAGGATGCCCGGAGGGAGTGATGAGAACGGGACGACAGTTCTCCTTCGTCGTCGATATTTGCGATCATTGTTTCCCAGACCTTGTGCTTGCTTGAAATCAACCGCCGCTTGTGAAATGGCGAAACCACCGGATGCGCCGCACAAGGATGCGTAGGAAACATCGACGGCCCGATCTAACATAACAGATGCGTGGCGTCAATCAAAACATTATAAAACAACCCAATTAAGTATTGTTTTAAAATTGACAACCCCGGCCGCTCCCATAAGCTCCGCCCGCGTGGCGAAAACGTTCGCCATGATTTCTCGGAAGAATACCAGACCTCTGGATGATCCGGCCAATGCTGTTCATCATGAAAGGGTTTGTTCCATCGCTCATCGGTTTCTCGTCCCGTCTGATACTGCCGTTTTTCCTGACGCGGGCGGTCTTGGCAACGGAAAACAGCCCCAATATCGTTTTCATCCTCGCGGACGACCTCGGTTATGGAGACGTCTCCATCTACAATCCGGAATCGAAGATCAGGACGCCTCACCTTGACCGCCTCGCCGGGCAAGGCATGCGTTTCACCGACGCGCATGCTCCGAGTTCCGTCTGCACTCCCACCCGCTATTCAATCCTCACGGGCCGTCTGGCATGGCGGTCTCCGTTGAAGTCCGGCGTCCTGCCTCCCTGGGGCGCGCCCCTCATCGACGCGAAACGCCTCACCGTGTCCGCTTTTCTCAAGCAGAATGGCTACCGGACCGCCGCCATCGGAAAATGGCACCTCGGATGGACCTGGCCTACCCGCGACGGACAGCCGCCCGCCAGCGGAGCGGACCGCCTCAGCAACGTGGATTTCACCAAGCCCGTTACCGGCGGTCCCACCGACCGGGGATTTGATTACTATTTCGGTGTCGATGTTCCCAACTATCCGCCCTATGTGTATATCGAAAATGATCGCACCGTGGGCATCCCGGCGGAAGCAAGCGGCCCTGCCTACAACCGTCCCGGTCCCGCACTCCCGGGCTGGGATTGGACCAACGTCCTGCCGGAAATCACAAGGCGCGGTGTCACCTATATCGAGGAAGCCGGGAAAAAGTCCGGACCGTATTTCCTCTATGTTCCGCTCACGTCGCCCCACTACCCCGTCGTCCCCACGCCGGAGTTCCGGGGAAAGAGCGGCGCGGGCGATTATGGAGACTTCGTGCTGCAGACAGATGACGCCGTGGGGCGGATCCTCGATGCCATCGACCGCTCGGGACAGGCGGAGAACACGCTCGTCATTTTCACCAGCGACAACGGCCCCGAGGTCACGGGCGAGGTGAAGCCGGGTGTCTATGACCGGGTGAAGCAATACGGTCATTCGAGTTCGGGCGGCCTCCGGGGGGCGAAGCGGGACCTGTGGGAAGGAGGACACCGCGTGCCGTTTATCGCCCGCTGGCCACGCAGGATCAAACCCGCCCTCACGTCGGAAACGACGATCAGCCATGTGGACTTCTTCGCCACAGCCGCCGCCATCCTCGGGAAACCGCTGGATCCGGAGGCCGCTCCCGACAGTTTCAACATTCTCCCGGCCCTTATCGGTGAACCTTCCGGACAGGTGCGCCCGGCGACCATCCACCACGGGCAGAACGGCAACCTCGCCATCAGGCAGGGAGACTGGGTTTTCATCAACGCACCCTCCGGCGACGGCAATCGCGAACCCTCCTGGCGGAAGGAGGAATGGAAGATCCAACCACACGACGAGCAGGCCGAACTCTTCAACCTGAAGGACGATCCCCGCCAGACCAGGAACCTCTATTCTGGAAACCGCGACAAAGCCCTTGAATTGAAGTCATTGCTGGATCGTTTCATTTCCACCGGCCGCAGCACGCCCGGCCCGGACCTCGCCAACGACCCCGCGTCCAAGGACAGATCTCCCTCCCGCTCGAACGCGACAGCAAGCGGTCCGTGGAAATCCGGAGACGTGCTGGATGCCGCAAACGCTCCGAAAATCTCAGGCCGCGGGTTCACCTTCAACGCCCGCATCACTGCGGAGAAAAACGAGGGAGTCATCGCCGCCCAAGGAGGCGCCCGGCATGGATACGCGCTTTATCTGCAGGACGGAAAGCTGGTCTTCGCCCTCCGCACGGACGCGAAACTCACCACGGCCAGCGCGCCGGCTCCACCCCTTCACGAAGCGACGGACATCGAGGCAACCTTGGAAAATTCCGGAAAACTCACGCTGAAGATTCAAGGCGAAACCGCCGCCACCGGCCAAGCTCCGGCCGTCATCGCCCAACACCCGGGCGACCCGCTCAGCATCGGCAGCGACGCGCGGTCTCCGGTAGGCCCCTACCCCTCTCCAAACCCTTTTCAGGGTAAGATCGAACAAGCACGCATCCACCTCCAGAATCCCGAATGACAATTCCCATCCCCCCCGTATCCCGTATTCTCCTGCTTCTTTCCGGGCTGATCACTTTCAGCCATGCCGCCCCCAAGAACGTGCTTTTCATCGCAGTGGATGATCTCAAGCCGAGCATCGGCGCGTATGGTGACAGACTGGCAAAAACGCCGAACATCGACAGGCTCGCGGCCCGCGGACTGTTGTTCGAGAGCGCCTACACCAGCCAGGCGCTTTGCGCGCCATCGCGGAACGCGCTGTTCACCGGCCTCCGCCCGACGACGCTCGGCCTTTATAATTTCGAAGCTCACTTGCGGGACGCCCTGCCGAACGCGGTGACACTGCCGCAGCAGTTCATGAGAAACGGCTATCGCTCGGAAGCGGTCGGCAAGCTGTTCCACGTCGGCCGGGGGCTTCCGGACGACAGGAAATCCTGGAGTGTCCCATTCCTCGATCCCTCGGCACCGGTTTACGCGTTGAAGGAAAGTGAAGCGGCCGCCGACATGACCACGCGTGAAAAAAGAAACCAACGTGGCGCTTTCTACGAGTCGGCGGAGGTCGCGGATGAGACCTATGTCGATGGAAAAATCGCCACACAGGTCATCAATCGTCTGAAAGCCGCGAAGGCACGGCCTGACACTCCGTTTTTCATTGCGGCCGGATTCCACCGCCCTCACCTGCCATTCGTCGCTCCGAAAAAATATTGGGATCTCCACGATCCGGCGAAGTTCAAGCTTGCTCATTTCCGCACCGCTCCGGAAGGGGCGCCATCCGCATCCATGCGCCCGAACAGCGAGCTCGGCATCTACAGGGGCATTCCCTCCAACGGCGTCGTGGATGAAGCGACGCAACGGAAACTCATGCACGGTTACTACGCCGCGGTGAGTTACACCGATGCGCAGGTCGGCAAGGTCATCGACGCCCTCGACCGCCTCGGACTTGCGGAAAATACCATCATCGTCCTGTGGGGGGATCACGGATGGCACCTCGGCGATCACGGGCTGTGGGCGAAAATGACCAATTTCGAAGAAGCCACACGCATCCCCCTGATCATTTCGGCCCCCGGCGTGACAACGCGGGGTTCCAAGACAAAATCACTCGTCGAATCCATCGACATCTACCCCACCCTTCTGGAACTTGCCAATCTGCGGCGGCCGAATTCCACCCCGAAGCTTGAAGGAAAAAGCCTTGTTCCCATCCTCAGAACGCCAACCGCCAGCGTGAACGATCACGTCCTGCAGGTCATCCCCCGTCAAAAGCTGCTTGGCCGGTCGCTGCGGACCAGCACCCACCGTCTGGTGGAATGGAAAAGGCCCGGAGCCGCCGCGCATACCGCGAAGGTGGAACTCTACAACTATTCCACCGATCCTGAGGAGAAGAAGAATCTCGCCGCCAGCCAGCCCAAGCTCGTCGCCAGGCTTCGTCAGAAACTCCACGCCTACCCCGAAGCGAAACCCCAGTTCGTCCGCGGTCGCGCAGGCTCGGCGGCGGATCCAACCATTGATCTCCTTTTCTTCAACAGGGACAAGGAGGGACAGTCCGAGGATCGTCCGGAACCCTGAAAAACCGCACGATCCCCACTCATTTCATCCGCATGAAGGTCCCTGCCGTTCTTTTTTTCGTGACCGCGCTGGCCGCCGCCGGGCCGGTGCCCCCGAATGATTTCCCCGCTCCGAAACCGGTCACCACGCCGGGCGGCTCAACCGACTATTGGCCTGCGTTCTCCCGGGATGGGAAAGACATCATCTTCAGCAGACGTTCCAAGGAAACGGCATGGCAGCTCATGACCGTTCCCGCAGACGGCGGAAACACCCGGCCGCTGTTCGATCCCAAACCATCCGCGGTCGCCACCCGGGTAAGCCGCTCGGCAGGCGGACGTCTCGCGTTCGCCGGAGCGAACACCCTCTGGATCACGGACGCGGAAGGACGCAATCCAAAACGGCTCGATCTCAAGGGGGTGGACGGGACAGCTTCCTACCCGTCCTGGTACCCGGATGAGGAACATCTTCTCATCGTCGCCTATCAGAAGGAGAGCGGTGGTGTCCTGTATCGGGTGGACATCGGCTCCGGCAAGGCGACGGCCCTCACAAACCCCGAGGAAATCCATTGCGGCATGCCCAATGTATCTCCGGATGGGAAGTTGGTGATCTTCGCAGGCCAGAAGAACGACGGGCAGGTTTACGACCAAAAGAAAAATCTCATTTGGATCATCGCCGGGGATTCTCCAGCCAAGCCTCTCACCCCGCACCAGGGCCGTGCGGCGACCTGGTCGCCCGACGGGCGCCGGATCGCCTATGAATCCACTGCGGGAAGTCCCGGCGGGCGGCTTCACGCCCTATTCCTGATCGATCCGGATGGCCGGGAGAATCGCCGCATCACGTCCTATCAATGGGACGCCAACCATCCGGTCTGGTCACCCGATGGGAAATCCCTGGCGTTCTCGATCAAGGATTCGGACAACCCCCAACGCTCGAGGATCGCCACCCTTCCGGTTCCTGTGGTTTCGGACTCCCTTTGAGTGGATTTCGAACCGACCCAGACGCGGTGACTCGCATCGTATCTGGCCCCACCCCTGCAAAGATTGCAGAACGCAATAAGTTTATCGCCAAGTTCGAGGCTTGATGTTCCACTAAATTTTGCAGTGCGCTTGATAATAGACAGAAATTTCGCAGGGGACGATAATATGGGGATCGACAATGATTTCCAAGGGTTTCTATGGAACCGCCGCTGCGGTCCGCAATGTAGTCATTGTGATTTGAATCGCATTGAGTCATAGAAGTCCCAACACGACACTGTCATGAAAAAGCAGTCCTTCCATTCCGGGATACTCGCGGCGGTCATCTGGCTGCTGGTGGTGGTCGGCGGCATGGGTGCGCTCATGAAATATTCCATGACACCCGGGCCCGCCACGGGGATCCCCACAAGTTGGCCGGTTTCCAGCCGCATCGCTCTGGATGTCACAAAACCGAATCTGATTCTCTTCGCCCACCCGCACTGCCCCTGTACGGCGGCGACGATCGGTGAGCTGGAGATCCTGATGAATGACCGCCCCGGCAGGCTCAACGCCCAGGTATGGTTCATCAAGCCCGAAGGAGTGTCCAAGGGCTGGGAGGAAACAGCCCTCTGGCGGAAAGCCTCCGCCATCCCCGGAGTCACGGTTCACCGGGACGATGACCTGTCCGAAGCGAAGCGGTTCCACGCGGGGACCTCCGGCCTCACCTTGGTTTACGCACCGGATGGACACCTTCTCTTCCAAGGCGGCATCACCCTCTCCCGGGGGCACGCCGGCGACAACGCAGGACGCGACGCCATCATGGCGCTCCTGGATCAGAAACAGCCACAGGAATTTCACACGCCGGCTTACGGCTGCCCGCTCTCCGGGGACGACTGCCAACCGGAACAAACCGTATGCAAACCATGACAGGTCCAGACGTCGCAACCAAATCGAGAACGGTTGAACTGTTCCAAGAGGCGCAATCCAACGTACACCGCCACACGGACCGTTTGTTCGCGAACCTGATGATCATCCAATGGCTCGCCGGCATCGTCGCGGCGCTGGTGGTTTCTCCACGGACGTGGATCGGAACCGACAGCCAGACCCACCTGCACGTGTGGGTTGCCATTTTCCTCGGCGGAGCCATCACCGGATTTCCCGTCTTCCTGGCTTGGAAGAAGCCGGGTGATGTCCTGACCCGCCATACCATCGCCGTCGCGCAGATGCTGTATTCCGCGCTGCTCATCCACCTCACGGGCGGACGCGTGGAAACCCACTTCCATGTCTTCGGATCACTGGCGTTCCTCGCCATCTACCGGGACTGGCGGGTGCTGGTTTCCGCCACCGTCGTGATCGGCATCGACCACTTCGCGCGGGGGTTGTTCTGGCCGCAGTCCGTTTTCGGCATCGCCACCGCCAGTCATTGGCGCTGGCTGGAACACGTGGGCTGGGTCGCTTTCGAGGATGCGTTCCTGCTGGTCTCCACGCGCCAGAGCCTTCGCGACATGTATGAGGTCGCCTCCCGGCGCGCCGTTCTGGAAACGAACAACGCGAGGATCGAGCAATTGGTCACGGAACGCACCGCCGAGCTGGTCGCCACCCACCAGGAACTGCGTGGCAGCGAGGACCGCTTCGCCAGCGCCTTCGAGCATGCTTCGATCGGCATGGCCCTGGTTTCACCGGAAGGCCATTGGCTCAAGGTGAACCGGGCTCTCTGCGAACTGCTCGGCTACACACCGGAAGAGCTGTTCACCCAGACTTTCCAGGACATCACCCACCCGGACGATCTGGATATCGACCTGGCCCACATGCAGTCGGTCATCGACGGAAAGGCACCCTCTTATCAGATGCAGAAGCGGTATCTGGACAAGGAGGGCCGTCTGGTATGGGTGCTGTTGAGCGTTTCCCTGGTCCGCGACGCGGATGGGAAACCCCTGCACTTCATCTCCCAGATCCAGGACATCACGGAACGCAGGAGGGCGGAAGCGTCGCTTGATGCGGTTCAAGGCGAGCTGATCGAAGCCTCGCGCAGGGCGGGAATGGCCGAGGTCGCCACCAGCGTGCTGCACAACATCGGCAACGTCCTCAACAGCGTGAATATCTCGTGTGCGATGGTATCCACCAAGGTCCGGAATTCCCGTGTCGGCAGCGTGATGAAGACCGCGGAACTGCTCGACGAGCATTCGACCGATCTCGCGGGCTTTTTCGCCAACGATCCGCGCGGCCCCCAACTGCCCGGATTCCTCCGCAAGCTCGCGGCGAGACTCGAGGAGGAACAATCGAGCGTCATCGCCGAGTTGCAGTTGCTGGAGAAAAACATCGACCACATCAAGGAGGTCGTCGCCATGCAGCAGAGTTACTCGAAGGGCTCCGGCGTCACGGAAATCGTCAACGTGGCGGATCTCCTGGACGACAGCCTCCGCATGAACGGAGACGCCCTCGCCCGTCACCGGGTGGAGGTCATCCGCGAGTATTCCAAGGTTCCTCCCATCACCGTCGAAAAACACAAGGCGGTCCAGATCCTCGTCAACCTGATCCGCAATGCCAAACAGGCCTGTGACGAGTCGCTGAGAAAAGACAAGTCGATGACCGTGCGCCTCACCGGCACCGAGAAAGGCGCGCGGATCGAGATCATCGACAACGGCATCGGCATCGCGCGCGAGAACCTCACCCGCATCTTCGAACACGGCTACACCACGAAGCCTCAAGGACACGGATTCGGTCTCCACAGCGGTGCCATCGCTGCTCGGGAACTCGGAGGTTCGCTCACCGTCCACAGCGAGGGGACCGAACAAGGCGCCACATTCATTCTTGAACTCCCGCTCGCCCCGAACTCTTGATTCCCCAGAGATGAACCCAGCCACTCCAAGTCATCCCCCGGCCGCCGATCCCCCCCACCGCATCCTGGTGGTGGATGACAACCGGGCGATCCACGAAGATTTCCGCAAAATCCTCGAGGGAGATCCGGTCGTGGATGACTTCGAGGACGAGGACGCGGCGTTTTTCGGCACCGCTTCCACCGCGCCGAAGAAAACGCAGTTCAAACTGGATTTCGCCTCCCAAGGACTTGAGGCGCTGGAGATGGTGGCGGCCTCCAGGGAAAAGGGCTACCGGTATTCGCTCGTCTTCATGGATGTCCGCATGCCTCCCGGTCTGGATGGCATCGAAACGACCGCGCGACTGTGGGAGATCGACCCCGATGTCCAGATCGTCATCTGCACCGCCTACTCCGATTATTCATGGGAGGGAATGGTCGAGCGGCTGGGCCTGACAGACCGCCTGCTCATCCTCAAGAAACCCTTCGACGTGGTGGAGGTGATCCAGTGCGCCCACGCCCTGACCGGAAAATGGCTCCTCCTCCAGCAGACCCGCCTTCATGCGGAGAAGCTGGAGTGCGCCGTCCGGACCCGGACCGCGGAACTTGAAAAAACCAATCTCCAGTTGAATGAAACGCTTGGAGAACTGTCGATCGCCCGTGATGAGGCGCTGGAATCCGTCCGTCTGAAGAGCCGCTTCCTGGCGAACATGAGCCATGAGATCCGCACGCCGATGAACGGAGTCATCGGCATGGCGGAACTCCTGCTCCATACCGAACTGAATGCCGACCAGCGCGATTACATCGACACGATCCGCGGCAGCGCGGATCTTTTGTTGAATCTCATCAACGACCTGCTCGACTCCTCCAAGATCGAGTCCGGCTCCCTTCATTTCGAGACCAGCGACTTCGATCTCAACATGGTGGTCGAGGGCACGTTGGACATCGTCGGCAGCATCGCCCGGCACAAGGGCCTGGAACTGGTCGGCTATGTCGGCAAGGATGTCTTCGCCAATCTGCGGGGGGATCCCGGCCGGCTGCGCCAGGTCCTCACCAACATTCTCAGCAATGCCGTGAAATTCACCAACGACGGCGAGGTGATCCTCAATGTCTCGTCGCTGGAGGAAACCGAAACGGAAACCCGCCTGCTCTTCGAGGTGCGCGACACCGGCATCGGGATCGCCAAGGATCTGTGCCTGAGAATTTTCGAACCATTCGTGCAGGCCGACGGTTCGGATGCCCGGAAATACGGCGGCACGGGCCTCGGACTCAGCATTTCCCGCCAGATCGTCGAGGCGTTGGGCGGGGAGATCGGCGTCGAGAGCGAACCCGGCGAAGGTTCGAGGTTCTGGTTCAGCGCCGGTTTTCAAAAGCAGACCGGCCAGTCCCCCCAGGCTCCCGCGGTCGTGGATTTCCCGGAAGACATGCGTGTCCTCGTGGTGGATGACAACGCGACCAACCGCAAGATCCTGCAGCTCCAGCTTTCCAATCTCCAGATGAGCTCGACCAGTGCCAGCGGAGGACAGGAGGCCATGGAAATGCTGCGCAAGGAAAACACCGGCGACGCCCCCTTCACCCTCGCCCTGCTGGACATGCAGATGCCCGGCATGGACGGCCTGTCCCTGGCCAAGCTCATCAAGTCGGACCCGGCCACTTCCGGCACACGCCTCCTGCTGCTCAGTTCTCTGGGCGACCACCTTTCCGAATCCATCCTGACGGAGGCCGGCGTGGAAGGCCATCTGGTCAAACCGCTCAAGCAAACGCGCCTGCACTCCGCCTTGAGCACCATCCTCAGCCACCATTCCAGCGGAGCCGCTGCCGGGCCCGCCGCCTCCAAGCCAAGCAACGACATGCAAAAACCTGTTTCCAGCCTCCGCATCCTCCTCGCCGAAGACAATCTGGTGAACCAAAGGGTGACGCTCCTGCAGCTCCAGCGCCTCGGCTACACGGCGGACGTCGCGAAGGATGGCTTGGAAGTGCTGTCCGCTCTGGAAAAGACCCCATACGATGTGATCCTCATGGACTGCCAGATGCCGACCATGGACGGATACGCCGCGACACGGGAAATCCGCCTCCGCCATACCCGTCCCATCCACATCATCGCCATGACCGCGAATGCCATGCCGGAGGAACGCGACATGTGCCTGGAAGCCGGAATGGATGCGTTTCTCAGCAAGCCGGTGTCACCACCGGTTCTCGGAGACCTTCTGGAGAAGGTCATGGTCCAGGCAACCGCATAGCCTTGTCGGGGGCGGCTGTTACCGGAAGAACCTGATCCGACTCGAGGCACGGGCCGGAGTCGTGACGGCTTCAACAACCACACATCCGGCTGGCAGCCATTGTCCGGAGTTCAAGCTTCAGTTGACAGCGCCAGCTTGCTCTTTCGAATGGTAATCCGAACTTCGTTGAAGAAGCGGAGGCCTGTGAACATGCTGTGGTTCGTGAAAGAGCTGGAGTCTTGTGAAAGACCACGCTGGAGCGGTCCGCTGAAGCGTGAACTCCGGACATCGCAAAGGACTGACACGATTTTTCCAAATTCCGGAAATATCTTTTGGCAATCCATATACCGAAATTTTAAAAACGACTTGATCCGGCGCGATGATTTTTGTTAGTGGGACGTCAATGTCATTATGAAAACCTATCTTGTCGGAATAGCGGTGCTTGCCACCATCCAGTCGCCGGCACCCGCCGCCACGATCTATAGCGGCTCTCAAAACCTCACCGTCTCGGCGGTGGATCTGGAAGGCATCTACATCAACTTTGAAACCGGAAGCATCGTGAACGTGTTTCCCGCCGGTTTTGATGACGGACCTTGGCTCAATATCACCTTGGGCGGATATGGTATTTTCAATGGGGAGCTGCTCAGGCCGGTGGCCGTCAGCGCCACCAGCACCTATGATCCCGAGGAGGAAACCGACCATTACCTCAATGTGCCGGTGGGAACCACGATCGACGTTTCCTCCGCATTCATGACGGATGCCTGGGCTTCGCAATATCACACCGCCGCAACCGCGGTCGCGGGCAAATTCGTCCCGGACGAGCCCGGCATCCTGGCTTTCGAGTTCACGAAGGAGGCGGGATCCACGATCCACCATGGCTGGCTGCGTTTCATCCCCGGCAATGTCGAGGGAACGATCGTCGACTGGGCGTTCGAGGATACGCCGGGCCAGGCCATCCAGGCGGGAATCATTCCGGAACCATCCTCCGTTGCGATCGCAACAGTCGTCTTGTTCGGAACAATGCTGGGGCGCCGCCGCATCTGACCACCCCGGGCGGCGTTTCATGACGGCCCGACATCCCGCCTGATCCAACGGTCGGGAATGCCGATGAGAAGTGGCTCAACAGCGCATCGCCCGTTGGTTTTCACCTCTCATCGGCGGAGCTGGATGAATCCGCCCGCATGCGTGACTCATGCCTGCTTCACGTCCACCCACTGCTTGGTGCGGGCGGATTCGAGGACGGCGTCGCAGACATACTGCGTGCCCAAGGCATGGCGGAAGTCCGGGTAGCGTTTCTCGGCGGATGGATCGTCGAGCGACTTGAAGAACTCGGCCAGCTCGTGGGTGAACGAGTGTTCGTAGCCCAGGCAGAGGCCTGGCACCCACCAGTTCCCCGCATACGGATGGTCTCCATCCGAGCAATGGATGCTGCTCCAGCCTCGGCGGTCGCCGGGAACTCCGTGGTCGAAGTATTGGAGGTAATTGAGATCGTGGAGATCCCAGGAAAGGGATTTTTTCTCACCATTGATCTCGAAGGTATTGAGCGCCTTGTGGCCACGGGCGTAGCGGGTGGACTCGAAAATCGCGAGCGAGCCATTTTCAAATCGGGCGAGGAAGGCACAGGCATCGTCGATGGTGACAGGGTGCTTCTGGCCGGTGGCGGTGTGGACACGCTCCTTGATGAAGGTTTCCGTCATGGCGCTGACCGAAACAATCTCGCCGTTGATCCAACGCGCGGTGTCGATGCAGTGGGCGAGAAGGTCGCCCGTGACACCGGAACCGGCGGCCGCCGCGTCCAGACGCCAGAGGCCCGCCCCGCCTTGTGGAAGCTCTTCGGAAATCGTCCAATCCTGGAGGAAGTTCGCGCGGTAATGGAAAACGCGTCCGAGTTCACCGGAGGCCACGATGTTCTTCGCGTGGGTGACGGCGGGTAGGAAACGGTAGTTGTACCAGACGAGGTTCGGCAGGCCGGATTTCTCCACGGCCTCGACCATTTTCTCGCCTTGTTCGCCATTGAGGGCGAGCGGCTTTTCACAGAGGATCATCTTGCCATTCTCGATACACGCGAGGGCGATCTCGGCGTGGGAATCGTTCGGTGTGCAGATGTCGATGGCGTCGATGTCCTCGCGTTTGACGAGCTCGCGCCAGTCGGTTTCGTAGGACTCGTATCCCCACTTTTCAGCGAAGGCTTTGACTTTCTCCTCGTCACGGCCACAGACCGCCTGGCGGACGGGATAGTGCTCGGTGTCGAAGAAATGGGAGAGTTGCGAGTAGGCGTTCGAGTGGGTGCGGCCCATGAAGCCATAGCCGATGAGGCCGATGCGGATAGGTTTTTTCATAAATGAATTCTTAACTTCGATGTTCGATGTCCAACGTCTGATGCCGGGTTCAAATCGCCTTCTCGACGGAGATCATCGCTTCAAGGATGTGTTCCCAAGTCTTCGGGTTTTCCAATGTCTCGTTGGAGAACATGCAGCCATCCCAACAGATGTGCTGGATGCCACGGTCGGCGGCGTCCTTGAGCCAGTAGCTGGAAGCGCGGGCGATGTCGAGTTTGCCATTCGGATCATCCGCGAGGCAGTGGCGGCCGGTCTTGTCGTGCGAGCCGGTGCCGTGGACCGAGCCGTCGTTCTGGGCGACGTGGAAGTCCAAGGTCCATGGGCGCAGGCCGTCGGTCATGATCTTGTAAGCAGACCAGAACTCCTCTTCGGTATAACCTTCCTGAAGGAGGGCGGCCTCCGGTGCGTTGTAGCCCAGCAGATAAAGATAGGTGTGCGCGAGGTCCGCCTGGAAGCCGACGACGCCGGGCATCGCGGTGGCTTCGAGCGTGTCGAGCATGGCTTTCCACGAGTGCATGCCCGCCCAGCAGATCTCCCCTTCCGCCGCGAGGCGCTCGCCGTAACCGGCGGCGATCTTGCCCGCCTTCTGGAAGGTCTCCGCGATCTTCTTGGTGTTGCCCGCAGGATCGTTCACCCATTCGGCGGGGCCGGTCGCGGAGTCGATGCGGATGACGCCTGACTTGCGCACACCATGCTCGTTGAGAATTTTGGCGATGCGGCACGCCTTTTCCACCGCGAGCAGGAATTTCCCCTGATCTTCCGCAGACCCCATGGCCGAGGCCCCCACGGTCCCCGGCCAGATGGGGGCGACAAGCGAACCCACACCGAGTCCGTAACCGGCGATCTTGTCCGCCATCGCTTTCAGATCGTCATCCGAAATATCGGGGTCCGTATGCGGGTGGAAAAGGAAAAGATCCACACCGTCAAACTTGCGGCCGTTCACCTCGGTGGCGGCGGTGAGTTCGAGCATGTGATCGAGCGAGATCGGCGGGTGGTCCGTGCCGGGTTCCTTGCCGACGAGACCGGGCCACATGGCATTGTGAAGTTTCATATTACTAAGGTTTCTTGTGTTTGGAAGTTGTTAGCGATGCGAGTCCGATGAAGAAAACTGGAAGACCAACCATCACCAGCATCCACCCGCGCTCTCCCTTGATCACCAATGCCAATCCGGCAATGACTGCGATGAGTCCGGTAGCCAGGCGTAAGAGCGGATTATTTCGCATCGCAATGAAGATTACTGGTTTTTATAAGCACCCATGGCAGGAGCATCCGGATTCACTTCCGGTCCGAAGTAACGCAGGGCGACGAGAGGCTCGGTGAGGGACGTGTTGGTGAACGTGACGCCTTGTTTCGCGGCGGACTCGGTGCAGAAGAACTCGTCGTTCGCGAGCTCGTTGAAGCGGAGCAGTTTCGGGCAGTTCAGGCGGAGCTTGTTCGCGAAGCCCTCGCCCTGCACGACGATGAGCGAATACGCGCCATTGTCCTTGATGGTGACGGTCTGTCCCGGCTCGACGGTGATTTCCTTCGCGGTGAAATATTGGAAACCATCCACTTTTCCATAGACGATCCACTTGTCATGGAAGCCCTCGCCCTTGCTGGAGGTGACAGGTTCGAGGTAGTGGTTGTCCTTGAAGTTCGGATCGACGTTCTTCTCCCAGTCGAGCTGGTCGATGATGAAGTCGATGTCCTGGTGCTTGTCCTGCGGCATGTCCTTCACGAGGAGCGACCATGGCACCTCGCGGCCTTCGACAAGGTTCTGATACATGCCGAAGACGTCCGAGCCCCACTGGGGTTCGTAGGTGCAGAGGGAACCCGGAGCGTGGAGGATGCAGGGATCGATGAGCCAGCCGGTGCCGACCTTGAGACGGTAGGCTTTCGAAAGGTCGAGGATGCCGTTCTCACCCTTGTTCCAGTTCTTGATGCACTTGTAGACCTGGTCGCGGGTCGTGCCCGGTTCGAAGCCCATGAACGTGTATGGGAAATTGTTCCCCACATTGTTGTGCTGCGGCGGGAAATAATAACTCTCCGGCTTGCCTTCCTGGCCGACCAGCGCAGCCTGCTCCGCGCTCTGGTGCATGTGGTGCGGGATGGGTCCCATGTTGTCGAAGAACTTCGAGTAAACCGGCCATTTGCCATACTTGTCCCACATCGTCTGGCCGATGATGGCCGCGCCGCTCTCGGCGATGGCGTCACGCAGGGTGAAGCGCTCGTTGCCGACGATGACATAGGAAAGCCCCTCGTCCGCCGCACGCCCTTCGTTCGCCGTTTCCGTGGTGGAGCCGAACCAGCGCTCGTCGATGCCGCCGCGGTTCAGTCCGTAGGCATAGGTGTCATCGGGATGCAGCTTGATGCGCAGACCGGGCTGCAGGAACGAGCGCGGCACCCAGGTGGGGGAAAGACGCAAAAGACCGCCGGTGTCCTCCAGATGCCCGTCGATGAGGGCCTTGAGATTCGTCGTGGTGGTGGATAGGTCGGCGGTGGTGAGAGGAACGCTCATTGGGTTGGTTAAGTCGGAATGTTACGGGTGGATTTTTGGAAATTTACATGAAATCAGACATATCAGGCAGGCCGGACAACGTGCCGCCAGTGAAGCGGCACGACGATCTCCCCGCCGGACGTGCCGATGAGTTTCACCGCGTCTTCTCCAGCCGGAACGATGCGGCCCACGGCTCCAAAGCCATCGGGCAGCGCCGCCACCGCATGGATATTGCGCAGCGTGACGGGTGCATCTTTCCGGAAAGTCCTCGTCGTCGCTACTCCATGTTTCTCTAGTAAGCCCCGGCGCGACTCGACCACGCCATCCGCGAAATGGGAACAGACGTCCTCGATGCCCATGCGCCCGCGGTGCCGCCCGAGCCATGGTGCGGCGGTCCGGCCGCCATTGGAAATCCACAGGATGGTGCTCGGAAAATCCACCGGATTTTTCAGCGAAAACCAGACATACCCGTCCAGCACCGCCGCCGACCACGCGAAGGGTTGCTCGTCCGTAACCGGCTGATGGGCGACCATCACGAGATCCTCGTGACCCACGGGCGTGGGGTAATGCGTCAGATCCAGCGTGCCGCCCGCGGCCAGCGCGACCGCGCTGAGATCGGTGATCACCGCGCCTTTCTCAAAAACCTGGGTTTCACCCTCGGCAGGATTTGAAAACGCTCCGGGGTAAACGGAGGCCCAGTGGAACGCGCTCGTCGTCACCCTCCCCTCGCCTTCCGCAAGATTCGAAAAATCGATGACCGGATGGTTGCCATAGCTGAACTCACCTTCCGCTCCGGAAATCTCGTGGGTGAAATAAACCGCATGGTGGCCCTCCCGTGTCTCCAGGGTTTTCACCACTCCGGCTCCGCTGTCGGTCGTGTCGATCCTGCAACGGAGCGAACGCCCGTCGGATTCCAACCGCATCCACTCCGCATTCGCCGTTTCTCCGTGTGGTGGTCCCACCTCCTGCCCACCGAAGGGAAAGCACAGAAAATCCCCCCGCAGCACCGAGAGCAACGGCGGTAGTTCCGGATATTCCGCAGGCTCCCATGGCGAGAGCGAATACGGCGAGACATCACGACCGGCCAGGTGGAAAACCACCGGTGCCATGTGTCCGCCGCGTGCGGTGAGATGGAGATCCAGCTCGGGCGTGCCGAGATGGAATGACGGCTCGCCATTGACGGTTCTCATGTCTGTCAGGCGTTGAGGAATCCGCGGACCTTCAGGTTGTTCAGGCGGTGGGCGACATCGCCCAGGCCGTCCGCCGTCACCTGCATGTAGCTCCGGCCGTCACGGGTATCCACGCCGTGGCCGGGATCCAGCTTCCTGACGAGTTCCAACGCCGGATCCTCGTGGTCGAACACTTCCACGAAAACGTGCTTCAGCTCTCCGGATTTCGCGGCGGCGGTGAGAAGCGCGCCGATCCAGCCATCGTCCGTCGAGAGACAGCCGCGCGTGGTTTTTGCCGAAGCGTGGAAAATGCCGAACTCGCCCGCGGCGGCGATCTCCGCGATGAGCTTCTCATTTTCCGCGATGCTCAGGCCGGAGTCTCCGCAATGCGCGGCGTCCACCAGCAGCTTGAAGAATTTTTTCCCGAGCGCGAGGTTCGCGGCCTTCACGAAGGACCAGCCACGGTCCACATTGGTGAACGTCTTGAATTCGCCGGGCCGCAGGAACTCGATGTGCCAGTTCTCGATACACGATCCCTCCACGCCCGCTTCCTGATAGACACGCATGTGGACCTTCACATTCTGCTCCACCGCCGCCGTGAAGGCATCGCCCGTGCGGGCGGTGTCGGCACTCATCCATTCCTCGATGGAGGTGGAGGAAACGTGGCGGATGCCATGCTTGATCGCGGCCTTGAGGCTCGAGACAAGCTGGGCGACCACGGCATCCTCATCGGCGGGATTCATCGGATTCGCACCGCCGACCATGATGATGAAATGCACTTCAAGGCCGAGCGCCTTCAGACCATCGATCATCTCGGTCACCTCGTCCGCATCGGCCGAGGCGAAGAACGGGATCTGCACGATGTCCATCGCCACCGGCGACGCGTCGCCGAGTTTCTTCATTTCCGACAGGATGAGCAGCGCGCCGTCCGCGTCGCGAGGAAATTTTCCGTTCTCATCGGGCACGATTCCACCGACGAATTTGAAATGGGTCGGCACGACGCCGAGCTGGATCTTGGGTTTGAGAGCGATTTTCGCGGACATACGGTGAGTAAAATGGGCGATCCGCGAGGGGGGAAGTTTGAAATTTCCACTTTTTGGGGGACATGAATTAGGGATTCCCACACCGGGATGGTTTGTTCAGGTTTCGTTTCATGGATTTACCCATTGCCATGCTTTCACCGAATGGTCTGCTGCTGCTCGCGCTGGCGGCCATCATCGGTCTCATCGTCCTGATCGCCCGCTTCAAGTGCAACGCGTTCATCGCGCTGATGATCGCATCCCTCGTCGTAGGGGTCGGTTCCGGCATGCCGCTGCCGGGCATTTCAAAGAGCTTCCAGGAAGGTGTGGGGAACACGCTGGGCTTCCTGGCGATGATCATCGGACTGGGGACCATTCTGGGAAAACTGCTCGCCGAGTCCGGAGCGGCGGAGGTGATCGCGAACCGGATGGTGAATCTGTTAGGAATCAAGCGGCTCGACTACGCCGTGATGCTGGTGGCGTTTCTCGTGGGAATTTCCGTGTTTTTCGGTGTCGGCATCGTCCTGTTAGGTCCCATCGCCTTCATGCTCGCCCGGCAGACGAAGACACCGATCCTCTATCTCGCGCTGCCTCTCGCCGCCGGACTCTCCGTGGCCCACGGACTCATCCCGCCGCATCCCGGTCCGATGGTGGCCATCGGAAAAATCGGTGCTGACACCGGAAAAACGATTCTCTGGTCGATCGCAGTCGGTCTTCCCACCGCGCTCATCACCGGTCCGTTTCTCGCCCGCTGGGTCGCCCCGCGCGTGCCGGTGGCCATCGGCGGACTGGGTGCCGAAGCTTCCGGAAAAGCGGCAGCCCCCCGCCCTCCCGGATTCGCCCTGAGCATTTTCACCATGCTGCTGCCGGTGCTGCTGATGCTTGTCGCCACGGCGGCGGACGTGTCGCTGCCGCCGGAAAACACGGTGCGGCAGGTGGCGGACTTCATCGGAGCGCCGGTGGTGGCCATGCTCATCGCCGTGGTGTTCTCTTTCTGGGCGTTCGGCACCCACTGCGGACTCAAGGGCGGTGAGATTCTGAAATTCACCGAACAATGCGTCGGTCCTGCGGCGAGCATCTTCCTGGTGGTCGGAGCCGGCGGCGGCTTCAGCAAGGTGCTGGAACACTCCGGCGTGGCCAAGGCCATCGCCGATCTTGCAGTACAAATCCCGGTGACACCCATCCTGTTAGGCTGGATCATCGCCGGGCTGCTGCGCATCGCGGTGGGATCGGCCACGGTGTCCATCACCATGGCCGCGGGACTGATGCTGCCCGTCGTGGAAGCCCGGCCGGATACGAACCGCGAGCTGCTGGTGCTCGCGATGGGCGCCGGATCCCTGATCCTTTCCCACGTGAACGACTCGGGCTTCTGGTTCGTGAAGGAATACCTCGGCATGTCCATTTCCCAAACCTTGAAGACATGGACCGTCGTGGAAACAGGGATCGCCGTGGTTTCCATCGTGATCATCCTGCTGGCGAACGCGGTGATCTGAAGCTCCACGTCCGCAACCATTCCCAAGCTGCGGAAGCGAGACATCCCCCCGTTGTGGGGTTGCCAATTTCTTGACAGTGCGGTGCCTGGAAAACAGTCTCCGCATCATGGCAAATGAATCTTCTTATTATGCTGGCCTCGATATCGGCGGCACCACGGTCAAAGCGGTTTTGGTCAATCATCTCTCCGAACAAGTCGGGCCATTGACGGAGGTTCGCAGCATGGTGAAAAACGGCTATGAGACGACATTCGGCCAGCTCGACCAAGCCCTTGACCAACTCGCCGCGGGCGCCGGCATCGAGAAGAGCGCCATCGCCGGCATCGGTCTTGATGTGCCCGCCCCCAGCAGCGACGGCGTGATCTGGGGCCAGGCGAATCTCGGCAGCGACTGGGTGGGCACGGACATCCGTGGAAAACTTTCCGAACGCACCGGCGTGCCGGTCTACATGACGAACGACGGCAATGCCGCCGCACTCGGTGAATACGCGCTGCGCCGGAAACACTTCGGCAGCCTGCTGCTCGTCGCGCCAGGCACCGGGCTCGGTGGCGGCCTTGTCCTGCCGGGCGGACGTGGCTACGAAGGCGCGAACGGCATGGCTCTTGAAGTCGGACACATCAGCGTGCCATTCCGTGAGGACGATGGAGAACTCCCCACCTGCTCCTGCGGCTTGAAAGGCTGTGCGGAGGCATGGGTCTCACTGGTCGCTCTGCGCCGCCGCCTGCGCCTTGAACTCGCCAAACCCGAGTGGACCACCCACCCGCTCAACGAGGGCGACACGCCGGTCGAGGAGAAAGCCTTCAAGCTCCGTGACTTTGCGGAAAAAGGCGACCAGCTCGCGGTCCAGATCTTCAAACAGCAGGGTTACATCCTCGGCTATGCGATCGCCGACATGGTCCGCACCGTGGATCCCGGCCTCGTCGTCATCGGTGGCGGTCTGGCGGAAACCACCTTCCGCGACCAATACATGGAGTGGATCGGCGAAGGCTTCGCGGAACGTGCGTGGCCGGTTTACCGCAACAGTCCGCTCGACCCGGACAAGGTGACCACGCAGTTCGAATGGGCCAGCGGCGGTGACGCGGCGGCGGCCATCGGCATGGCCTACACCGCCCGCGAATTGTTCGGCGAGGTGTGAGGTGGCTTCCGCAGGGGCTGATGTTTCCGGAGGGTGGCGCTGCGGGCCACCCTTGTCAGCCTCTGGTCAGCCCCTTTCTTGCCTCCCGCCATGCGTGGACGAAAAAAGCCGCGGCGAAGAGGAACATGAAGATGGAGAAAAACTGTCCTTTCGTGAGGAGCCTCACCAGCTCGGCATCCGGTTCGCGGAATTGTTCGCCGAGAATTCTGAAAATCGCGTAGAGAGCGAAAAACAGTCCGGTAATGAGACCCGTCGGGGCATTTTTAAATTTCACCCGCACCGTGTAGAGAATCAGGAAAAGCAGGAGGCCCTCCAACAAACCTTCGTAAATCTGTGACGGGTGGCGTGGTTGCAGGAATTCACCGAGTGTCTCCGACACTTTGGGATTCTCGCGTGCGACGGTAACAAGTTGATCGAGAGAAGTCGCCTTTGCCAGCGAAGGCTCGACCTGTGTGCAGGCCTGCCAGGCCGCGCCCTGCACGTCCTGGGATTCAAGTTCGAGAGACTTGGGAAATTTCACCGCCCATGCCACTCCATCCGCCACACGGCCATATAATTCTCCGTTGATGAAATTCGCCATGCGCCCGAAAAACAGGCCCAACGGCCCAACCACGCAGAGGCCATCGGCCAGGCCGGCCCATGACACCTTGTTTTTCTTCGCATAAATCCAAGTGAAGATTGCCAACCCAAGGATGCCACCGTGGCTTGCCATCCCTCCTTCCCATACCCGGAAAACGACCGAAGGATTTTGCGCGATGGCGTTCACCCACTCCGCATTGACCAAGGATACGGCTACATGGTTTTGTCCTGAAGAAAACAGGTTTCCAAACCACTCCCAGTTGATCGCTCCGTCCTTGAAATAAAGAAGGATATAGCCCAGCCGCCCGCCCAAAAACACCCCGAACAAGGCACATGCGGCGATGAAATCCGCCGTTTTCTCCGGCTTCAACACCCATAAGCCACGTTGTGCGAGGTTCTTCAGCAGCAGAAATCCCGCCACGAAGCCCATCAGATAGGCCAGTCCATACCACCTCAGCGCCAGTCCGCCGTAAATCGGCAGGGCCACGGGATCCAAATCATGCACGTAAGTCGCTAACACGCCCGAAGCTCACACCATCCCCGCCCGTCGCGCAAGCGGCACCTCATTTTCCCCATTCTTCGGGATAGGAATTTATAAATCCCTGCTTAAACTTTCCCCATGCCGAGCAAGAAGGACCTCCTAGACCTGCAATTCATCGACGCTAGACACAAGCTCATCGACCTCGCCGCGTTCCTCGACCGCATCGATCGCCACGAGGGCGAAGAAGACTACCGGTTCACCGCGATGAAGACAGCACTTCCCATCCTTCTCTCCGACCGTCCTGACCGCGCCCGCGTCGTCCTGGAGTCCTTTTCGGACCATAGCGGGGAAATTTCCGGAAGCGCCCCTTTCCAAGGAGCCTTCGGCGCGGCCCTCCCAACAAGAAAGCCGGGTGTGGAAGGTTGATGTCCGGGAGGCGGGAAACACCCGCCTCTGCCTCGCTCATCCCCTCCATCAGCTTCCCACCATCCTCCATCAACTTTTTTCATGAAATACATAGAGCCACACGGCCACATGGTCAGCCGGACGACCGACGACTACGAGAAACTCGCCCTTTCCGGCTGCGAGGCAATTTGCGAGCCCGCCTTCTGGGCAGGCTTCGACCGCTCCTCCGCCGACGGATTTTACGACTATTTCCGCCAGCTCACCGAATACGAACCCAAGCGCGCGGCGAAATACGGCATCAGGCATTACTCGTGGCTCTGCATCAATCCGAAGGAAGCTGATGACCCGGGATTCGCCCGCGAGGTCATGGACCTCATCCCGCGGTTCCTCGATTGTCCGACGGTATTGGGCATTGGCGAAATCGGCCTGAACAAGAACACCCGGAACGAATTGGAAATCTTCGAAGCGCACGTGCAGCTCGCGCAGGACCGGGATCTCCCCATTCTCATCCACACTCCCCATCTTGAGGACAAACTCAAGGGAACCAAGCTGATCCTCGATTCACTCGCATCGTTTTCCAAACTGGACCGTGGGAAAATCATCATCGACCACGTCGAGGAACACACCATCTCCCACGTGCTTGACGCCGGCTACTGGGCCGGCATGACGCTCTACCCGGAAAGCAAATGCTCTCCGCACCGCGCCATCGACATGCTCGAAATCTACGGTGCCGAACGCCTTTGGATGAATTCCGCCTGTGATTGGGGTCACTCCGATCCCCTAGCTGTCCCGAAATGCGCGCTGGAAATGAAACGCCGCAGGCACACTGCGGAAGACATCGAACAGATCATTTACAAGAATCCCCGTCGCTTCCTGGGCCAGTCTCCGAAGTTCGAGGCATGAGTCCGCCGGTGTGAGTCCGGCTCCAGCCTATCCACCGGAACCCAGACCGGCTCACGGTATTCCCGAATCCCGCGGAGCTCCCGCCCAAGCTTGGCTTTCCACACTCCGGTTCGATCAGAAGCTGCCGGAGCATGACCTAGTGGATTTTCCAAGTCCCTTTCCGACGGATTCCAAGTTCCTTTCCCACGGATCATACGCCGAAGAAACAGGGCTTCCGGATTCACCAGATCCACCGCCTCCCGATCGCGTTTCATCCTGCCTCCGGACCCAGTTTCGTTCCGCAGCCGGACAGCATGTCCACGGCACACAGCGTTCAGGGTAAACACGCTCCCTTCGGCATCAGTCCCCGGCATCAGCCCCCGGCATCGGTTCTTCGGTATCAACTCTTCCGACGGGCAGTCAACGGGGCGTCGTCATTCTGACGATCGCTCCGGGGGACATCCTGTCCCACGGATAATCCCGGGGAGGTTGAAAATCCTACAGCTCCGCTTCTTTGGCATTGCCTTTGTTTCTCCGGTGCTACGCATGAGATCACGCATTTGACCGGCCAGCCGGACAGGTGGCCCGGAATTGAAAATGGTTTGCGGCAACCGATGTTTCGCGCGACCGGCCCAGGCGGTTTGATTCCTGATTGCCGGTTCTCCTTGGCTGGTTTTCTCGTGAATTTCCGGTTCCTGATCGACAGATGACCGATCCCGGTCCGTTTCATCCCGGGCACCCATTCAAGGACACCTCGGTGGATCCGCATGCGGTTCGTCGGCCGTGGCGGCGGGCGATCCCGATCCTCCTGTGGAGCATGGCTCGGATTGTCCCGTGCTGTCCCCGACGACGAAGAGTCGATTGTTCCCACTCCCCACCGTTTCCACCGTTTCCACCGTTTCTCCTCTTCTACCCCGGTTGTGCTCCCCGGTTGAGCTCCACCGGTTATGCTCCTCCTCTCTCCACGATCCTTTCCACCCTTTCCACCCTTCCCTCTCTCCTCCCCCCGCACAAAAAAAGAGCCCGGCTCCCTTTTACAGGAGCCGGGCATATACCTGGCGACGACCTACTCTCACAAGACCTATCGTCTCACTACCATCGGCGCTGCGGCGTTTCACTTCCGGGTTCGGAATGGGACCGGGTGGTTCCACCGCGCTCTGGTCACCAGAGGGCAATCCTGGAGCCAACTTCCATTGGCGCAAAACTGAATCTCTGACGATCTGAGCTATGTCTTTGTCGACGGTCAAGCGGGCTTCGTTCCCTTCGCCCGCTCCCTGACATCCACACGGAGTTTTCAATAATTCCAAAACCTGATTTCCTCAGGTCCATTCACGGTCTCTTGTCTTCACTAATTCAAAAATAGGAATCAAGCCAAACGGATGATTAGTACTTCTCGGCTGAATACGTTACCGCACTTACACCTGAAGCCTATCAACGTCGTAGTCTTCGACGATCCTTTGGGGAAAATTCATCTTGGGAGCAGCTTGGCGCTTAGATGCTTTCAGCGCTTATCTGTTCCATACTTAGCTACCCGGCCATGCCCTTGACAGGACAACCGGTGCACCAGAGGTATGTCAATTCCGGTCCTCTCGTACTAGGAACTGAACCCCTCAATTTTCCTGCGCCCACAGAGGATAGAGGACCGAACTGTCTCGCGACGTTCTGAACCCAGCTCGCGTGCCGCTTTAACCGGCGAACAGCCGGACCCTTGGGACCTTCTCCAGCCCCAGGATGCGACGAGCCGACATCGAGGTGCCAAACTTCATCGTCGATATGAACTCTTGGATGAAATCAGCCTGTTATCCCTAAGGTACCTTTTATCCGTTGAGCGACGGCAATTCCACATTCAACCGCCGGATCACTTAGGCCTACTTTCGTATCTGCTCGACTTGTGGGTCTCACAGTTAGGCGGGCTTATGCCTATGCACTCGACACACGGTTACCGACCGTGCTGAGCCCACCTTCGCGCTCCTCCGTTACTCTTTGGGAGGATACCGCCCCAGTAAAACTGACCGGCTGACAATGTCTCTCGCCCGGATTCACGGGTCGAGGTTAGATCTTCCAACACCCAAGGGTGGTATCTCACTGGCGACTCCGCCATCCCCTAAAGGATGGCTTCAAAGTCTCCCACTTATGCTGAGCATGAAAATCGAAAAACCAATGACAGCTTACAGTTAAGGTCTATAGGGTCTTTCCGTCCTTCTGCGGGTAGGCGGCATCTTCACCGCCATTACAATTTCACTGAGCACCTGGTTGAGACAGCGCCCAACTCGTTTCACGATTCGTGCAGGTCGGAACTTACCCGACAAGGAATTTCGCTACCTTAGGACCGTTATAGTTACGGCCGACATTCACGGGGACTTGGGTTCAAAGCTTCGCATTGCTGCTAACATCTTGCCTTAATCTTTCCGCATTGGTCACGTGTCACATCCTATACTTGGACTTGCGTCTTGGCAGAATGCTGTGTTTTTGCTAAACAGTCGGTTGGGCCATTTCACTGCGGCCTAGGTAAACCTAGGCACCCCTTCTCCCGAAGTTACGGGGCCAATTTGCCGAGTTCCTTAACCAGGGTTCACTCTTACGCCTTGGTATATTCTACCCACCCACCTGTGTCGGTTTACGGTACAGGTTCCTTAGCATACACCGGATCTTTTCTCGGCACCTTCTTTGGTAATGCGGATCGGCCGTAGCCTCACCTCGGAATTCAATCACCTAGTTACCTCCAAAAATGCGTCAATCCGGGTTAAGGGTCGGAAGTGCAGGAATATTAACCTGCTGTCCATCGGTTACGCCTGTCGGCCTCACCTTAGGTCCTGACTAACCCCGGGACGAAAATCGTAGCCCGGGAAACCTTGGGTTTACGGCGGACGGGGATCTCACCCGTCTTATCGTTACTCATGTCTGCATCCTCTCTTCTTGATACTCCACGGTCAGTCGCCATCGCGCTTCAATGCAATCAAGAATGCTCCTCTACCGCTCCCGTCCCCAGGGACGGAAGCCCAGAGCTTCGGTATAACGCTTATCGCCAATCATTTTCGGCGCGGAATCTCTCGATGAGTAAGCTATTACGCACTTTTTAAATGGTGGCTGCTTCTAAGCCAACATCCTCACTGTCTGTGAAATTCCACATCCTTTCCACTTAGCGTTATTTAGGCACCTTAGCTGCTGATCAGGGTTGTTTCCCTTTTGACGATGAAGCTTATCCCCCACCGTCTCACTGCCGCGTTCTGTTGAATGGTATTCGGAGTTTGATAGGGGTTGGTAGACGGGTATGCCCCCTAGCCCTTTCAGTGCTCTACCCCCATTCATAAACACGCGACGCTGCACCTCAATGCATTTCGAGGAGAACCAGCTATCACGGGGTTTGATTAGCCTTTCACTCCTACCCTCAGCTCATCAGAGAATTTTTCAACATTCACCTGTTCGGTCCTTCACGCAGTATCACCTGCGCTTCAACCTGGCCAAGGGTAGATCACCTCCGCTTCGGGTCTAGCACGTGCAACTAAGGTCGCCCTGTTCGGACTCGCTTTCGCTTCGCCTCCGTCCCCTAAGGACTTAGGCTCGCCACACATACTAACTCGCAGACTCATTAAGCAAAAGGCACGCCATCATCCCCGAAGGGACTCTGACACCTTGTAGGCACACGGTTTCAGGTTCTATTTCACTCCGCTCACAGCGGTTCTTTTCACCTTTCCCTCACGGTACTTGTTCACTATCGGTCGCTAACTAGTATTTAGCCTTATGCCGTGGTCGGCACAGATTCATACGGCGTTTCACGTGTGCCGTATTACTCAGGAACTCCCTAAGGCCTCGTTGGATTTCGGTTACGGGGGTATCACCCTCTGTGCCGGAACTTTCCAGTTCCTTCACCTATCCATTGAGGTCCCATGACGGGGTCCTACAACCCCGGGAGCAAGCTCCCGGTTTGGGCTGATCCGCTTTCGCTCGCCACTACTGACGGAATCGATTCTCTTTCTTTTCCTCCGGTTACTGAGATGTTTCACTTCACCGGGTATCGCGTCTTCTTTCTTAACTTCCCATATGATCCTAAGATCGGGCTTCGGAAAGAAACGATGGCTTATTAAAACCACCAGGTTACCCCATTCGGAAATCTCCGGATCAAAGCGTATTTGCCGCTCCCCGAAGCTTATCGCAGCTTAACACGTCCTTCATCGCCTGTTAGCACCAAGGCATCCACTGTGTGCCCTTTAAAGCTTGATTCCTAATTGAAATCAGCCACGCGGACTTTTCCTTATCTTCCGATGAGGATAGTTTCCACGCTTTGCAGGTCTTTCGACCTGCCTACTGCCGGCATCTCTGCCGGCTTTGCCGTAAAAATTGATGTATTTGGGAATTAGAATATATTCAAGGACCGCTAAGAATGGCTCTTTATGAGTCATCAATATTTATTGCAGTCTTGAAATTATTTGTTTCTCCATGTGGATGTCAAAGAGCGGACTCGTTTTTTCAGTATGGAACTTCAATCTCTTCGGTAATGGAATGGTGGGCCTGATAGGACTCGAACCTATGACCCCCGCCTTATCAAGGCGGTGCTCTAACCAACTGAGCTACAGGCCCATTTGGATTCCACAAAGCGTTCCCTCCGTTGCCGGAGTCCGAGGCGCTTCATGAAAGATGGTGGAGGTTAACGGATTCGAACCGTTGACATTCTGCTTGCAAAGCAGACGCTCTACCAACTGAGCTAAACCCCCTTTACCGAGGGTGCCCGTTTCACGGGGTGGTGTTGAAGTGAGGAGAAAAGATTAAATTGTGCACTGCGTAACCTATCAATAAATACACAGTTGCGTGGTTTTTTGGTTTGGAACATCCTGCGATGTTCCGGTTTTAAGTGTTTCAGGTGTCTAACTTGCGTTTTGACAACCCCATCCCCCGTTGCCGGGAGCGGGGTCTCGACCTTTCACAGGGACCGTGAGAACGGTTTGTGAATTTCTCCGTAGAAAGGAGGTGATCCAGCCGCAGGTTCCCCTACGGCTACCTTGTTACGACTTCATCCCAGTTACCAGCTACACCTTAGGACCCTACCCCCTTGCGGTTGGTACGGGCACTTCGGGTGCGACCGGCTTCCATGATGTGACGGGCGGTGTGTACAAGACCCGGGAACGTATTCACGCCGTCGTAGATGATACGGCATTACTAGCGATTCCAACTTCATGGAGGCGAGTTGCAGCCTCCAATCCGAACTGAGCCCAGTTTTGCAGATTTCCTCCACCTCGCGGTCTCGGTTCTCATTGTGCTGGGCATTGTAGTACGTGTGCAGCCCAAGGCGTAAGGGCCATACTGACCTGACGTCGTCCCCACCTTCCTCCCAGTTGATCTGGGCAGTCTGACTAGAGTTCCCACCTTCACGTGCTGGCAACTAATCACAAGGGTTGCGCTCGTTGCGGGACTTAACCCAACATCTCACGACACGAGCTGACGACGGCCATGCAGCACCTGTGCAAATTCCCCGAAGGGTCACGCGCTTTCACGCGCTTAGAGATGCATGTCAAGCCTTGGTAAGGTTCTTCGCGTTGCATCGAATTAAGCCACATACTCCACCGCTTGTGCGGGTCCCCGTCAATTTCTTTGAGTTTTAGTCTTGCGACCGTACTTCCCAGGCGGCACGCTTAACGCGTTAGCTCCGGCACAAGGGGGGTCGATTCCCCTCACACCAAGCGTGCACCGTTTACTGCTAGGACTACAGGGGTATCTAATCCCTTTCGCTACCCTAGCCTTCGAGCCTCAGCGTCAGGAATTGTCCAGTAGCTCGCTTTCGCCACGAGTGTTCCTCTTGATCTCCACGCATTTCACTGCTACACCAAGAATTCCAGCTACCTCTCCAATCCTCAAGCACGGCAGTATCGGATGCAGTTCCGGGGTTGAGCCCCGGGATTTCACATCTGACTTACCGCGCCGCCTACGCTCCCTTTACGCCCAGTGATTCCGAACAACGCTCGGGACCTTCGTATTACCGCGGCTGCTGGCACGAAGTTAGCCGTCCCTTCCTCTTCTGGTACTATCAATCATGTCCGCTATTAACAGCCATGCCTTACTCCCAGATGACAGGAGTTTACAATCCGAAGACCGTCATCCTCCACGCGGCGTTGCACCATCAGGGTTGCCCCCATTGTGAATTATTCTCGACTGCTGCCACCCGTAGGTGTCTGGACCGTGTCTCAGTTCCAGTGTGCCTGATCGTCCTCTCAGACCAGGTACCCGTCGTAGCCTTGGTGAGCCGTTACCTCGCCAACAAGCTGATAGGGTGCGAACCAATCCTTCAGCGACAGCCTTGCGGCCACCTTTAATCTTGCGATACCATGGGGTATTAATCCAAGTTTCCCTGGGCTATTCCCCACTGAAGGGCATGTAATTCACATGTTACTCACCCGTGCGCCACTAAACCAGAATTGTATTACTACTCAACTGATCCCGTGCGACTTGCATGTCTTAAACACGCCGCCAGCGTTCGTTCTGAGCCAGAATCAAACTCTCCGTAAAAATGATCTGATCTTTCAGATGCCGTCGCCGGCACCCGCGATTCAAATCGGGGTTGTTGACTTCAAGAGCCAACTTCCGCGCACTGTTTCGATATTGAAACCAGATGCGCAGCGCACAATTTAATCTTTTTCCTCTTCCCAGCGATATCATAGTCTGCTTACGACCGCCTTGCTTGAAGCGTCGGAATCCTTCGCAGGACTTGAATCCTTCGCAGGATCCACCGGTTCACTTTCTCACTTGGCACGATTACCGCTGAGCCATACTGTCAAAGAGCTTGTTTCGAGGGGACTAAAAAGCCGATCGGGTGGTTTGCACCGCGATCGACCGTCTGTCTCTCGGTCGCCCTCCGTCGTGGCGACGGGGAGACCCTAGATTGACCGGCCGCCCCCGGTCAATCCATTTCGTGAT